>CAXHCA010000013.1:0-74348 GCA_964015035.1 uncultured Saprospiraceae bacterium
GTCCCGGTAAAACCGGAATTTTGGAACCTCACTTCGGCTATTTTTTCGTCCTTAGCGCCCCTAAGGGCTCAAAAATGAGCCTTGCGAGAACCCAAAATCTGTAATTTTCGCTGCTAAAGCACCATCTCCAAATAAGCACTAAGCAATAGGATTTAGGAATCAGATATTTTTTTTTCACGTAAAAGTAAACGAATGTACTTGGATGTTTTGTTGTTACAGGCAGCTGGTGGTAGTCCCACAACCAGTTTTTTGTTTTTAGGTGCCATGATTTTGATCTTCTGGTTTTTCATTATTCGTCCTCAGACCAAGAAGCAGAAAGAACAAAATACCTTCCTGCAAAGTTTGGAAAAAGGAGACGAGGTGGTGACTGCCAGTGGGATTATTGGGAAAATCAATAAGATGGAAGATGAAATCGTTACTTTGGAGGTAGCCACTAAAGTTTTCCTACGGGTGACTAAAGGTTCTATCAACAAGGAAATGACAGACGCCCTTTATGCTAAAGCAGATAAGAAATAAAATCGATAGCATACAAATTCCGGAAGAACGGGCTATCCTATTCATTTGTATAGGGATAGCCCTGGTTTTCTGGTTTCTGGTTAAGTTTTCTCAATCTTATAAATCGCTCAAAGCGGTTCAGATCAATATCGAATTGCCGGAAGATATGGCCTTGCTTGACCAACCGCCTTCGGATATGAGCGTAGAATTATCGGGCTCGGGTTGGGACTTATTGTATGAATACCTTTCTTCCGCTACTATTCCCTTGGATATCAATATGATGGAATTGGATGAGATTGACCTCAATCGCGGGCAGTTGCGGACGGAAATTGCCAAGAATCTCGCGGCGGGCAACCTCGATATTCTGGAAGTCAATTACGATGAAATTGACCTGCAACTGGAAGAGAAACTGCAAAAGAAATTACCCATTTACCTCAATGCTTCTCTAGAGTATTCTGCCGAATACCAACGACAGGGACCGATCGTGCTTACCCCGGATAGCGTATCCGTTACTGGTCCCGTTAGTCGGGTAGAACCCTTGCGGTATTGGCCTACAGATTCTTTAATTTTGAAGGATATTCAAGCTAGTAAGGAGCAAGATATCGCGCTTGCCGTGCCTCCCAATGAACTACGGCTTTTTCCCCGGGCAATTACGGTCAATATTCCTGTGGAACAGTTTACAGAAAAAAGCCTTTTTGTCCCTTTAAAGGTGAAGAATGCGCCCACAGAGGATAGCCTTAAGGTGTTTCCTGATATCATCCGTATCAATTGTGTTGTCGGCCTGAGCCAGTACGACACCCTTTCCTCCAGCGATTTTTCCATTGAAGTGGATTTGAAAAATACTCGCCTTAATGAAGGAAAGAATTCCGTGCCCATCCAGCTTACTCAGCAACCCGATTTCGTTAAAAACGTGACCCTTTCCCCTAAGGCAGCGGAGTTTTTTATTTTAAAAAGAGAGAAATTATCGAATTGAATTTCACCAATTTGCAAATGCATTTAGAGGTATTGCGTTCATGGGTTTACCATCACAACCAGATATCGTTATACCGAAAGATGCTAATATTATTTGGAACACTCATCGTAGTATCCGATCAAATATAATTGTGGAATCAGGAGGAAAACTGACCATTCGATGCGATGTGGCAATGCCTAAAGGGAGCCTGATAACGGTTCAACCTGATGGAGCACTTTTCATAGAAGGTGCAAGGATTTATAACAATTATTTCCTTTATGAGGAAGAAGGTTAAGTCTATTTCTATAATGAACAAAGCGAAGCTTTTGACTTACTGTATGACTTCAATAAGGAGGTAGGAGAATCCTGGCGAGTGCCGCTTTGTAGCGAGGTGTTTTATCAACCCGATACCTTAATTGTTGGCCTAGACTCGATTTCTACGATAGTACTCAGCGGTACGGAGGTTCGGCTACAACATGTAAGCTTTTCCGGCACCAGCGGTATTTTGGGAGGCAATGACATTTTTTACGAAGGTATTGGCAGTGCTACCAGAATGTTTCTCAAGGAAATTATTTGTCCCATTGTAGAGGCGGGCGTTTTGGGCTTATGTGACATCGTTGATTCCGAAGGAAATGTTATAGAGATTTCAGGCGAAGGATGCACCGTTAGTGACCTCAATCAAAGCTCTTGGTCAGAAGATTCCTGGCGTATTTTCCCCAATCCATCGGATGGCGAAATTCAGGTTGTTTTGGGAGCGCAATTCAAGAACCGATCTTGTGAATTTTTGATGCAACCGGAGTGCTTTTGCAGCAAATGATTCTACAACAAAATCAACCTCTCCAATTCTCAGATTATCCTCCTGGTATTTACTTTTTACAGTTGACAAGCAATCGTGAAATTATAGGCACCAGAAGATTACTCCTCCTTGAATAGAAATTGCTATTTTTGGAAAAAGAACCAAAATAATAGCTGGTTTGATTGATCCAAAAAGTGTTCAGGAGGTATTGGAAGTAGCCCGGGTGGAGGACGTGATTCAGGACTTTGTCAACCTGAAGCGGAGAGGAGTGAATCTCATTGGATTGTGTCCTTTTCACAATGAGAAGACCCCTTCTTTTGTAGTCTCACCGGCGAAGAATATCTATAAATGTTTTGGTTGCGGCCAGGCTGGCGGTCCTCCTCAGTTTTTGATGGAGCATGAGCATTTGTCCTTTCCGGAAGCCATTCGTTATCTTGCTAATAAGTACGGCATCAAGATCGAAGAAAAGGAACTATCGCCGGAAATGCGGCAGCAACAACAAGAGGCAGAAAGTCTGTATCTGGTCAATCAGTTTGCCAAGGAGTTTTACGAAGACAAACTCTTCAATTCGGACATTGGTCGTAGTGTGGGACTCAATTATTTTAAGGAAAGGGGCTATCGGGAAGAAACCATTAAGAAGTTTGGGCTCGGCTTTGCGCCGGAATCCAAAGACGCCCTGACACTCGCAGCTGTCAATAAGGGATATAGTGCGGAATTATTGAAAAAACTGGGATTAACCAGCCAATACGACCGGGATTTCTTTCGTAATCGGGTGATGTTTACCATCCATAACCTTTCTGGTAAGGTGATCGCCTTTGCGGGGCGCATCATGATCAAGGACCCTAAAGCCCCTAAATATGTCAATTCTCCGGAAACGGAGATTTACCACAAAAGCAAAGTGCTATATGGTGCCTTCTTTGCCAAACAAGCCATCCGTCGCCAGGATGAGTGCATTCTGGTGGAGGGTTATACCGATGTGATTTCCCTTCATCAAGCCGGCATTGAAAATGTAGTAGCTTCCTCGGGAACTTCTTTGACCGTTGATCAGATCAAGCTCATCAAACGATTTACGCCGAATGTCAAGATTCTGTACGATGGAGATATCGCGGGAATCAAAGCAGCCATGCGTGGGGTAGATCTGCTTTTGGAACAGGATTTGAATGTGAAGATTGTGTTGTTGCCGGAAGGCGAAGATCCGGATTCTTATCTGAGTCAGGTTGGGGTATCCCGCTTTCGCGAATACCTGGATCAGGAAGCCAAAGACTTTATCATGTTTAAGGCCAACCTCTTGAAAGAGGAAGCTGGCCACGATCCCATCAAACGCACCAATCTGATCAAGGAAATTGTTACCAGCATTTCCCTTATTCCCGACCCGATTAAACGGTCGCTTTATATCAAGGAGTGTGCCCGCATCTTTGAAGTGTCCGAGCAGTTATTGGTGGGAGAAACGAATAAGTCGGTCAGCCGCAAACTAAAAAAGAGCCAGCAGGACAAAGCAATCGCCGTCCGTCAGGCTGAACGCCGGGGTGAAAGCATTCCGGAAACGGAAATCCTACAACCTACGCCTTCTGAAAAGGTGGTCACCTCCGGTGATGAATTCCAGGAACGTGATATTGTCCGGATTTTGATGCTCTTTGGAGGAGAGTTGTTTGATGAAACAGATAAAATCACGGTGGCAGAATATATATTGCACAATGTCGAGGATGTATTGGATGACTTCGACAATCCGTTTTTTCAAAAAATTATTCAAGAAATCCAGCAAAAACAACGGGAGGGCATCAAGGTAAATGATCAATATTTTATCAATCACTCAGATGCTAAAATCAGGGAGTTGGCCATTGGTTTTATTGCCTCGCCTTATGAATTCAGTACCAACTGGGCGGAAAAACATGACATTCACCTTACGCAGAAACCGCCGGAGCAAAATTTTTCCCTGGATAGCGTAGAGGCACTCAAGCGCTTCCGACTCAAGAAAATCATCAGCATCTGTGAAAAAAATCAGGAAAAGATTAAAGAGCTGGCATTAGCCGGAAAAGATGAGGAAGTAGCCGCGCACTTACGGGTACACCAGAAGCTCACGGAAATTCGTCGGGAATTGACGGATGAATTAAAAACGGTGGTGCCGAAAGGGTATAATTTGCGATAATAATCTAGTTGGGAGAGATTTCATTTCACCCCAAGATAAACATGAGTTATCCATGTCTTTCCAGGTACAGGCAAAAGACATATTTTAAGACAGATTGGAGAGAAATTTGCCTTTGATGATGAAGCGGCCTGTGCAACTTCAGGAAGTCGGATGGGAGACGAGGTCATAAACACGACTTCTCCCAAAGCGAATATTCGGTTGTATCCGAACCCGGCAAAACAACGCGTGACTGTTGATTTTGGAAATGCGGAATTTGAGACGGCCTCAGTCGAGTTTTATGACGTGATGGGAAGGATGGCTCATCAGGAAGGTCTAAATTTCACCTCCGGCAATGCTTATGAAATAGATCTGGAATCTTTGATTTCGGGCCTATATTTGGTTCGGATTGTTTTAGATCATGAGATCACCTCTGAGTTAAAATTAGTTGTAGAATAATTTAACAATGCCCCTTCGTTTCCTCTCTGGATGCGAGGGGCAACTTTAATTACATCATAATGAGGCTAAGGCTTTTACTATTTTTGCTTTCCATTGGTATCTCTCCCATTCTTACTGCTCAAAATTATGATTATATCTGGCTATTTGGATATGGAAGCAATAGTGAGAATATGAATTATGGGGGAAGTGTATTGGATTTTAATGAGATTCCTCCGCTTATTTATTACCAATTTCAAGAAATGGACCTTGATGTGACTAATTCGAGTATTTGTAATAGTGCAGGACTGTTACAATTTTATACCAATGGTAATTATGTTGCTAATGCGGAACATGGAATGATGGAAAATGGGGGAGGACTAAGCCCGGGACCATTTCATACCTCCAGTGGATTTATTATGGAACAAGGCTGCCTAGCCCTACCAAACCCAGGGGATTCAAGCCAATATTTTTTATTTCATTTGCCAAAGAACTTGGCTCAGGAAGATTTGGCATTTCACAGTAGTAAGCTCTTTTATTCATTAATTGATATGGCAGAAAATGATGGCTTGGGAGCGGTTCTTGAAAAAAATGAGGTATTGATTGAAGATAAGTTACATTCAGGCAAACTCACAGCGGTAAAACACGCCAATGGGGAGGATTGGTGGGTTTTAGCCCGCCGATATAATAGCAATGAATATTACACCTTGCTATTAACAGCAGAAGGAATTGAATTGAATGCTTTACAGGCTGTAGGAGATACAATTCCTTTTCCGGGAGTAGGACAGGCTGTTTTTTCTCCGGATGGTTCAAAATATGTGGCTTACAATGCTGTTAGCTTAGAAAAAGGTAATTTTTTGGATATTTACGATTTTGACCGCTGTACTGGTGTTTTGAGCAATCCGATACAATACAATTTGCAGGACAGTGCTTGGGCTGGTGGTGCTGCCATTTCAGCCAATTCCAGGTTCTTGTATGTATCTTCGTATAATTACATCTATCAGTATGACCTTTGGGCCGATGATATTGGTTCGACCAAAGATACAGTAGCGGTTTATGACGGATTTTTGGAAGAACCTGTATTTAGAACCCGATTTTTTATGGCACAACTGGCACCAGATGGTAAAATCTATTTAAATTCAACGAATAGCACTCACTACCTGCATGTCATCAACCAGCCCGATTTACCGGGAGAAAGTTGCGATGTTTGCCAGCATTGTGTTGAATTACCGACCTGGAATGCCTTCTCTCTTCCCAATTTTCCCAATTATCGCCTGGGAGCGACTGTCGAACCCTGCGATTCGATAGTGGATGTAATCGAGGGCGTTACGGTGGCCGAGCACTTATATGTCTATCCGAACCCTGCTTCGGATTTTCTTAAATTCCAGTTGGAAAACCCTGCTGTAGAGTATTTGCAGTTAGAGCTCTACAGTGCCAGGGGGCAGAAAATACAAACGGTTCAGATAGCCAAAGGCGATAAGCTCAAAACAGTCGAAGTGAAAAACTGGCCGGGAGGCATCTATTTTTACCGGCTTTCAGATAGACAGGGGCGATTATTGAATAGTGGGAAAGTGGTGGTTAGGTAGGGATTTCTTGATCTGAGACAGTTTTGTTTTACTCTAGAAGCTTCAAGTGGGGCCTGTAGTTGAAAAACACTAGTGAAATGGGGTGCCAGGATGAGCTGCGCTGATCCTGAAAGTGGGGGAGGGGACAAACAATTAAAAGGCCAGCCTATTGTAGGTGAAGAATGGCATGATTTGAAGGGACTGATTGCTTTGCAGACTACATAAAAGGGCAAATAGTTCAAACTGAGAATGCCCTACAGAACCCAATTTTCAAACTCCAAGCCAGCAATATCTTTATAATGCTTGATATTGTTGGTGATTAATTTCAGGTTATGACTGATGGCAGTTCCGGCAATCAGGGCATCGGTATGCTGAATGGTTTTTCCCTGCTTTCTCAATTGAGCGAAATGTTTAGCTGATAGGTCGGCAATTTCTTCGGTTAGTGGTAGAATGGTACAAAACTTGGTAAAAGCTTGAAACTGCTTGAGCTGCTTTTTTGCGTCCCTGAAATATAGGCCGTTGCACAACTCATAATAATTAATCACGCTCAGGTTTAAGAGATATCCTTCCTCTAAGCTGTTTTTTAAAGCATTTCTCACACTTGGTACATCCCTGAAGAAATAGGAAAGGGTATCCGTATCTAAAAGAAGATTTTTCATTCTTCAATAGTCCGATTAAACAAGCTTTCTCGACCTTCTATTATATTGGCCATCAATCCCTCAAATTCTTGGTCATCCATGTCTTTCCAGGCACCGGCAAAGGACATAATTTTGTCGACTTTCGAATTCTTAGGTTTTGCCTTTTTACCCAATTCGGATAAATACCGATCAATATCCTCCAGATAGGAAGCAGGCAGGTGAGATAGCTTTCGCAATATGGATTGATAAAGATCTGCTTTGGTCATAAATCTGTCTTTGATGAAAATTTCCTACAATATCATCATAACAAAGAAAATATGCAAAAGATTTCCAGAATAAGATGCTTATCCAGGTTTTGATTATGGTGAGCAATGCGATTTCTGAGGCCATTAGTTTTGCCAAAGTATAGCTGGGAATAAAATTCGGATTGGATGACATAAGTAAAGAAAGGCATGACAGAAGAAGTTTGAATCGCCAAAAAGCACTCGTTTTGTGTTCTCTTTTGTGTAAACCAATAAAAAAAGGAGCTATGAATGATCGATAATCTGAAACCTAAAATAGCAAAAAAGGATGAGCTGCGCTGATCCTGAAAGTGGGGGAGGGGACAAACAATTTCAAGGTCAGCCTATCGGCTTAGCCTTTTGTTTTTAAGGCATTCGCTAAAGTGCACTTCGCTCCTGCCTAAAAAACAAAAGGCAATTTCGCAAAGCGAAATGACCTTTAAATTGTTTGTCGAGATGAGAGGATTCGAACCTGGGGCCCTCCCGGTTTTACCGGGATGCGCTATTTATCCTTGGTCAGCGATATTACCCTTCTGAGAGTCAATCCATTCGAGAACATAGTTTTTATCCTTGTAGCTCTTGAGTTTTTGCTCTAGCAGCACCGCTTTCGATCGCGTATCAAATTGACAGGCAAAGATCAAAATCCACGGCCCCTTGTTCTTAGTCCATTTATTCCGGTTCTGATTATGGCGAAGAATTCGGTCTTCCAAGTTATTTGGTTTGGCCGATATAGAGCTGGGAGGTAGATTCGGATTGGATGATGTAGGTGAAGAAAGGCATGACAGAAGAAGTTTGAATCGCCAAAAAACACTCGTTTTGTGTTCTCTTTTGTGTAAACCAATAAAAAAAGGAGTTACAACTTTCGTCATAACTCCTTGATAATCAGTGTCGGGGTACCAGGATTCGAACCTGGGGCCCTCCCGGTTTTACCGGGATGCGCTATTTATCCTTGGTCAGCGATATTACCCTTCTGAGAGTCAATCCATTCGAGAACATAGTTTTTATCCTTGTAGCTCTTGAGTTTTTGCTCTAGCAGCACCGCTTTCGATCGCGTATCAAATTGACAGGCAAAGATCAAAATCCACGGCCCCTTGTTCTTAGTCCATTTATTCCGGTTCTGATTATGGCGAAGAATTCGGTCTTCCAAGTTATTTGGTTTGGCCGATATAGAGCTGGGAGGTAGATTCGGATTGGATGATGTAGGTGAAGAAAGGCATGACAGAAGAAGTTTGAATCGCCAAAAAACACTCGTTTTGTGTTCTCTTTTGTGTAAACCAATAAAAAAAGGAGTTACAACTTTCGTCATAACTCCTTGATAATCAGTGTCGGGGTACCAGGATTCGAACCTGGGGCCCCCTGCTCCCAAAGCTTTAGGAGTAAGGTTCTATTTGAGGCGATGTGTTCATAACACGCTGATAATCTGTAATAATTATACCAAATGTGTTCAGATTGGTTCAGATAAATCGTATGTTTGTTTGAAAATTGTTTGAAAATTTTCAAACTCAATCTTCCCCTTATGAGCGTGACGGCAAAACTCTTCCTGGATGACCGGCATACGAAGAAAGACGGCACCCAGGCGATTAAACTACGATTGACGATCAATCGAAAATCTATTGAATGGTCGCTATACCATCCCGGCGCAATATTGGAATGAGCAGAAACAGGCGGTGAAGGCCAATTGCCCTTTGATTGATAATACGACCCGTCTCAATAACTTCCTGCAGAAGGAGAAATCGAAGGCCATTGAGCGGGTGATCGCCCTCAATGATCGAGGCGAATTGGAGCGGTTGTCGCTGAAGGAGATCAAGAACCGGGTATTGAACAAACAGATCGCACCGATGGCTCTGGCATTTTGCCAGGAGGTGATGGATGAAATGAACCAGGCCGGAAAGGTTGGCAATGCCCGAGTCTACAAAACCATGCGTAATAGTTTGCAAAGCTTCCTGAAGGGCAGGGATGTTCCCTTTCACCAGATTACGTTTAAATGGCTCAAAAAATACGAAGCATGGTATTTGAGCCGGGGAAACTCGGCCAATGGCTTGAGTGTTAACCTGCGCACGTTGCGGGCGCTGTTTAATCGCGCGATTAAACAGCAGCTGGTGAGCCGGGAATTTTATCCCTTCGACCAGTATAGCATCAAAACGGAGAAAACCCGGAAACGTGCCATTGGCATGGAGGAGATTACGAAGCTGAAAGCGTTTGAGCCTAAAACCTCCCGCCAGGAAAGAGCCAAGGATTATTTTTTCATGAGCTTCTATCTGATGGGGGCTTCCTTCATTGATCTGGCCTTTCTGAAATTATCGGACATTAAGAACGGCCGGGTGGAGTATCGGCGGAAAAAGACGGGGCAGTTACACAGCATTAAAATTACTGAACCGCTATGGGCGATTCTCGAAAAATATGTGAAAGGAAAACAGAGGGAAGATTTTATTCTTAATATCCTGACCGAAACCGAGACCAGGAGACAATACACTCAGGCCCGGGATGAGATTCGTCGTTATAACCGGACGCTCAAAGAGATCGCGGAGCTTTGCGGGATCGAGGCTAATTTAACCAGCTATGTGGCCCGTCATTCCTTTGCCAGTATCGCCAATAGCAAAAACGTGCCGCTGACGGTGATTTCTCAGGCATTGGGGCATGATAATCCCCGGACCACGGAGATTTACCTGTCGGCCTTCAATGACGAGACGATGGACGAATACCACAAGCTGATTATTGGCGAAGATTAAACTTAACAAAGCTTCATGGTTTGCGGCCGGACATCCTGGTTGGCCGGACGGTGCAAAAAGTATACTTTTTGCACTTTGCTGCAAAAGTATCGGGAATATCCTTGAACGCCTTCGAAACCTGTGCAATAACTTAAGCAAATATCAACCTGCGAAATGATCCCATCTATGGAGGTTTTTGCACTGCATGAGTGAAAAAATCGGATATGCCCGTGTCAGTAGTACCAGCCAGAATCTGGATGCCCAGATGGATGCCCTGAAACAGGCCGGGTGCAGCAAGGTCTTCACCGATAAATGCAGTGGTGCCAAATCATCGCGGCCGGGTTGGGATGAGCTGCTTGCCTATATTCGCTCCGGAGATAGTCTGGTGATTACGGAGTTGAGCCGAATGTCCCGCTCCTTGATAGATTTGCTGGAAATTACCAAGATACTGGAAGACCGTCATGTTGAGCTGAAATCATTGAGAGAAAATATTGATACTTCGACCGCCACCGGCCGGGGATTCTTGTCCATGATGGGCGTGATCTCCCAGATGGAGCGGGAAATAAAAGCGGAGCGTGCCGCGGCCGGTCGTGCAGCGGCCAAGGCCAGGGGAAAATCCGGCGGCCGGCCGAGGATTGATCCGGATAAGCTGGAGCAGGCCAGAATTTTATATGAGAATTCGGATAAATCGGCCTGCGAGGTGTGTGATGTTTTTGGCTTCAGCAAAAGGACGCTCTATGCTTATATTGCCAAAAGGAAGCTGGAAGCGGTGTAGAGGGGAAGAATGTTGATTCTCATTCTATAGAACCTTAAGGGAAAAATGACAAAGTGAAAGGTAAGAATTGTTTTTTCAGAAGGTTAGCTTTTCCCTATCTTGGCCAACAATGATTGGAAAAAATAATAACATTGGCAAATTTTTAATCAATGAGCAAAAGAAAAAGCTTTATTTCCTTAAAGCAAAGTTGGTTCATCACATTCTCTCTTGGGTTTCTCATTTTAGTCATCGTAAATCCTGTTGGAGAATTTCCTCTAAATGATGATTGGGCCTATTCCTTGATCGTTAGAAATTGGTTGGAAACCGGTATTTATGAAGTAAACGATTGGCCTGCAATGTCTTTGTTTACCCAAATATGCTGGGGGACATTATTTTCAGCAATATTTGGCTTTTCTTTTATGGCTCTACGACTTTCCACATTGGTCCTAGCCATTATTGGAATATTAGCATTTAATGCAATTTTAACGAATCTAAAAATCCCTAAAGTAACTCGTATCTTGGCATTGGGGACACTTTTATTCAACCCACTCTATTTCCATCTGTCTTTTACGTTCATGACTGATGTCCCTTTCTTAACTTGCTGTCTGTTGGCCAGCTTTTTTTATCTGAAATTTTTTCAGGAAGAACGTACTGTTATATGGGCAGGAGCCGTCTTTTTCTCAATCTGTGCCATATTAATTCGACAATTGGGAATCTTGATTCCTCTGGCATTTTTCATTGCGGTCATTACGAGTAAACACAGAAATTACTACAGAACGATTATTCTAGCAGGAATAAGTGTTCTTTTGACCTTTATTAGTCTCAAAATATATATTTGGTGTTTGAGCCAAACTACGGGAATTCCGGCGGCCTTCTCTCAAATGGAGAGTATTATTGATCGGTTAAATTTCAGCTTTATTTACCCTTCTTTAGTGAGCATAGAAGGGAGATATTTTGTCTATTTGGGGATATTCCTCCTGCCAGTACTTTTTTTCCGCTTCTGGAGGAAAGACTATTTCTTTCTAATTGGCCTTGCGACTTTTGGCCTGGGAACATCTTACCTGATAGTAACAAACTGGGATAGGTTCCGGATAGGTAACACTATTTATGATCTAGGGTTAGGGCCGATATCAATGCCTGATACTGTTAGAAATGTAACATCCTTTGAGGTCCTTCCCCCTCTGCTAGAAACCTTAGTAAAAGTGATTGGAGTCATAAGCGCTTTATTACTAATTTCGCATCTTGCAAAAGGAATTCAGCGATTTTATTCGTCATTTACAGGCCTTTCTACTCCCCGGAATATTTTCAAGCGAGGGGTGTTAATATTTGTGTTGTTGTACTTTTTCTTTTTGTTTATCGACTACCATCGATTTGACCGATACCTTCTGCCATTGTTGCCTTTTCTGATGATGCTCATTTTGGTACCTTCAATAAGACTACGTAAGTTAAATCTTTTTCTCTCCTTAGGTAGCTTGTTAATAATCGTCATTTTTTCGGTCTCCGGGACCCATGATTATTTTTCCTGGAATAGAGCGCGTTGGGCGGCAGCGACCTATTTAGAAAATCAAGGCATTTCTCCTAATAAAATTGATGGTGGCTTTGAATATAATGGATGGCATCAGACCAACCATAAAAATCCACATAATCGCTACGGTAAGAGCTGGTGGTTTGTGAATGAGGATAACTATGCATTAGCCTTTACAACATATCAAAACTATACTGTCAAAGCGGCATTCCCTTTCCATCGGTTTTGTAATCTTTCTACGGATACTCTTTACGCTTTAGAACGGCCAAAATGGAGCCAGATTGACACCTTTTTTTATAATATGGAATCTACTGATTCCGTCGATTATAGAGATGATTACTTTGACTGGTCACATCTAGTCCATAGAATATCACAGCATGATAATCCGTATTCTGGACGAAATACTTTATTAATAGAGGGAAGTGATGAATTTTCATTACAGCACCGGTTGTTTCCTGTGAAGCCATTTGAGCAATTGTCTGTCTCATTCTATATGCGAGGGAACAAAGGTGGAGTAGGAATCGTAAATGCAGCGCCTGATCCAGAAGAATTTCACTACGTTCATTCGTTAAATGAGGTGAAAGAGTATCGAGATGGATGGACGTTAATTACGGCAGAGATGACGATTCCTGAAAGTTATCCCTCAGATACTATGGATGTTTATTTGTGGAAGCAGCAAAAAGATTTACTGGAAGTAGATGATTGGAAAATAATTTGGAGAAGATATTGAGATCGAATGATTTCTATTTTAACAGTTATTGAATGAAACTTTTTTTGACTATTCTCATTATTTTATTTAACTTGCCGAAGTAATATCAATTGCGCGCTCAGACATAATCCTTTTTATACAAACTTTTTTCATTTTTAAATTAAGACCTGTTAAGGTATTGATTATTAAATGCTTATAACTATTTGCTAGCCTACTATTGTTTCCGCTTTGGGATGGTACTGGATGTTTATGTTCATAAAACTGTTTGTTTTATTAATGTAAGTAGGTGTGTCTTTATCCATAAAACTTTATAATAAAAACTGCGAACCATGAAGAGAATTTTCTTTTTTTTCGCCTTAATTTTTGCAATTTCAACATTTAGCTTAAATCAGTTACACGCTCAATTACAAGTATTAGAGGGTGGAGGCTTAGATTTAATGGCAGCTCAGACGTCGGGTTGGTTTAACCAAATCCGATTTCGAGATGATGATAAAGGTCCAATAAGACACGTTATCACGGATCATGGTGTCCGTGATAGGCTTATCATTTATCCAGGGTTTGGGGGTGGCGCCAATGCCGAAGTAGAAATATCAGGAAAAGTTGCCATCTCCACAACGGAAATGCCTCTGGATTTACAGAGTGGCGCGGTCGACCTTAGTAATTACAAACTCTTTGTTAATGGAGGGATACTGGCCGAAGAACTAAGAGTCGCTACAGGTTGGGCCGATTATGTTTTTGATGAAAACTATAAATTACTACCCCTAAAAGAAGTTGAAGCCTTCATTCTTGCGCATAAACATCTTCCTAATATTCCATCTGCTCAGAAAATTGAGACAGAGGGCCTTGCTCTGGGAGAAATTACCGTGAAACAACAAGAAAAAATTGAGGAACTTTTTCTTTACATCATAGAGGTCGAAAAAGAATTAAAAATACTGAAACAAGAAAATAAAGAATTACGGCAGGAGGTGGATAGCCTAAAGGAATAGCTTACAGGATGCTTAAAAAATTCGATAAATAATGAAAATTAATAGAAATGCATCAATATAAACTCTTATTCTTCTTTGTCCTCAACCTGGCACTATATCACGCCAAAGCACAAGAATTTCCTAACCTTAACTTGTCGGATTTTGAACCCTTAGGGGCACAAACATTTGAAAGTGATCCAATTGCTTTGAACCCTACAATGACCCCTTGGAGGATTTCACATGGGAGTCCGGGGATGATTAAAGTGAGCAATAATCCTGAAGTCTGGGCATTGGAAGTTGCTTCTGGTAGTAGTTCAGGATGTTCCTCTTCTTCTAATATTAGTGAGGGGGCTTTTTATCCAGGAAATTTTTTAAAAGGGCATAAATATACTATTACAGGTATTGTTGCTGGTTCCGGAGGAACAGATAACTCAATTGATGAGGTCCTCATCAGCTTTGCCAAAGGAGTACCCGATCAAACTAATGCTGGAGATATTAATACAAGAAGTTATTGTTTTCCCAGCTTTACCCGGAAACAGGATATTTTTTATGAGACTAATTTTTCTACAGGAACAGGACAGTTCCAGGACTTTATTAGTTTTGATGTAACTGTAGTACTCAATAATGATTATGACCAAATTTGGATATCTGCAAAGGATGATGAAGGAGGAGGAGGAGGGGAGATTTCAACCTTCAGAGTCTCAGCACTCTCAATTGTCTGTTGTGAACCTTTTATTGACTACTTTAGTTCGACCGAAGTATTGATTCCTCCCCAGCTTACAGAAACCAATCATGTTTCTCTGCCCATGATTACTCATGCAAAATATGGTGTGTCTGTATTGCCTCATGGAGGAAATATTAACGTCCTTTCGACCGAAGAGGTTACCTTCAAGGCTGGCTCATATGTAGAAATTCGAAGTCTCTTTAGTGGAGTAGATTTTGTTGTTGAAGAGGGTGCTAATTTTTTAGCAGCCATTGAAGATTGTGACTGTAGTAGTCCTTCCAATAATATATGTGCGAATTACGAAGAAGGAATAAACTTTCTTTATACTTTTATACCACCAACGGGCAAGTGGGTATATCTGCCAGGGGCATTAAATCCTGATAGCAATTTACCAATCCACAGAACATGGCATCCATCTTCTATACGCTACCAGATGCCGTATAATGCTTATAAATTCGAAATGGTCGTATGGGATAGAGCTGATGGTTGGCAAATTATCTATACTGACGAATTTGAAGACCCGTGTAATGGAATCCCTCTTGGAAGAATAGACTGGGACGGCTCAGGAGCGACTCACACAGGACTTCATACTGTAGAACTGACTCTTACTAATTGTGATGAAACAACACATTTTGCTGCTGTTGAAGTAAACCTTTTGTCTCTTAATAACAATGTAACCAATGAAGAGGATGCTGAAAATATGTTGGTTATACCCAATAGTGGTTTGTCTTCTGACTCTTTCCATAAGACGGAAAGAGATCACAGCTCTTTTAGTAAATCATCTGACATTGATCGAGCTGATAAAATGCTACTCTCAGTTTCGCCAAATCCAGTAGCAGAAGATACGCGGATTAGCTTCAATGTTAGGGAAACCAGCAATGTTTCGCTTTACCTGTATAGTAGTTCGGGAGCACTGATCCAAACACTGATTAATAAACAAGCTTATGAGGCAGGCGAGCATTCAATTGACTATGATACATCACAGTTGCCTCCGGGTACTTACTATTGCCACTTAGAAATAGATGGAAGTGTTATTTCTAAGAAAATACTTAAAGTTCAACGATAACCTGTTACTATAATCTCGAAATGAGTCAGATAGGAAGATGGCTCATTTCGGGATTCCACTTGTAGTGGTTTGCGATAGAATTTAACGAATGAGTGTGAGATCGCCACTCATTTTCCGAACATTTTGGGGGCAATCGTTAAAAATTGGAAGTGAGTATTGTAATGTCCAGATATAAACATCCGATGCTTGAGCAGTATTTTTAGCTTTACCATCCCACCCTCTACTCGGATCAAAAGTTTCAAATACAACCTGTCCCAGTCTGTTAAATACTTGCAAATGATATGATTCAAAGACGCAGTTGGAGAAAACACCAAAGTGATCATTTATTCCATCATTATTGGGGGTAAATACATTAGGAATTTCTACTTGGCAATGATCACTAACCATGATTTCTATGTCGTCGATGGCTGTTCCGCAATCATTAACCACGGTCACTTGGTAGATTCCTGGATTATTAACAATTATCTCTTGAGTCGTTTCTCCTGTACTCCAATGGTAAAATAGACCATTATTTAAAGAACCAATACTTAGTGTGGCACTATTGCAAATGACAGTATCCTCTCCCAAATCCGCAATCGGAAGTTCGTTTCCTATATAGGTATATGCACGAGATTGTACACAATCTCCCATAGAATTGGTAATAACAACCCGATAGGAAGCAAAATTTTCTTCCCTCCGGTTAATCTCTAAAATATCTCCCGTAGCACCTTGAATGGCGATCCCATTACGATACCATTGATATTGGTAATTATGTTCTGGTTCCGATGACACGGAAAGTTGTAAAGCTTCATTACAGGGAGCATCTGTCACCACTAAGTCAAGGAAAGGAAAATCTAACCGGGCATTATCCAGCATTACTCTGTCTATGAAAAAATAGGTGTCCTCTCCAATTGGTACTAAACTACAGTCCGGTCCCAATATAATGGTTTCAATATCGAAAGGAGCGGTAAAGGTGGCACTTATTTTGTTCCATTCTTTCCGGCCTTCAATTGGAACAGCAACCAGTTCCTCCCATCCTGCTGCCCCGCTTACTAAGGGGCAATGACTTCCTGTGAAAGGCAATCCTGAACAATCAGGATAGCCGAAAAGCGCGATAGTTCCGGTAGTTGAGGTAATATTCTCTGTGTTTTCATCGTCACCAAAACCAACGAACAACTCGATTCGATATAAAGTATCTTTTCGAAGTGGGGCACTCAAACAAAGTCCAATATATTCCTTATACACTTCTTCTGTACCATCTACAGATAGTGTTCTCATGTCCAGAAATCCAGTAAACCCGTTACCATCGGGTAGCGGAAACACAGGAATAGGAGCAACATCATAGTAAGCAATGAAGTCACAGCTATGGTAAAAATCTGATGTGGCGTCAGAAGCCTGGACCCAATTGGATACACATTCCATCTGAGAAAAAAGAGCTGGACAACAAACTGTATCCTCGAAAGAGAAGTTGGGAATATGTCGATTTGTGAATGAACAATTACATTCGTCGTCGAGCAGATCAATTAACCCATCACCATCATCATCAAGAGAATTATCGCAAATCTCTTGCGATTGTGTAAGTGGTAATCCTATGAAGAAAAAAACAAGACAAACGATACCTCTTATTTTCATTTACGAAAAAAATTACTGAAAAATAAATACTAAAAGTCAGTAGAGTTTGCACTTTAGTACGACAAAGATCACTCTTTGATTTGAACTTCAAATATTCCATTAGAGAACGTAATTCTCTCTGGGTTTTGTGGGTTAGTCCTTTCATCCGGATTGACAAGTTCAAAGGTTACATTAAAAGTTCCTCTAAGGAAGTTGGATATCGTATCTATTTCGGTAATAATTAGGTGATTATTCAGATTTTCACTTGGAACGTATGAGTCTTCAAGCAAATCTCCATCATCCGCCAGAATAGCATAATGAGCACTAACAAAACCATCGTAAATGGGAGAATTTCCTTTAATCATATATTCCCCACGTGCAATTGGTATCTTATAGAATACGATACTCTCTCTTCGGAACCCCTCCTCACTTACGGTACCTAAAGTGATTCCAATAAATTCATTTGGTTTATCATCATGTCGCAATGCGATCCCCGATGCAACCCAGTCCTTGTCTTCCTTTGCGGCACTCGCTTTACCATAGGTCATAGAACCGGGATAATAGATTTTAATATCAAAAGATTCCTTATGGCATCCAGAAAATAAAGCGAGTAGGAAGATGATTAAGAATGTAAATTTCATTTTTTTATAATTGAGAGAAAAATCTTAGTTGGAGTGCCTTACCCCAACTAAGATTTTTAAAAACGAAGAAAATCTAATGCGTAATAATTAGCTTTTTTACTGAGACTTCTTTTCCATTTTGAATGTGACAATTATAGAGTCCCGCAGATAAATCATTTAAGTTTAGTGGTAGCGTTTGTTGCCCTTTCTGTACTTCATCAAACTGAAAAACTTTTATTAGCTCTCCATTGACACTAAAAAGCTTAATTTCTATGCTGCTGGAATCTGATAGGTTGTTCAAGCGAATCGCAGTCCTGCCAGAAGATGGATTAGGAAAGATCAACATCTCACTCTCTTTTAGTTTCATTTCGGTGCTCTGCCTAATAATGTCATTTTCAGTATTAGGCGTACTCAGGGGTTGTCCAAAGCAAGGAGGTGAGCATAGAAAAGTGTTAATCTTTCGAGTTTCGGTTACTACTACCTGATCACTTGAAGTAACTTTCAAATGCAAGAAAAAGTGGGGACAGGCTAGTACTGAAGATATTGTTATCTGTTGTGCATTACCCAAGGGGTAAATTGGCTGTGACCCATCGAATATCCCTGACTCATTCCAGCTCCATTCGTATGAATAAGGTGGTAATCCTGGCATGCCAACGGCAGGGGGGAGAATCCATGCCGAATAAGTTTTTGGTGTTTGTGGATGGACCATATCACAGAATAGAGTTGTTCCGGCAAGCGTTACCCCTAGCTCTGGTGCAGCACGAAACTCACTAACTTCGCAACCCAGATTTCTAATAATCCGTGAATTATCACTATCCGAAGTACCGGTGGGATTTCCGTTAAATTCGATATTAGGATTAGAGTAATTTAGTATTCTTTCCCCGGGAAGGGGCTCAAATAATCCAGTGCCTGGAGGACGGGTAGAAGGACTGGATAAGGCAAGTATTGTTCTAATATCATTAGATATATTACCATCACCATCATCTAATCTCCAAGCATGAGCACATATATCTGTATTATCATTCCCTCCATTCGTTATTCGATTATGTCTCGCTCCCAGTAAATGGGCAAATTCATGAGCAAAAGTCCATCTTGGAGCCAACATGAATGGTACTTCAACAATAGCAAATGCACCATTTGAACTGGCAGGAATTTCGCCAATTTTGACGGACCCAAAAATAGGCCTTCCATTAAAATCGAAGTATCCATGATTAGTGAGCATAATAACAACATCAGCTCGATAACTATCTCGTAACTGCTGTGCTTCAACATCATTAATCAAATTTGCAATATCTATGTCAATGTCTTGAATAGGATTAAAGTCAAAGTCAAAGCGTGCCAGTTCCCAGCGAATTCGCTTATTGGGTATATCACTATTTTGAAAAGCAAGATTTACAGTCTCAATACCAATTCCGGCATATAGGATTGCTGCAAAAGGATTGCTCCCTAATCCTTGGAAAAAGTTCATGGTCTCATTAGTTACTAAAACTAGAACATCAATAATTGCGGCACATTCGTTATATTCTTCAGTACAATCATTGTTTTCTAGAACTGTTTGTACTTCATTTACCCCACAATCAGCATTATACACTGCTTCATAACTTTGTTTAACTAATATCGCTTTATCTCCTCCGAGTGGTACAAGCGCATAGAAGTTTTCATTTAGTTGAATAACTCCACCTCTACCTTCAGGAGTAGCCAGAAACAACGCATAGCCTCCCGGTTCATTTAGAATTTTACCCGCCCATGTATAAGAGCTATCATTTTGCCAATCAACTCGCTCTGCTTCGACAATAAAAGTTGCTGTTTCAAAATCGGGAATTGTTAACTGGAGATACCCTCCTTGTTGCTGTTGTTTAAGGTTGCCTAATTCAACAATTCGTGAAGCCAAGGTTGTTGACATTGTATCAATTCTCTGGACAAATTCTTGCTGCCCTTGTGAAATGCCTGTCATTTGGCCAGGTAAAAGCTCAATAATGAGATGTTGATTGGGAATATCCCACTTTTGGGGAAATTGAGAGAAGGAAAAAAATACATTGTATTAAACACCAGTTTTGAGCGACGTTAATCATTGTTTTCATACAACAAAATATTTTAATGATAAATAAAATGCTCTAAATCCATAATGAGTGTCACGATGCCTTCTTTCAAAGGAACGTTAACTGAATAAAGTACAAAGTTTAGATTATTTATTGCGCGTTGTTTTCTATAATATGAATGCGTGAAAGATTGTTTTACCAAAGGTAATCTTTTAAGCTGATTATTGGTAATATAATCTGAAAGTTTATTCTAGTATGGATCGGAGATTTAAATCAGTAGTATAGGATTGCTGACAATGGACACAAAATGAAAGATGTCGAGACTAGCATCTTTACCTATTTTTACGGGCATTCGGATGGACAGGGACTTTTATTGAAGAAGGGGAAGTGGTGGTTAGGTGTAGATTACCTAGCTTATCTATAAAATGTCTGTTGGGAGTGATGTTTAGTAAAGTTAACTCCGAATTGAGATATGGGGAATATTTATAGTAAATGGAACAGAAACTGGCTCAAACCCAAGAGGGATTGGAGCCTTTATCCATGTTTGCCATCGATATTCTGGCACTTGATTTCACGCAAAGATGAAATCTGACAAAGACAGGGTGCTCATATAGTTGCCGTCGAGGTAGAATTCGAAATCGGAGCCATGGTCGTCGCGGATATAGGTGCGGTCGCTGGCGGAGCTGTAATGGATGCGTAATTCTCCTGGTGCGGCCGAGCCGAATTGAATGCCCTGAAAGGCCAGGGCGGTGAGGTCAATCTTATCGGTGCCAACTTCAAAATCGGTAATGCGGTCATAGCCGCTGCCGCTACGGACACTGTCGGAGAGGTGGGAGAATCGGAACACATCGGCTCCGCTACCGCCGGTCATGACATCGCGCTCGGCCCCGCCATCGAGGTAATCATCCCCGGCTTCACCGTAAAGCACATCCTCTCCGTCCAGACCATGGATCGCATCATTGGCGGCGGAGGCGGTCATGTTATCGTCACTGTTGGTTCCGATCAGCTGGGCGGTTTGATTGCCAAAGATAAAATCCGCATTGCTGAGGCTTGCGGTATAATCCCCCTCCAGATAGATTTCAAAATCCAGCTGGTCGCTGCGGATATAGGTGCGGTTTGACGCACTGCTATAGGCGGCGCGTAATTCAGTGGCCTCGGTGCTGCCGCCATCATCATCCAGCCCGCTAAAGCCGAGGCCGGTCAGGTCGATGCGGTCCATTGCGGTTTCAAAATCAGTGATGCCATCATAGGCGTTATTATAAGCGCCATTATCATCAAGGCTGTCGAGCAGGCTGGTGAAACGAAAATGGTCGCTTCCGGCCCCGCCGGTGAGCTGATCCGCGGCGCTGCCGCCATTGAGCGTGTCTTGCCCCAGACCGCCATTGAGGCTATCTTCTGCGCCAAAACCCAGCATGTAATCCGGACGATCAAAGCCGAAAAAGTCATCCTGGCCGCTGGTGCCCACTTCCCAATGCGTGCCGTTATCGAAAATAAAATCGGCTTCGGAGATGCTGCCGGCATAGTCGCCATCGAGATAAAGGGAGAAATCGCTTTGGTAATTGATGAAATAGGTGCGGTCGGAGTTACTGCTGTACAGAATGCGCAGTTCATTGCTTTGGGTGGAGCTGCCGGTCACCAGACTATCAAAGCCCAGCCCGCGCAGGTCGAGAATATCTTCGCCCTGGCTAAAATCGGTGATCCGGTCGAAGAAGGCTCCGGTATAGAGGCTATGAGTAAGATCGGAAAATACAAAGGCATCGTGCCCGCTGCCACCGGTTAACTTATCTTCTCCGGCCTGACCGTTTAAAATATCATTTCCGTCGCCGCCCTGGAGAGTATCGTCGCTCGCCCCACCCAGCAGGGTATCATCCCCTTCCAGAGCGGTAATGGTTTCGGCATTGGCGCTACCGGTCAGGAGATCGTCTGCGGAAGTGCCTTGCAGTGTTGTCACTGCCGGAATTGCAAAAATGAAATCACCGGCCGATAAGCTGGTGCTTAAATTGCCCGAAAGCGACAAATGAAAGAAGTTCTGATCGCTATGAATGGCGGTTTGGTCGGAAGCGCTGTCATAGGTAATGCGTAATTCACCGGCCTGCGTTGCCCCGCCATTGCTATCGAGCGAAAGAAAGCCCAGAGCGGAAACATCAATTTTATCGGTACCGGTTTCAAAATCGGTAATGAGATCGTCCTGGTCATTAAAGCTGCCATCATCATCGAGACTATGGGAAATATCGCTGAAACGGAAATGGTCGGCCCCGCTACCGCCGGTCAGTTCATCTTTTCCGGCCCCGCCATTGAGCGTATCGGAGGCATCGCCGCCCGAAAGCGTGTCATCGCCGAGATTGCCGTCCAGATCATTGGCCAGGTTATTGCCGATCAGCAGATCATGGCCGCGCGCGCCGAAGATCCCTTCAATCCCGATGATGGTTTCGGGCGTGTAACCGGCCACCCCGACCTGCCCGTTGACCAGATCGAAGGTCCAGTTGGCGGAAGAATAGTCGAAAGCAGCGATATCGAGCCCGTCGCCACCGTCGAAGCTGTCTTGCCCGGAGCCGCCCTCCAGCGTGTCGTTACCGGCACCGCCGACCAGGCTGTCAGCGCCATTGCCGCCCCGGAACCAGTTATCTTCTGCACCGCCGATCATCGTATCATCGCTGGATGAGCCGATGATGCCTTCGATATTCAGGATAATCTCCGGCGTGTAACCGGGGACACCGGCCGTGCCATTGGGAAGATCGAACAGCCAGTTAAAGGCCGCCAGCACGGAATAGCTGAAATCGACCACATCGAAGCCATCGCCACCATCGAAGCTATCCTGCCCGGAACCGGCAATCAGCATATCATCGCCGCTGCCGCCGATCAGCGAATCGGCCCCATCGCCTCCATTGAGATAATCGTCGCCGTCACCGCCCATTAATGTGTCGTTTCCATCCTCTCCGTTAAGGGTGTCATTACCACTGCCACCGTCAACGCTGTCGTTACCGGCCCCGGCATCGACCACGTCATTACGGTCACCGGCCGCGACCGTGTCATTACCCGAACCTAGGGAGAGCAGGTCATTGCCGCCGGTACCGGTTACGTTATCATCGCCTGCATTGCCATTTTCGGGAGTGTCATCCGCGCCGCCGCTATTTTGTGAGGCATTGCCTCCAAAATTGAACTTCCAGCTGTGATTGGTGGTATCAAAGGCAATTTTTCCGTCATCAATCAGGCTTTTCAGGCTTTGCGAGGTAATGGCACTGTCAATATCCTCCAATTCGATGCGCATGCGATTATTGACGATGGAGGTTTGCGTTGAGGAATCGTAGCTGACGGCCTGATTGATAACGATGTAGGGATTGGCACCCCAATTCAGGAAAACGCCGACATTGGTGAGGTCTTCCTGAGAGCCGGTGACGATTCCGGCGTATTTTGCATCGGTATTAATCCGGAAATAGTCCATGCCCGGCGTGTCATTGGCCATGGTGATATCTTCGTAACGCATCTTTTCCGGAGTGATATCATCATTAAAATCACGCCCCAACCAGTTGATGGGGCTTCCGGCAGCCGTGGACTGCACCAGCCCGCGATCCTGTAGAATTTTCATTTCGGCATAGATGATATCGCTAATACCTTCATGTTGCGGACCCAGCGCGTTGGCACCGGTGATTTCGCGGAAATGATAGCTTGAGGCAGGCAGTCCGTTAAATTCGAGATTAAATACCCCATCGCTGTCTTTCAGGCTGATGGTGTTGAATTGCCCGACCGGAACGGTACCGCTTTCCTGGAAATCGTAATCCTCCCGGTTAAAGACGTAATGATCCAGCCCGGCACCGCCTTCCAGCGTGGCATCGCCAGTCCCGGCGCGCAGAACATCATCGCCTGCGCCGCCGATCAGATGGTCATTGCCGTCGCCGCCGGTAAGACTATCGTCGCCGTTGCCACCATCAACAATATCGTCACCATCTCCCGCAACAACAAAGTCATTACCATCTCCCATATGGAAAAGCTGGTCATCAGTGGAAAAACTGACTTTGGAGTCATTACCTGAAGATCCCAATATTAAATCATCGGTCAGAACATATTCTGCCAGATCAACGGCATTAATGCCATAAATGCCATTAATCAGATCGAGTGAATCATCCACGGCAGCTGTAATGGTCGCCTGAGCGTTTGAATAGCTGGCTGCACTATAAGCACCCCATAATAGCTCAAAGCTTTCTGAACCGAACAGATAAGCTCCCACTCCTACATTAAAGAAGGTAGCCGGCACAAAGCTAAGTGCGCCCATATCGCTAAGCACTTCATAGCTTACTTCAATAGTTGACAGCAAATCATAGGCATCAGAGCCATCGCCGATGATATTGGTGGTGTAGGGCGCAGAATAGTTAAGAAAAAGCAACGCTGGATTGCCCGCCCAGCCACTCGGGTCGTTGTTTAACAGGCCCTGTGCCACAATGTTTACATCGTCACCAGCAAGCAAACTTATATTAGGTAATGCTTCATCAGCTAACACTCTGTCAATGACATCTAGGGAAATACCGTCTGAAGCTTTATCGAGCTCCAAATCGGTTAGAGGATTACCAAATCGCAATTCCGCCTGTTTGCTATTATAGCTTCGAATGAACTCGGATTGATCGCCAACTTCTTTATTGACATCAATCACCCCCTGCAGCCAAATTTTGGTGATTTGTTCATCATTGGTTAGCGTATTAGAGGTCTCATAATCTTCAATGTAGGTCATGAGCAATTCATACATCTCATAGTAATTCAGGCTTTGCGAATAGCTGCCGTCATTTGTCGTGGGGAAAGTATTACGTAGAGTTTGTAAATCAGCTTTTTGTGTCGTTGTTAAGGTGAATGCCATCAGATTACCTGCCTAGTTCTTAATTTCGTATTTTTGGATTTCTTTCAGTACAAGTTGCACTGTTTGGTCAATCTTATCGGGGGGATAAATGCCGCCTCTAAATGTGAGACCTATATACTTTTCTTCAGTGTACAATTGGTAATTACAGGATGACCAGGTTCTAGCGTGCTCTCTGTTAAATGGCTCTACTGGTGCCTTACATTCTTTGAGTAGAGATATTTTATCATTTGGGTAAATATTATCTGACGGGTTTCTGTTCCTGCGGTAGTCAATATCCGCAATATGTAAATAAATTGATTTAACATAGCATTCTTTTTTATCTGAACACTTTAATGGAATTGCCTTTATATCCAGGGAATCGAGCTTCCAATATACATCTCCTGGCTTTTGACAGGCAGAATATCCAAAAGCAGTCGTACCATGATCATTATGGCGAGTATCGCTTACACTACTTCCACGCATTGATCTAACCATCTCTCGAGGAAATTCATATCTTTTCCCTCCAATCTCAACCCGTAACTTATCACTTGCGAAGCATTGTGGGTCAACCTCTGGTCGGTCACCCATGGCATGAGTCAAGAATGAGAAAAATATTACAAAAAACGCAATAGAAGTATCGCGCAGGGTTTGGAACGTTAAAGTGAATGCCACGAGATTACCTGCCTAGTTCTTAATTTCGTGTTTTTGGACTTCTCTGAGTGCAATTTGCACCGTTTGGTCAATTTTTTCAGGTGGATAGAGGCCAGAATAAAATTTTATCACTACAAACAAGTCATCATTTCTAAAATAATAGTCGCAAAATAATCCGTATGATTTAGAAGCGAATTTTTTATTGGTCTTAGTGCAATCCTTGATGAGACTTGACGTATTATTCGGAGTTCTTTCAGAATGATTCGTATTTGTGAAAGAACTTTGGTTGTATAATCTCAAAAAGACTTTGGATGCATTGCAATCTTTTTTGCTGACGCATTTTCTGGGAACAATATCTAAGCTTACAGAATCTAACTTCCAGAGATCATCCTCTGGCTTTTGACAGGCTTTGCTGCCTTCTACTGCATTAATTTTCTTGTAATGAGGATTAGCATGAACGATGTTTTTGCCACTCATGGAGCGCACCATTTTACGTGGAAATTCATATTTCTCGCCGCCAATCTCAACGCGGAGCTTGTCACTCACAAAGCATTGTGGGTCAACCTCTGGTCGGTCACCCATGGCATGGGTCGAGAATGAGAAAAATATTACAAAAAACGCAATGAAAGTATCGCGCAGGATTTGTAACGTTAGAGTGAATGCCACGAGATTACCTGCCTAGTTCTTAATTTCGTATTTTTGGATTTCTTTCAGTACAAGTTGCACTGTTTGGTCAATTTTTTCAGGTGGATAGATACCACCTCTAAACCTGACTCTCATGTAAATCTGTGATGTCTCAAAAGCATAATCACAAGCAGACCACACTTTCCTATGCCATTCGTTGTAGGGTTCGCGAGGCGGTACGCACTTAGCAAGCAACTCCTCTTTATTATTTGTAAAAACACTCCCTTCTATACCCATGCTCTTGCTGTATTTAACATCATGAATATCAAGAGAAATTCTATTCTCATTGCAATCTTTTTTGTCAGTGCATTCTTTTGGAACAATATGCAATATTAAGGAATCTAACTTCCAGATGTTGTCTTCTGGTTTTTGACAGGCAGTATCTCCTGCTGCACTTTTACTGCCATCGTTATAAGGAACGTCAACCACATTATCACCACGCATCGAAATAACCATTTTACGTGGAAATTCATATTTCTCGTCGCCAATCTCAACGCGTAGCTTATCACTTGCGAAGCATTGTGGGTCAACCTCTGGTCGGTCACCCATGGCATGAGTCGAGAATGAGAAAAATATTACAAAAAACGTACTGGAAGTGCCGCGCAGGGTTTGAAGCCCTGTTTGTCGAGTGCTGCTATTTATTACCATCTGCGCGCTCTCCAGTTTTGTTTGGTTGGCCAGAATCCGGAGATATCCGGCCCCTGGGCAATATCTGATTTCACCGGTTGAAACATTGCGGTTTGGAAGCCTGGGGCTTTCATCCACGCTTTCATATCCTTCGGGGTAGCGTAACTACTGGCAATGCGAAACAGACCGATCTCGGCATCTTCATTAGTGTCGATTTTCTCCCAATCAATCATTGTCAGGCTTGGGTTCTTCAGGTCGCGGGATTTTTTCGGTAGGCAATTTCGTACCGAAGAATATTCCTTATTACCGGAACGGTAGATTAACTGCCATTTTTTCTCATGCTTCTCGTGATGGTTTTGATTGACCCTCCAGCCCTGAAATAAAAGAGGGTGGGTTTCCTCTGTGGCCAGATGTATGACTTTTCCGGCACTGTCCTGATAAGAGGTAAAGCTTGTGTCATCGGCCGCCTGAGCGGTGTAACCCACAAGAAATAAAGCCAGGACATACCAGTACATTATGATTGCTTAGCATATTGCAACCTATGCGGCAAGGAATGTCGCTATCTCTTTTAGGTTGTCTGGTTTGTTTTTTGGTTGAATACTTTCTGCGGAAAGCCCTCAAACCTAATTCGTCGCGACGAGCGACACCGTAAAAGAAGATTTTCGCAAGCCGCTTTCGCCCGCCGCCAGGCGGGCCGCGCGCAGCGCAGCAAAATAGTGACAAGGCCGGTGAAAAGAAAAGGGGAGGGACGGGATGGCCCGTTTCCCTCCTTCCGATTAGCTTTCGCGGGAATGATGCAAAAGGTAGTCAACCGCTTTTTGGGCCTGGGCGGCGGCTTTAAAAATCAGTTTGTGATCGGCTTTGAGCACTGACAACCAGCCTTGCAGATAGGCGGCGTTGTTTTTGGTAACTTCCGGCAGGTTGATGCCGGTATGAGCGCACAGAAAAGAAGCGCCTAATTCCGCGATCATTTCCTCTTTGGAATAATCGGCCGAGCCAAACGGGTTATGTTTGGTAATGCCTTCGCGGTTGAGACGCGAAGCGTGACC
This sequence comes from uncultured Saprospiraceae bacterium, assembly GCA_964015035.1. GTDB lineage: Bacteria > Bacteroidota > Bacteroidia > Chitinophagales > Saprospiraceae > BQJU01. The sequence continues at coordinate 27,821 of CAXHCA010000013.1, forward strand.
CGTGGCATGGATTAATTCGTGAAACAGCGTGCTGTAATATTCCTGCGGGGTTTCAAACTGGCGGATATCCGGCATATTGAGTTTATCCGTTATCGGATGGTAATAGGCAGCGTTGGCATCTTCAAACACCCATTGCGGCGGCTGGGGAATTTGGGCGATAAACTGCTCGCAGCGTTCTATTTTCTCATGGTCCTGTAAGGCAACTTCCGTGATTTCTATTTCGATGCCCTCAATATCTTCGATATTGAAGACGCAAAATGACTTCAAAAAGGAAATGCGGTGCGTTTCTTCTCCCATCCCATTTAGGGCTTCCACCTCCTGCGCGGTGAGTGAATGACCGTTCTCATCCTTGTGATAGGTTTTGAAAAAATAGACACGCGCCGCTTTAGCGCCTTTGCGAATCTGACCGCCTTTGGCTTTGATCTGTCGGAAGCTCATAAAATAGGGGATGGGATGCGGGGTGAGGTTCATTAGTAGGGCATTGATGCCGCTATAAATATGCCCTGTGGCATAATTTCGGGCCATTCCGTAACGGCTCCAGCTGCACCGCCAAGGGGCAACGCCTTGCTCCAGCAGGGCAATAATCTGTGATGTTACTTCCTGATATAAATCACGCTTGGTGGTTTGGTGTGTTTTTTCCATGATTTGATTCCTTTTGAAATAATGAAATAGGAAGGCATAAAGCCCGCTTTATCCTTCTGCCCTTTGGCGAAAATGGGGGTGTCATGACAAGGGAGGCTCCGCCCGAGGGCAGCCCGTAGGGAGGCGGGGGGATGCCCTTGTCATGGCGGGGGCAACGCCCCTACATCAATCCTTCATCGGCGAAGGAGTAATAGCCGCCTTCCGGCGATAAAATCAGATGGTCGAGAATTGGCAGATCAAGCAATTTCCCGGCTTCGGCAATTTTCTGGGTTAACTCCTGGTCTGCCTTGGAGGGGCAGAGATTGCCGGAGGGGTGATTATGCGCCAGAATTAAAGCACTGCTGCGGGCTTTCAGCGCGGCGGCAAAAATCATCTTGGCATCGACCACCGTTCCCGCCAAACCACCCTGTGAGACCCGGTAACGCCCCATTACCCGGTTGGAACGGTCGAGAAGCAGCACATAGAATTCTTCGCATAGGGCAATCGTGCCTTCGTCCCAATGGGTTTGCAGGACTTCATAAGCGTGATAGGAACAGCCGATTTGCGGCCGATCAGCGGCCCGGACTTTGCTGCGATAGGTTAATTTTACTTCACTGACATCGGTGGGAATTGTCTTTTTCATCTTTGTCGAATTTGGCATTTGCTAATAAGGAAACTCCCTTACCGGGAGTGTTTGGAATGCCTCGATGCGAGCCGCTTGGCAGCCTTGCTTGCATCCTTTCTAATTGAGGTTTCCTCCCTTTTATCGACACCCGGACACAAGCCGACACGCCGCACTGCAAGAACAGGGCGAAGAATTTTAAGCCGGGAAGCGGAGTAAAAATCTTTGCACTGAGATGAGGGACGAACGCTCCTTGCAAGCAGGTGGGACGGCTGTAAATTTGTGTCCGGTTAAAAGGGTGAAACGGAGAAAGGAAGCTATGAGCAAGGTGAAGAAGTGGGGTAGTTCCGGCAGGCATGACGAAGACACCTCATTGGCTTGCCGATTCCTCCCCTGGTTCCTGAAGCGCCGGACTGGGAGACTCCCCGGCCGGTGGTTTAGGGGGAGGATGAGGTAAGGCAAACGTGGGGGGCGAGGCGGCAGAAACGAAAAAATAGGGTACTATGGAACTAATTTTCGAACGCCTGTGTTTTGTTGTATTATTCAGGTTTATTTTAACATTTCATCACTATGAACTCAAAGATTATTCAAATTTCAACAACAACCGTCAATGCTACTCCATACGTCTACGCTTTATGTGAGGACGGGTCTATTTGGAGGAAATCTGGAAACACGGAAGATTGGGCACTGGTCTCTGATGCATTTAAGAAGAAGGGAGCTAGGCTGGAGATGGTGAAGAATAACAAATGACATTTTGCATCAAAATGACATCTCCATAATTTTTTTAACAGGATTAAATGACAGATGAAAACAAGGCTGACCTTGGCCGAAAATTGGATGCGTTTCTCTACTTAAGAGAGCTGATACCTGAGTTGGAAAACGGTGCTTTTGACTACGGTAAAGAAGCTGCTGAACAGAGATTAAGAAATCTAAAGGAAATTCTTGGAATATCAGAGGAAAAAGGCTTGTTGGAAGCTAAAATTCAGCTTTTAAAGGACTTCCGGAAATCCCTCTTAGAGGATGGATTTATTCGCTATGAAGCTTTAGGTCCTAATTTTAAAAGCGAAATTCTGGCTCTCTCTGCCTATTCTTACACCACAAAAACCTCGTATGAAGTAACCTTTGGGCTGAACGAGGACTTAAGCCCAAAGCTTGAATTTCATTCCGCTTCTTGGCAGAATAGACTTGATGGAATTGGTAAAGGAGCAATCGAGGTTGAGACAATCGAATAAGCGGATTTGGCACTATTGACTTCGTTCATTGTGAATAAAAATGCTGGTTTGTAGGCTCTTGATGTAGCATTATCCTTCTCAGAAGTTTACAGGCCTAAATTGAGGAAAGGTACTTTTTTATCCCCTGAAATATGTGGGTTGCTTCGAATAATGAGAAATACTTGTTATCTTAAGGAGGTAAATGTAGTTGTTCATCCCTTACTATTTCGATTATGGAGTATTTCTGGTTCCTTTGTTTGGTGCTTCTGTCGGTTTTGGTATTAGTTGGGCTTTCTGCCATTCTGGCCTTCCTTTTTCCTTCCGGAATGACCGTTGTTCATGATCCTGAATTGATGGATAACCTTGCCTCAGAGTTACGCGCTTATGAGCATCTGGAGTCTGACTTTCAGAGGAAAGCAAAATGGTTGTCGGAGTTTTCATTACCTGTACCAGAACTCGATGCGAATGATGGCCACACCATTGAGGAATTGTGGGCTAATCTAGATTCTGTATTTCGTTCTCAACTAAATCAACAGCACCTGAAAGCTATTGCCCCCAACCAACTAAAATTACTGGGGAAGGTATCTTCTGCCGAGGCGTTATGCATCTTAAGAAATGCCATTCGACGACAAGCTCCCAAGGCACGGAAGAAAATTTATCGCGCCTGGAAAGCTGCCTCAAATTTGCCTGATTTTAATAGCGCATCTATCTTCTTTTGGAGAATCTTACATCACGAGAGTCAGGGAGAGGACAGGGCCAGCCGACAACTGCAAGAATGCCTGACAGAAAATTTAACTGCCTTGATTACAGATAAGTTTTTTGCCGAAAATATTTTTCGCCGGGTGAAGAAAGGAAATAGCTATAATCCGGCCCATCAAACGAAGCAAAAAAATGGTCATGACTCGGATTTTGAGCCATGGTTGGTGGCAGGATTCACCGCAGGTGTTTCACTTTATGCATTTGAAAGCATGAGTGAGACAAGTGAACCCTCACCCGCATCGGGCTCCGAGCCAGTCGATCAAGGTGAATCTGTTGAGGGTTCAGGAAGCCCTGATGAAGCTATCGAAACAGGCTCTGCCGAGGCTGCGGATTTTGCAGCTGATCCTGGTATTGAGGATATATTTGATCCATTAGGGGCCTTGTCCCTGGTAACCTTAGTTCTGGTTGTTGACAAGCAGGGAACCCTCTATGGGGCAGGAAAAATTGATGGGAAAGAGGCAATGATTAATGCAGGGATTCAGTTGGGTTCGAAGGCAACGGCGGTAGCCATAGGAGCGGGAATCGGAGCTGCGGCGGGTAGTGTCATCCCTGTTATTGGCACTGCTATTGGTGGCTGGTTAGGTGGAATGGTAGGAGGTATAATTGGAAATGGTGTTGCAAGAAAATGGCAGAAAGAACGTTATTATTGGGTCAAAAATAAGTTCGAGCAGAAGGGGGGAGAGATAAAGGAGGCGAATCGTGAATATTATAAGAGCATACAGAGCTATCTGAGGCGATTACAAAGGGATTTTTCTCTGAAATTAACATCCCTGAAATGGAAAAGGAGAGAAAGGCCATTTGCCGCACTCGCCTGCCTGGAGTCTGCATTACGATACGATCTTGACAAAGCCAAGAATTGGAAAGCAAGGCACCAGCAAAACAAGCAGAGTATTCAGTACAGAAAGATAAGTGATTTCATTAGTTATGGAGAAAAATTAGCCAGAGAAATACAATCCGGTGAGCCGGGAGCAATAATCAGGCTAATGGAGCAGTTTCGAAATATGCCGATGTTAAAATACGGTAAATTATTCGGAACTCGGCGAAGAATAAGGAAGATCCGGGAAAGAGAGCATGCCGACATACTGGTGGGGCTGATGGGATGGATTTATGGTATTTTAAACCTTCACGGTCAGGTCCTGATGGAGGCAGTCCGGGAAAATAATTTTCACACTCATATTTTGGGTAGACAGCAGGAGGCTCGGAAAAATGAACTGGAAGCGCTTAGAAGAAAGAAAGACCAGCGAAAAGCACAATTTAGCAAAGTCTGACCTTAATCAGTATTATGATGGACCATAGCAAAGTAACGGAGCCGATACCTCAAACTGTAATCTATTACATCCGTAAAGTTCCTGCGCCTTCAATAGGGGAAGAAATCCTGCCATTTGACTTCAAATTATTCCCGCGAAAGCAACTTTCTCTTTCTGATCCGGGCGAGTTGCAAGACGAGATGAAAGGAGCGGAGATAAGGATGTTTAAAGAAAGATTACGGCCACAACAGGCCTTCTTCTTTTCAGTGATTGAGGACGCCGTGCAGGCGGTACCCAAAGAGGGGATTGCGTATTTCTGCTTGGATCTTCCATTATTTCTGGAAGGTAGAGGGTATCAATTGGTGCGTTATTTTCACCTCTTTGAAGCCGATCAGTTGCGTATATTTATTCTGAATAATGAAACACTCTATCAGGGGGAACCATTTTATCCCCGAATCGGAGTTGAAAAGGAGGGAAGCTGGGCGGAAAAGGAATTTTCTGCTGATTGGCGACGGGCGATATTGGAGGAGTATGATCGCCGGCGTAAGTCCAGAAAACCACCCTTTGGAGGACGTCCTACGGAATTACTTACCATTTATCAAGATAATCCGGAAATTGAACCTTATCAAATTGCTAAAAAGATGGGGATTGCAGTGAACACTATCGCTAACCACCGAAAGACCATTGGTACTAAAATTAAGGACTTTTTTGGTGTGTCCTTACCGGATTATGGTCTTACCGCCGCGCAATATTGGACAGAAATGGGTTTGAGCTTACCAATAGTCAAAAGGAAGTAAGCGCCTCGGCGAAACCCTCAAACCAATCTTGTACCTCTCCGAAATCGGAAATCTCGTCCAGGTCGGGAATATCATCGCCTGATGCGGGCAACGCTTCCAGAAGCGCCGCAGGTTCTTCATGATTTGGGAGAATGAAATCGTGTTGAGGTTGATGCATTGACACCAAAGCCGCTGCCTCGCCTTCAGGAGATGGAGCGGGCTCGGGGGATGAGAAGATCGCTTTGAGAGTCTCATAAATGCCGATAATTTCGAATGCACGTCTTGCCCATGATCTAGTTTCTTTTTCCTGTTGCAGTTGAGAGGAGGGCATGGTGATCCATGAATTTTCCTTAGCGGAGAAGTTTTCAGGGCTGTCCTGGAGCACGGATTCCTCATCAGTAATCGGTGATTTACACTGTAGGGGGGATGTCTCTTTCAGGGATGAGATGGCTTCTTCCGTTGTTGGTGATTTTTCGATTACCGTTTGAAGGAAGCCATGGCGTTCTCCTGGAGTTTCCTCATTAGGGCATTCATAGTGATGCATCTTATTTTTTCCTATCCTTTTGATTCCAAAATAATGAGCTTGAACATTTTTTTCACAGATAGGACACAAAACCTCCTTGGTCGATTCCTGATGATTTTCCATAAGATGATGGATTTAGTAAAACATCATTGTACCCTTGAAAGATAAGAAAAAGCTTTGAAAATGACCAGCATTCTAAAGGGAAAAACCGGTCAAACCCCTTATTTACTGCGGGGAGGCTGCTGAGGTCCGTTTTTTTTATGCTGTTGCTGCTCAATTTGCTCCTGCCAGGAGGTGAAGCCGGGATGTTCCTTGTATACATCCTCAACGAGTTCTGCCCGAAGATGTGTTGGATCGGGTTCATCAAGAATGGGGAGCGGGATAAAATCCGGGCCATGAACCGGGTTTGCCTTAATCGGTTGGTTTGAAGCTTTGAGGAAATCTAGCATGGATTCATCTCCCTCAATCCTGAAGGGCTCATCATAATGACGAAACATGACCCGGTTGGTTTTGCGCCGGATATAGGGCTCAATAATCAGATCATCGCAGGTTTCCGTATCAAATCGCAGCCTTTCCTGTGCTATTGAAATATCTGCGACATTCTGGACCAGATGTGTCCAGCCTTTGCGCGGAATTTGCCGAAGCAAAGCTCCCGACTGCTTTGATATTCTGTTTTTTTCGGCAGTAACCGAAATTAGTTGCTGCTCCAGTGCCGGATCAGCCAGATGGGCCAATTCATGAAATAGGAGCCTCCGTAAAGTGAGAGGATGTGTTTGACGATCCTCACCCTGATAAATCGCCGTATTGAGCCATTCCAAATCGACCATGATAATACCATACGGCCACCACGCTTTTCCTCCAATACCCTGCTCTTTCTCTTTACGGGTCGGCGGCCGTATGAGAATTTTACCGTCTCGACGGTCTGTGAGTGATCTTTTGGCATCGGGAAGCATCTCTCTAAATTCAGGAACTTCTCGATAAAGTTTATCGCACTCGCTTTCAAGGATCGCGCGTTCAATCGGCGAAAAATAACCTGAAATGCGAAGATGCTTCCGCCATCCATCCTGTCTCTCATGCTCCAGCTTTTTCTTCATTTCATCAGAATAGCACAAATGTATTACCGTTTTTTTACAGCTCTTCCTTTTTCGCCTAATCGCCCTTAAATCAGCGGATTATGGCCACCAATTAGCCAGCTACTTGGCTAGCTGTTTTCTCAAAATGGTTAGCTATAAATGGTTTGTTCTCAGTGAATTACCTGCATGTTTGCATTGCTGCGATAGACGTAGACGTTCTTTGAAATCCTGGCTTAGAACAAGCACGACCTCACTAGGCCATGCTTGTCTTTTACTTATTTGTTAACCTTTAAAATTTTTCAAAAATGGATCCAATTACCCTAGGCTATATCGCCTACAGAATTTGGAGATGGACAAGGACACCGGACGCACCTGAGCCGTCAGAAACGCATGATTGTGGAGATTCCACGGATGGGTTTGGCGACATGGTGGATGATATCATTGATGTCATCATCTAACGGGGTTTCTGGTCCCTCCTTTCTTTTTATGGGCGGCGTAAAGCGCCTTTATTTTTTTAATCCTCCTGGGGAGTGAATCCGTTTAGCGGTTCACGCCCCCTTTTAAATTCCAAAGATTATGACAATCAAATCTTCAAAACGACAGGAACTGGACCTGGATCGGGTGGTGATGGAGTTGACGGGTAGTAAGCACCCTGACGAAAGCATCCTGGTCAAGGATCTTCTGGAGCATCATTTGGTGGTTGCTACGACTGGGGTCGGTAAATCCAGTGTTCTGGGATATTACCTGGCTAAAGCCATCATGAATGCCAAAGGATTGGCTCCGGAAGAGAAAATCGGCATGATTATTTTTCAGTATAAGGATGACACACGGCAATGGCTTGACTGGGCCGAGGAATTCGGCCGAGCTGAGGATGTGATTCGCATTGGGCCGCAAGACCGGGATGTATTCAATGTGCTGGAAGCTTACCGGCATAAAGAAACCAGTAGTGCCGTGGATTTATTGACGACACTTTCCGGCCTTTCTTTAACCGGGGCAAATCAAAACAAAGGGGAGGCCTATTGGCGGGAAATGAATCGCCAGCGATTGCATAGGCTGATTACCCTAGCCAAATTAAGTGGCGAATCGTTAAGTATTGCAAAGCTGTATCATCTTCACAGTACGGCGCCACAGCTGCCGGAGCAGCTGGAAGATGAAGAATTTAAAGCCAATAGCTATTGCTGGCAGATGCTTCAAAAAGCTTTTCACCATGTGGGAAGCGACCATCCGGAATTTCAGCTGGTGGAGCAATATTTCATTCGTGAAATGCCCTATATGAATGATCGTACTCAGAGTTCCATCCTGAGTATGACGAGTGGGACTTTGGAGCCCTATGTGAGCTCCCCTTTGCTAAATCGCCTGTTTTGTGGCGGGACCACTATTTCACTGGATCAATTACTGGGCGGGAAAATTGTCATCCTTGACCTCGCGATCAAAACCCATGAATATGCTGGTAAATTATCGCAATTGATGTTTAAGCATGTGTTGCAAAAGCGCATTGAGGACCGGGATTTAACGCAATTACCCTGTCCCGTTATTTTTCACCTCGATGAATATGCACAATTTATTTCGCCTTATGATGCGCTTTTCCTGAGTACGGCACGATCATCCCGTGCCGGATTTCTGGCGATGATTCAGAATATTTCCGGCTTATTTGCTCAGGTAGGCGGCGACGGTTTTATCGCCCAGGAAAATGTCAACAGCCTGCTGGCCCTGTTCAATCATAAGTTTTTCATGGCGCAAAACAATCATGTGACCAATGAGTTTGCGGCAAAAACCATTGGCATGGGATTACGGTCGCTAAACAATACGTCGATGCAGTTAGAGGAATTTCAGGGCAATAGCGGCTATAGCGAATCTTATCATTACCAGGTCATGCCGGTGGAATTCACCACATTGCGACGCGGCGGCAAAGCACATCAGGGGATTGTCGATGTCATTTTAATGGCAACGGGAAAGCTCTTCTCCAATGGTAAGAACCATTTACGGCTACGTTTCAAGCAGCCCTGGATGCGTTGATTTTTTAACTTTCAAATCATTAATTATGCACAATCAAAATAAACAAACGGCGGAAGGGTTATTCACCGATATGATCGGCAATATCCTGACCGGCGGAATGTATACCCCGATGAGATGGGTCTGGAACCTTATCGCACGTGTGAATACCATGCTGTTGATGGTGTTTTTACGCAAGAATATGGGGCGTAAAATTGCCGGATTCGGGAGCTGGATTTACACTTCCTTATGGATGATGATTCTGTTTTTCGCTTCGGTATTGACAGCCAAAACCGACCCGGTCACCGGCGTGATCGTCGATGACGGTTACAGTGCTCCCATTATCCTGATTCATGCCGGGCTTTTTCTGATTTTCTCATTCTGGCGGAAAATCGGTGCGTGGTTTAATCTAAGACAAAGCGGTAAGGCAAGCGTTATTACCCGCATGCCTGTTGAAATTGGAGATAGTGTCATTTATCCTTTGATTCGGTTCGTACTGAAACCGTTGGGACTGATCGACCATGAGCATAATCCCAAAAGCTGGTGGAGGCTGACGCATGATCGCTGGATTGAATGGGTGGAACCGGCGTTACTGGTAGGAATCGGCTATCTGATTTTGCAGGCGGGATATGGCGTTTATGGTAAATTCTTCATTTTTGCTTCGATCTGCTTTTGGGGGGCAACCATTCGGGCATTCAATAATAATGCGGTTATCCGGGCCAAAAAAAGCGAAGGTCAGCAAATTCGCAAGATTGCCGAAGCCCGGACTCCCCAGCATACCGAATTTGATGGTCATGTAATCGGCCAATAATCATCTGCTTTTCTTCATTCAGGGCGGTCCGTGGTTCTGACCTGGACCGCCATCAACTTCTTTCATCATGGCATGGATTGGAATTCTTGGCCGGATGGCCAGATCGGCAGGGAAATCCCTCGCCCAATTAACCCGTAAGGCACGAAACACGCAAGCGACGGCAAAAAAGCCGAAAGCGGCGGTTAAATCACAGGAAATAAAAAAGGCCGGTGCTGAAGCCGAGCTGAGTAATATGCAAAAGGCCAAGGCGCAGGCCGGTAAAATGCAGGAAGAACTGCGCCAGAATAAGATGGCGCAGCAGGGGAAAGATGTCAAAACTCATGATGGCAGTGCTCCGCCCCATGTAACGGGCAAGGCAAATTCCTCTTCAAATGATAGCTATAATCCATCCGGATTGACCCGGTCTCCTGCGCGGGAAAGGTCACGGGGGAAAGGCCGGTCACGCTAGCTTTTGACTCGGTTTTATGGTATGATTAGTACCTAGCTGAAGGAGAAAGAATGTTTCATCATATTATCGTTGAAAAGGAATTATTGCCGGTGCGTGAGGCCGCCGGTGAAGGCAAGATTGAGGCGATGTTCGAGCTGGCCGATGCGATCTTACAGGGTCGGCATACCAAGGCTTCGCCTGAATTGGCCGGGCCGGTGATTGAGGCGATGTTTGACCATCCGGATTTTCGCAAAGACCTGCAACGTTTTTGCAATACCTATGTGATGATGACCCATTACTTCAAACTGCAATATGAAATGGGCCGCATTGAATTACGGGAAATGGTCGAGCAGGGCAGCGAGTATTTACAGATGATGATTCAGACCATGACAACCGCTCCCCGACATCACTGGAATAGGGCGCAATTGCAACACTGCTTATGCTGGATTGATGAACACCAAGCCTTGCTGGTAGAGCTGGAAGGAGCAGGATAACGGCTTTCTAAACCAGCGTTTTTCCGACCCTTTCATTTAGGCTGTATCAATGAGATGCAGCCTGTTTTTTTGTCTTGAGGGGGCGAAAATTCTGATTCATTCTGGCAAAAAATGACTTCAGCGATCAGAACAGAATTCCGTTTTATCAACCAGGATTCCTCCTTATTTCATCGGCGATTTACCACCTGTAAGCACCGCTTAGACGAGATGTCTGTAGAGAAATAAGGAGGAGGCCGTTTTAAAGAGAGATAGCCATGCTACGCATTACACAATCAAAGAATGGGGCCGGAGCCGCCCGGTATTTTGACGAAGGGCTTCAGCGCGGCGATTATTATGCGAAAGAGGAAGCCATTGGCCAGTGGGGAGGGAAACTGGCGACACGGTTGGGGTTATCGGGCGAGGTGAAGAAAGAGGATTTTGTGGCTCTTTGTGAAAACCGGAAACCGGATGGCTCTCAGCTGAATCCTCGCCATAGCCCCGACCGGCGGGTGGGGAATGATTTTTGTTTTTCTGTACCGAAATCGGTCAGTACCGTTTATGCCATCACTAATGATGAACGCATCCGCAATGCTTTTGAACAGGCGGTCGAGGAAACCATGCAGGAATTGGAACGCCAGGAAATGCGTACTCAAATAGGCCAGGGAAAAGAAAAACAGCATCACAAAACGTCAGAGATGGTGTGGGCCTCCTTCACCCATCGCACCAGCCGCCCGGTGGATGGGGAGCCCGATCCGCATTTGCATCGTCATTGTTTTGCCTTCAACACCACCTGGAATGAGCAGGCCGGACGTTTCCAGGCCGGAGAATTTGGTGCGATCAAACAAGCCGCGCCTTATTATGAGGCGGCATTTAATGCACGGTTGTCCGATAAGCTGAAACGGCTGGGCTATGGCATTGCACGGCAGGTGAATGCCAGGGGACAGCGCAGCTGGGAAATTGCCGGTCTGGACGATCCGGCCTTATTGGCGAAATTTTCGCGCCGGACTTCATTGATTGAGAGTGTGGCCGCCGAGCAGAAGGAAAAAGGGGAAATGCTCACAGCCCGGCAAAAAGCGCAGCTGGGCGCGCTGACACGGGAGAAGAAACCGCAGGGACAATCTTATCAGCAATTACGTGAGTTGTGCCGTGCCCGGCTGAGCGAAGAAGAAAGCGATGCGGTGAGACAAGCCCCGCATCGGGCATTTGGCGGTGAGTCTCGCGAAACGGTAACGGCAAAACAGGCGGTGAATCGGGCACAGGGTCATTTGTTTGAGCGTAAAAGTGTGGCCACCCCTTATCAGCTGAAAGCCGAGGCGTTAAAGCGAGGATATGGCGATTTGTTGCCGGACCAGGTGGAGGAAGCCATTAATCAGGGACCGTTTTTTCGGCGTGAGATTGGCGGGAAGGAATATATTACTACCCGCGAGGCGGTAAAGGAAGAAGAGAAGATGCTGGCTTATATCAGACAGGGACGCGGCAAAGAATTGCCGCTTAATCCGCATTACTGGCCGAAAGCCGACTATCTGAATGAGCAACAGCAGGCGGCGATTCATCATGCATTGAACGATACGCATTCGGTGACGGTAATTGCCGGAGGGGCCGGAACCGGAAAAACCACCCTGATGAAGGAGGTGCGCGACGGGATTGAAGCGCGTGGTATAAAATTTATCGGGGTAGCGCCCTCTGCCGCCGCTTCGCGTGGAGTGATGCGCGAAGAAGGCTTTGATGGGGCCGATACACTGGCTCAGTTGCTGCATAACCCCAAAATGCAGGAACAGGCCAGGGATGGTGTGATTTGGGTGGATGAAGCCGGGATGATTGGGAGCAAAGACATGAATAAGCTGTTTGAGATTGCCGGGCAACAAAATGCCCGGTTATTGCTGACCGGTGATATCCGCCAGCATCGCTCGGTAGCGGCTGGTGATGCTCTTCGCATTTTGCAACAGGAAGGGGGGATTAAAACCGCGCAGATAAGTGAGATACAGCGGCAACGTTCGAATCTCCTCTATAAACAGGCGGTAGCGTTGGCGGCGCAAGGCAAGACCGATGCCGCTTTGCTACAATTGGACCGGATGGGAAATGTGGTAGAAATTGAAGAAGGGCGACATCGCCTTACCATGTTAGTGACCGATTATAGTGATGCCCTGAAACAGGGCAAAACGGCGCTTATCGTCTCACCGACGCATATTGAAGGGAAGGATGTCACCGAGACCCTGCGCCAAAAGCTAAAATATGATGGGTTGCTGGCGAAAAAAGAACAGAGTTTTCTTCAGCTGAAGAACACCCATTGGACCAAGGAAAACAAGGCAGATGCCGAGCACTATCGCCGGGAAGATCTTATTGTGGAATTTCACCAGAATGCGACCGGGCATGTTAAGGGAGAGCGATGGCATAGTATGAAAACCCCATCGGCATCGGCGCATTCAATTCAGGCACGCTCACCAGAAGGGGAGTTACAGTCGATTAATTTGAAGGAGAGTGCGCGATTTAGCGTGTATCAGCGGGAAGAGATCAAGCTGGCTGCAGGTGATAAAATTCGCCTGACCAAGGGAGGGAAAACCCGTGAAGGGGTGCGGGTCAATAATGGCGATATTTTCACCATTAACGGGTTTACGCGGCAGGGGCATATCAAATTGCACACCGGGAAAACGCTGGATAAGGCGTTCGGGCATCTGACTCATGGCTATGTGACCACTTCTCATAGTGCGCAGGGCAAAACGGTGGACCGGGTTTTTATTGCCCAGTCGAGCCAATCGGGCGCGGCTGCCAGTCAGCAGCAGCTTTATGTCTCGATCTCCCGCGGGCGGCAGCAATGCCGGATTTACACTGATGATAAACAGGCACTGGAACAGGCGGTAAAGCGCGATAATGAGCGAATGACCGCTCGCGAGGTGGTAGTGCTTGACCGGGAGCGGCGCAACCGTAAGATGCGAAGTGCTTCCCCATTACCTCAACCACAAAAACAAAAAGAATATGGAAAAGGCACAGCACTATAACCCTTCGGCCCGTTGGAGTGATCGTACCGTGAGCCGGACGCAGCAAGATGAGCCTATCCCGGCCGGACCGGAAAAATCGCTTTTCTTCACCACGATACGCCAGCAGGGGGCGGTCGCCGAATTCATTGATTTTCACCTGAAGCCGGGGCAGCACCACACGATAGCCCTGACCGATATACGGGAAATGTTGTTTGATCCGTCGGTAGGGATTGTGCTGTTTTTCGGTTTTGGCATGGTTCGTATTGAAGGACGGAATTTACAGGCGCTTCATGGGCTATTATGCCAGAGAAAGGTGAGTGAGATTCGGGAATTCAGTGAGAATGCGGAGTTGTTTTTTGAGAAGGAGGTATTGTTTATTAAGAAGATTCATTACGAATCGGAGCATTTACAGAAAATGGGGTTTTAGGCGTTTCATTTTTCTGCGGGCAACTCTGTCGTTAAAGGGGTGCGCTTTCAACTGGTATTAGATGGTATTTGATGTTATCATCATTGGTGTAGTAAGGAGGAATGCAATGGGAAGTTATTCTTTGGGGACTTATTTTGAGGACTTCATTAAGCAGCAAATAACCACGGGGCGCTTCAATAATGCCAGTGAAATCTTGCGTGAAGGGTTGCGGCTGGTGGAAGAACGGGAGAATAAATTACAAGCCTTGCGAAAAGAAATCCGCGAAGCAATTGAGCAAGGCGGCAGCCATACCCCGGAAGAGGTATTAAGCTATATTGAGAATCGGCTTCATGAACAATAAACCGCTTTCTCTGATTCTACTTGATCGGGCCAAAGAGGACATGGCCACCATTGCCGACTATATTGCGCGAGAAAGCGGGAGTCGAAAAACCGGCAGAGATTTTACGGGGCGATTACTTGCCAAATGCCAGGAACTAGCCAGGCAGCCCTTTCCCATCGGCCGGTTACGCCCGGAATTGGGCGAAGAGATTCGCAGCTATAGTTTAGGAAACTATATTCTCTTTCTACACTACAGCGATGACCATCTGGAAGTCATTACCATTATGGAAGGTCATCGGGATATTGAAAACCAGTTGAAGCACTAACCCTGCGCAGATACATCATTGAAAACGCAAGGGCTTTAGAGGGAGAGTTCGCGTATTTTCCACCAGCGGATCGAGCTGGTTGCCATTCAGATTATAGCGATAGAGCGTCTTATTGGCATAGAACAGCACCATGCCGACTTTCTCCAATACGGTGAAGCCCTCGGCCTTATAGGGAGTGATGCGGGTTTTCTGATGGGTTTCAGCATTATAGAGCCAGGTTCCCTGTTGGAGTAAATCTCCCTGTTTGACATAGATCAAATGGTGACCGGATATCCATTGAAAGGGGAGGAAATCATTTATCATCCCCAATGGCTTGGATAGTAGCTTGATATCGTTTTCCCATAGTTTTATCTCGCCGGTGGTGAGATCGGTAATGGTGCAGATATTACGATTAGGGTCCAGGAGGTTTTCGAGGGAGCATAAATAACGGTTGTTCAGGGAGAGCTCTTTGCGTGTTCTGGGAAAAACGATGGGCTGTTGATGGATGGTCATGCCCGGTTCCCGGTGTTGCGGATTTTCCATATCAATAATCTCTATTGGGCCGCCCTGATCGATGGTCGGGTTATGCATCAGATGCGTATTATCCAGCCAAAAAAAGAAGCTGGGCTTAAATACATCGGCGATTAACTCCTGTCTTTCGAAATCATAAAAACTGACTCCATCCCCGGCGGCATCGGTATTAACAAATCGCCCATTGGATGAATCGTAGATATCTTTCCCTCTGCCGGTAATCGGATAGGTGCGATTATCTGGCACACCTACCAGTTCCTTGTAATTGATGATTTCACCGGTATTAACATTGAGCATATATTGGTAGTTTGTGGTTCCTTCCGAGAAAACGATCAGATCTTTATACCAGTGTTGCCAGTGAAAATAGCGCTCGAAAATACCCAGTTGCGTCAGCTGGCGTTTGCCGGAAAGAGCGCCGGAGAAAGGGTTGATTTTACTGATCCATAAATCCCCGTCCTGAAGCTCTATCGTATAGCGATAATCCGGGGCCAGGAACCCTGGAACGGCAAAATGGCCAATCAGTTGATTGTGGTGATCGTAGCTCTTGCATTCGCCGGAATTGTAGCTGCCACGGAAGCTGCAAACGAGGAAGCTGTCGCGGCCGATTTTTTTTGCCGAGGCGACAGGAATATTTTCAATGACGGTCGAAAAATCACGAATATCCTTGAGTTCATTGCCAAGGAAGAAGTAGTAATCGAAACGACTGGGCGACGAGCCGGTTGGCGACTGGCCGGAGATAATCAGGGATGGTAATAACAGAAAAAGGAACAAAATCACGCGAATGCTATTCATCATGTAGCGATTTAGGGGATAATCAAAATGTTTGAGTCCTTGCTCAAAAGCTGGTGGTGAAGGTAAGGGAAAAAAATAAAATGACTAAAATATTAAGGATTATTTTTTGAGGACAAAATAACGGGTACTTTATGTGAAGGATGAAATATTTCTTTGCTGTATGGCAAAACATCCGGATCACATCGAAAAGCAGCTGAAGCAGCTGGGAAAGCGCATTCGCGATATTCGAAAGGCGAAAGGCTACAGCAATTATGAACAATTTGCATTTCAGCATGATCTGAATCGCTCCAGCTACAGTCGTTTTGAAAGCGGAGAGGATATGCGTATCAGCAGTTTGTTGAAGGTGCTGGAGGCCTTTGATATGAGTCTGGCCGAATTCTTTGGAGAGGGATTTGGGAAGGAGCTGGATAAAGACTCGTAAGGCTTATTAAACTGATTTTTTCTATGAATGAAACTATTTTGGGTTAGGTTTGGTTCTTAAGAGAAATTTAGACCTAATTCTATGGCTTTAAGATTGGTTAACACCGAAGATACTATCAACTTTTATATAGACCTTTCAGATGATTCAATTTATTGGGTCCCCAAAGATTATGGCCTGATAGACATTAGAAAGGTTGGTGAAAATAAATGTTCCGATTGGGTCCTTCATATTCTTGGTAAAACTTGGTGCGACAATACAAAAGTGCTTTATGAATTAGCCCAAATTATCCAAGAGGTGCATCCTGAAAATGAGATTGACTGGAAAAGCACCTTTTACATCGTGGAAAAAAGCGATTATGTAGGGCACGTAAAAGGTCTTAAGAAGCCTGATAATTATTGGGCAAGTATAATTATTGGGCAAACCGAGAGTACGCCAGAAGTTCACGATGCTATTGAGAAAATTGTTTCGCAAAATTTGGGAGATTACGGCTTAATTTAAGGGACCTTTTCTTAAAGCAGCCTTATTGAGCAATTCATACCATTCTGATCTCAATGGTTCAGTAATGGTATGCCATGCAATCTTTTGGCCTTCCTCAACATACTTTGCTATTTTTTGGTCATCATTACTTGATAATGCAACCTTTAGCGACGAAATAACTTCATTTACGCTCATCTTTTAACGATTAAATAAGGAAATAATTTTTAAATACAGTGCTTTAGGAGGTCCGGAATCAAAAGGCAATGGTGATTTTTTAAAAGAAGTAATTTTAATAGTGCAACCCTGGTTTTCATTTCTAGATTCAAGGATGGCGAGTGCTTTTTTGTGCGCAGACTCATGGGCGAGAACATTGTAGTGAATTCGGTTTCTTTTACCATTTTGGGAATTCAAACCATCGCGACTATATGTTGCTAAATAGTACATAAGTTTTTTAATAAGCAACCAAAAGATTATTCTTTTGGTTCCACTATTCGAAGAAAATCTTTTTTGGTTCAAGTTTCATATCAGTTTGTCACCACGCCGCAATAACCGGAAGCGCCTCTTCATTCCACCATTTCGAATATTGTAGGCAAATACGCCTTAGGGCTTCGATATCATTGGTATGGGCAGTATTATGCACCCAGTCAAACCTCCCGGCCGATTTCAGGACTTTGAGAAACTCTGGAGAAGCAACGAAAAGCGACGCTATTGCTTCCTGAAGCACGGCATCCATATCTTCATTGGTGTCAGCGAGTTTTTGACCTTCCTGATCGAAGATTTCAAAAGCGGGGATTTCCTCGCCCTTTTGTGAACGGTAAGGGGAATAGTCATAGGTCAGGCATAGGTTTTCGGGGTTCATGTGAATTTTCCTGTTGGTGTAAGAGTTGGTGGCAAGGATAAACGCATTACTGCGCTTTATTCTTCTGCTTTCGGCGAGAATGGGTGTGCAAATGGCCACCGGAATCGGTGGGATGGTGCGGGCAGGACGGCGTTGCCGGACCACCCGGTCGCACTGATTGGGGTTGCCATGCGCTGAGGGCGAAGCCCTAAGAGCCTTTTCCTCGTGAAAAGAAAAAGAGCAAGGTGGACATCCGTATTTATTGCTGCAGCTTTGAATAGGAGGGCACTTTACTTGCCTTACTTTTCGTGGTAAAGTAAGGCCTATGGAGATCATCGGAACAATCACCAGTAAAGGGCAGATCACGATTCCTCGTAATATTCGTGAGGCTCTGGGACTCAATGCCGGAGACCGCCTTTCCTTCCAGATTGACCAGGAACATAATCTGCTGCTGAAGAGGAGAGGCAAATACCCCTCTCTGGCCGGGATATTGCAGGAATATGGCAAGGGAGTGACCCTCTCAGAAGATGATATACGAAATGCCGTGTCACAGGCCCTGGCCGAGCATTGAGCATGATTGGTTTGGATACCAATGTGCTGGTGCGCTATCTGGCCGGAGACCCGAAAAGTGAGCTTCAGGTGATACAATCCGTGGAGCGGGTGGATCGAGCGCTGGAAGAGGAAGAACCGATTTTTCTTAACCAGATCGTTATCTGCGAAACGGTATGGGTATTACTCTTTCGCTACAAAGTTCCTAAACGGAAGCTGATCGAATCTTTGGAATGCTTATTTCTGCACCCCGGTTTCGTTTTTGAAAATCGTGGGCTTCTGATTCGGGCATTGGAGCTTTTTCGGGAACGTAAAGTTGATTTCGCCGATACGTTGATCGCCCTGGTCAATTCGCAGCAGGGCTGTCGAACCACCTATTCTTTTGATAAGCAGGCGATTCGACAGCTCGAGTTTAAGGGTTTACCGGAAGCGTAAAAATCCGCTCCTAATGCATGAAATTTGAGAGGAGAGGAAGAAGGGGGCGCGAAGCCCCCTGCCCCGTCATACGGTTTCAGCAACTTCTTTGGATTTTTTGACCAGAGGAGCCATCTCAATTTTTGCAGCGATGATGGATGCCTCTTTCTTGGTGATGACTTTGCCGTGCCCATTGACCACTTCAAACGGACGGTAGGAAAGTGAACCGGTGATGCAAATTCGGGTACCGGATTTGAGGGCTTTCAGCTCCTCGATGACACGCGGCGAAAAGGCTATGATATTATGCCAGATGGTATCTTTTTCCTGCCATTGATCGTTTTCATCCTGATAACTATCGGTGGTGGCCAGGGACACGGAAGCGAAGCGATGTTCATCGGTAGTGATGATTTTGGCTTCCGACCCGAGATTGCCGGTAAGAGTAACGGTGTTGTTAAAAGCCATGTGAGATTCTCCTTAATTGAGGTTGATAAAAATAACGGGTTCAAAAAGGCGGGAAGTGAAGCCCTTGTCATTAGCGGGGATTAGCGATTTTGGGGGATACGACCCAAAATGCAATCCTGTAAACCCGTGAAGACGGGCCGCGCCCTTGACTCGGGCAAGAAGACTGCCAGAACACAGCGTGCATTTTAGCCCGATTAAAGGAGAAGAAAAGACTTAGGAGACAAACTGGTTGAAATTGAGACGGTGATCGGCCTGGAGTGCGTCATTGAGATCAATATGAGGTGCGAATAAACCGCTTTGAGAAATGGCGGTAGCGGGAAAGGTCTGAAGCAATCTGGCGGTAGCCGCCTGCCCCGCCCGGTTATTATCGAGGAATGTATGAATACGCTGATACCCCTTTCGGGTAATGGCCTCAACGGTTTTATCATAGGAGGATAAGGAATGCATGATGATCGAATCGCCCGAAAGATTGGTACATTTTAGAAGAGCCAATAGCGAGAGAAAGTCGGTCATACCTTCGAAGAGGCTTACTTCGGTGGCCGGGCTGGTCAGTCCGGAGATCAGGGTAATATCGCGCCCATTCAGCGCAGATTTGAACACATAATGATCGGAAGCGGTACGAATTTCATAGCCGCCCTTTTCATTCTTCATGCCAAAAGCAAAATATTCTTTATCCTTTTCGGTGTTGCGATAGGTGATCTCCAGCAGATAGCGGTCGGCCAGGGCTTTTTCGATCCCCCTGCCCTTCAGATAGGAATAGATTAGCGGATTCGAGATCGGCTGAGCCGAAAGAAACTTCAGACCGCCCATCTCGGAAGTCTGGGACGGCTTTGCTGCTGCCTGCGGGTGAGAAGATAAGGATTGGGCTTGTTTTCGGTGAGAAACGGCCGGTTGAGCGTTTTGATCTGTCCGGCGGCCTTGATAGAGCTCTTTTAAGAATTGCAGGGCTTTCCTGAGGTCGCGATGGTGGTGATAGCGCATGATAAAGTCGATGACGGTGCCGCCTTCATCGCCGAAATCCTTCCAGACCCAGGCCCATTTATAGCCTTTGGAGATGTGAAAGGAGGCCTCCGTTTCCTTGCGAAAAGGTGAACGATACCAGAGCTCATCGCCTCCTTTCCGGATTTCCACCGGATGGTGGCCTAATCTGGCCAGCAGATCGGGAAAATTGAGATTTTTGGCTTGGAAGGAATTCATGAGCTGATACTACTCTGATGGGTGTCATTTGCCAAAATTATTTGTATCAGGGAGCCAGAATTCCAGCTTCATGGAATCTCAGAATTCTGGAATTCCGGAAGCATGTAAGGACAGAGGTACGGAAATCTTTAAGTCTGTATTTTTGAAATTCTGAAGAGTTGGGATTATAGAATTCTATACTGACATATTTCTGACCCTATGGAAATACAGCCTCATATAATGGTAGAGATACAGCTTTCTATAATTCTCGAAGTCTGGGCTTCTGGAAGCAAAGACTTCTTGACATCCGGAATTCTGTAGGCAAAGAATTCCGGATGGGTAGAAATCCTGAATTACAGAATTCCAAAAGTAAGGGAAAAGCCTTTATCCTTTCCTGCATTTCTTACAAGGGAGGGGTGGGCAAGACCACGCTTGCCCAAAACATTGCCGTGGCGTTTGCGCATTCCGGCCGGAAAGTTTGTATTGTTGATTGCGATGATTCCTTGAATTCGCAGGACTGGTCGAAAAACCGGGGGGAGAAGTCATCGGATTTGCCGAAAATTGCGGTTATCGGCGAAAAGGATGAAGATCAGTTTCCCCACACGATTGAGGCATTGAGTCAGGAATATGAGATCCTGATTATTGATAGCCCTCCCTCACAATCCTCCATCTCGCGGATGGTGATTTTGATGAGTACCATGATCGTGGTGCCGCTGCTGGCAAAGGGGAGTCAGGAAACCAACACGATTTCGCAATTTGTACATAAGATCAAAGGGTTGGAGCTGACCCAGAAGCGGAATATTCCGATTTATTTTTTTCTCAATAGTTTCAACCCGCGCATTGTGCATATGCAGTCCTTTCGGGACAAAATGGCGGAGGCTTTTCCGCAGCATGTTTTGCAAAGCTTCTTCAGCGAGCGAAAAGCCTTTTACCGGGCCTCTTATTTTGGCATGGGAGTAACGGAATATGTTCAAAAGGACGGCAATGCCAGAAAGGCGGCCAGAGAGGTAATGGCGCTTGTCAATGAGCTGGCCGCAATTATCGGCGAGATGGGGAAAACGTAATGGCAAAGAAGCAGGATGATGACATTACTTTCGACAGGCTACAGAGCATTAATCTCGATGTGCCGGGACATTTGGAGGAAATAACAGCGGAAGAAGTGGCTCCGCCCCGGCCATCATCGGAAGAAAAAGAGCGGGATATGATAAAAACCAGCTTCAAAATAGAACGCGATCTGCATCTGGGCCTGAAGCAATATTGCCTGATGCATGGCGAGGAGATGGCAAAAGTGGTTTTCGACCGGATTGTGAAGCGTTTTTTGACCAAAGAGGGTTACTATCCGCCAAAAAAGATTGGTTCGGAACGCTAAAAATAATTCCTGTCTCTTCTTTTCACAGTCAAACCGGCCGAAGGCCGAAAAAAGTAAAAAATCGTGAGTTATCCACAGGCTCTCCAGTGTTATAACTTACGTTAAAATAGAGTTAGAGTAGTGTTACGCTGGATTTATAAGGGTATAAGTCACTGTTATTATTGATTTTTTTTCTTTTCCTGATTCCTGAACTATCAAACGGGTATTCCCGAAATATCAGGTGGAAATTCCTGAAATGTCATACGGAAATTCCTGAAATATCAGGCGGCCTGAATAGGGTATTTGGGGAGAGTAGGGGAGTGCTTCGAAGAGGCAATACGGGAAAAGAATGCGGTTTCATTCCCGAAATATCAATAATTATGCTTGATTCCCGGCCAATTCTGGCTAGGGTGATTCTTGAAATATCAAAGAGTCGCGTGTTTTGAAGATAGCAAAAGAACAGCAGGATCTGCCCTTACTGCCGGACCGGCATCCGACGGGGGATTTCTTTATTGCCGATATTTTCGACAATTTGCCTTTTAAGGATGACATCGCCTCGATGGAGCATCCGATTTTCAGCCTGTCCAAGAATAAGGATCTGAGGCAGCTAGAATATGCCAGGGATCATATCCGGATCACGGTAGCTCCGAGCATTTATGGTTTACCGACCATTTTTGATAAGGATGTGTTGCTCTATTGTGGATCGCTGTTGATGAATGAAGTGAATAAAGGCGTGATTCCTCCGCGAACCTTGCGAATCTCGACCCATGATTTACTGGTCGCTACCAACCGGACCATTAACGGACAAAGTTATGCTTTGCTGAAGAAAGCGTTGGATCGCCTGAAGGGGGTGAGTATTAAAACCAACATCAAGACGAATAAACGAGAGATTACCAGTAGTTTTGGTCTTATTGAGAGCTATACCATCGTGGAAAGCAGCCGGGTTAAAGATCGGATGATACGGTTGGAGATTACCTTGTCGGAATGGTTTTATCAGTCGATTATCGGAAAGGAAGTGCTTACCATTAATCGGGATTATTTTCGTTTGGGAAAACCGCTGGAGCGGCGGCTTTATGAAATTGCCCGCAAGCATTGCGGTAAAAGTGCCCTGTGGCAAATTAGTCTGAAGCATCTGAAGGAAAAAACAGGTTCCACCTCTTCGATGGTCAAATTTCGTTGGTTTATTCGGGAGATCAGCAAGACGGATTATTTACCGGATTATACGATTCATTTGGGTGAAGATAATATCGTCACCTTTAAGAATCGCCAAATGGAGAGGGTAGGGGACATTCCCGATTTGCAGGAGATTCCAGCCATCAGCAAACAGGCATTACGATTGGGAGCCAAATTGGTGGAAGAAGCGGGGACGGGATGGGATTATCTGGCTATCCGGGAACAATTTACCTGTCAGCTGTTGGAGGGGTTCCGGCCGGATAATGTCAATGGAGCGTTTATCGGCTTTGTAAAAAAGAAGGTGGCGCAGCAACCGTAAAAGGAAGGGAACTAGAGATCGAGTCCTTTTCCCCGATCTTTTGATTTACTTTTGGAAGTGGATTTTTTTAGGAGCCTTGGCCGGTAGGCTTCCTTCTCTTTTGATTTTTCGTTGCTGTATTCCTGCCTGCCTGCCGAGAAGCCCTGAGCATAGGGCGCTTGCTTATCGGCAAAGCCATCCTGAATGGTTTTCGCGAGCTCGGGGCGGTGCTTCTGCAATTGATAGCCATGATTAAAGCCTTTCTGGATGTAATCTTCTTCTGTCATTAGAAAGTATCTTTGGCTTGTTCTTCAATATAGGAGAGGATGGATTCCCGATCGTAGAGGATAACCTTGCGGCTGGGTTGAGAATAACGGATATGTCCGGCATCCCGGTATTTCTGCAAGGTCGTGCGGGAGGATATATGCAGTAACTTCATGGCTTCTTCATCATTGATCCATTTCTCCGGCGGACTGGTTTGGGTGCCGCCCAGCCTTTCCACCACATCTTCGACCAGCCGGTAGAATGCTTCTGATTCCAGGCAAATCACATTGAGACGATTATGGAGCTCCGACATAGCGATGAATTAGCCACTAAAGTTACGATTAATTTGAATATTTTACCGGTCAGGATGCCGGTGAGCTGGGAGAAGCGAAGTCCAGATTCGCTCAGATAGGTTCAGATAGGACCATTTCTTGTTTGAAAATGGTTTGAAAAACAAAAAAGGAGCTATGAAAATTAATTCATAACTCCTTGATAATCAGTGTCGGGGTACCAGGATTCGAACCTGGGGCCCCCTGCTCCCAAAGCAGGTGCGCTAACCGGACTGCGCTATACCCCGAGTGTTTTTTTCCGGTTATATAAGGAGAACTACTTTTGCCCTCCCGATTTTGATCGGGATGCGCTAACCGGACTGCGCTATACCCCGAAAATGTTTTTTGTGGCGGTGAAGGCGGGATTCGAACCCGCGGTACCCCGTTAAGAGTACGTCGGTTTAGCAAACCGGTGGTTTCAGCCACTCACCCACTTCACCGGATTTGTGTTGAATCATCCTTTTTCTTGCGAAAAAGTTGTCGATGAAAGCAAGAATCTTGTTCTTCACCGAATGCTTCACTTGCTCAATTTCTCAGGCACTTTTGCCTTTCGATGAATGCTGTTTTCCTGAGCGATTGCAAAGGTAAATATCCTGGTATAATTTCCAAAAAGAAAATGGAAAATTTTTAACCTTTTTTATCAGCGAAAATCTATTTGCCTGGATAACAAAAGATTAACCCAGGATTTTTTTTGAGCTCTGAGTTAATCAATGGGAATATTCGTTAAATAGTTCCCGTAGTTGTCGTTATTTTTCGTTCAGCGACATTTTGATCTTCTTCTCCAACTCAGAAACAGTATCCTTAAAGATGATGTCGGTTTCCATTAAATCCTGAACGGTCTTGCAGGAGTAAATGACCGTACTATGGTCACGGCCGCCAAAGGTCTCTCCGATGGCTTTGAGTGATTTATCCGTTAGGTTCTTGGCGAGATACATAGAGAGCTGTCTGGCGATCACTACCTGACGCTTTCTGGTCTTGCCTTGTAGCTTTTCCACGGCCACATCAAAATGTTCAGCTACCAGACTTTGAATAAACTCGACCGTAATCTCTTTGTTAAGTTGGCTCACAAAGTTTCTTATCACCTCTTTTGCCAGTTCCATGTCTATTTCTCGACGGTTCAACGACGACTGTGCAATCAAAGACACCAATACGCCTTCCAACTCCCGAATATTGTTTTTGATATTGTAACTGATGAATTCGGTGACGTCCTGCGGGATTTCTACCCCTTGATGATTCATCTTGGCTTCCAGGATGGCCATACGGGTTTCTAAATCTGGCGCTTGCAGGTCGGCAGAAAGGCCCCACTTGAAGCGGGAAATCAACCGTTCTTCCATGCCATCCAGATCTTTGGGTGGACGATCGGAAGTGAGAATGATCTGACGGCCATTTTGATGCAACTGGTTAAAGATGTGGAAAAAGATCTCTTGCGTTTTTTGCTTATTGGCCAAAAACTGGATGTCATCCACGATCAAAACATCGATCAACTGGTAGAAGTTGACAAAGTCGTTTACCGCATTATTCTTGATAGACTGAATAATCTGATTGGTGAATTTCTCCGAAGATACGTATAATACGTTTTTCTCAGGAATCTTCTTAACTACATCATTACCAATAGCTTGTGCAAGGTGGGTTTTGCCAAGTCCCACATCACCAAAGATGACCAATGGGTTAAAAGAGGTCCCTCCCGGCTTTTTGGCAATAGCCAACCCTGCAGACCGTGCCAGTCGGTTGCAGTCTCCTTCAATATAGTTGTCAAAGAGATAATTAGGATTGAGCTGTGGGTCAATCCGTACCTTTTTGATACCGGGAATTACAAATGGGTTTTTGATGTTTTCGGTATCGATCATGCCTGGTACATAATGGTCTCCATTCTTAGCTTCCCCCGGGCGATTTGTTTCTTTACCGTTTTTGTTGGTTGTCAAAATCTGATACTCCAACTTAGCTTTTTCGCCTAGCTCTTTGCGAATAGATGTTTTCAATAGGGCAACGTAGTGCTCTTCCAACCATTCATAAAAGAACCGGTTGGGAACCTGGATGGTTAGCGCGTTCCTGTCCAAACGAACAGGCTTGATCGGCTCAAACCAGGTCTTGAAGCTCTGCAGATTCACATTTCTCCGAATCGTCTGCAGACAGTTACCCCACACTGTAGCATGATCTTTTAGCATTCTCCAGAATAAAATAGAGACCCTCGGCCTCGGTTAAACAAAATAAAGTAACCTGCTGTAATTAATGCAAGAGTATCAGTAAGCTAGAGCAAAATGCAGATGAAAAACGATTGTGGATGAGCAAGGGGATCAACCGTAATTCTTTTCTCTGGTTGCCTTCGTTATTTTTGAAGGGATACAAAGTTGGGAAAAAATCTTCAAAAGGGAAGCCTATCTAGGAAGGTTTTTTTAAATTTTTTTTTTGCTAATTTTTGCTGTCAATTTTAAGCTGACAAAGCCAAAAATATCACCAAAAACAAGAAGGCATTGGTTCTCAGGGAGTTTGTTATTTTGAGGTACTTTTTAGTGCCCAAAGTTGGCCTTGTCGGACATCTGCTTTCATCATTTTGATGAAAAGGCTCCTAACCAACCAGCAAATTTTTACAACTCAGACAGGTTCCTTTTTTGTTTCTTTCAAAGTAAACTTCCAAACGACCAAGCATAATTCCTGCCCAACCGACTTGGTTGATGTAAGTAGCTGTTCCTCCTAAGTTTTTAATAATCGTGGGTTCGTTAAGGAAAGTATGCGTGTGACCACCCAGAATGAGGTCAATATTCCTGGAATTTTCTGCCAGTACCGTATCCGAGACCTTTTCCTCCCGATAGCGATAGCCAAGGTGGGATAAGCAAATGACAAAATCACATTTTTCGTCATTCTTTAATAGGCTGGCATAGTGATTGGCGCGTTCAATGGGGTCGAGGTAGCGGGTATTGCCGTAGAGACTTTCAGGAACGAGGCCTTTGAGTTCAATGCCTAAGCCAAAGACACCAATCTTGATTGGCCCTTTTTTGAAAATCTGATAAGGCTTGACTTTGTCGGCCATCAAGGTGTCGGAGAAATCATAATTGGAACTAATAAACGAAAAATTGGCATGAGGTAGCTGCTTGTGTAAGCCCTCCAAACCTGCATCAAAATCGTGATTGCCAATGGTCGCTGCGTCATATTGCATGGCCGACATCAGCTTAAATTCCAATTCTCCACCAAAGAGATTGAAATAGGGCGTTCCCTGAAAGATATCACCCGAGTCTAACAAAAGTACGTGCTCTTCCTGAGCGCGGATCTTCTTAATTAAGCTGGCTCGTCTACTCGCCCCGCCTAATCCTTGATTGCGGCCACCGTCCATCGGAAAAGGGTCAATCCGGCTGTGTACATCATTGGTGTGGAGAATCGTTAGTTTGATCACTTCTGGGTTGACTGCAGCTTGTAAAGGCAGAGCACCCGTACCGATCATTAGACTGCCAGCGGCCATTTTTTGTAAAAAGATCCGACGTTTCATAGGCTAGTTTTTTATCCTTTCTTCAAGAGCTGCCTTTTGAGGAGTTGCAGCATTCCTCTCGATGTGTTTGATGATCAAATCTCTAATTAGATAAGGTGTTTGAATACGGTTTTTATCTTTCAAGAAATCAGCATTTCCGCCACCATTGGCAATGTAGTCAGGCATGGCTACCCAGTAAGTTTTGGTATCACTCAGTGGTTCGTTGTTGAGTCGGATTTTTTTTGCTTTTCCTCCCTCAATTTGGTAGGAGAGGGCTTTGCTAATCGGCCAGCCGCCATCTTCGGCCATGAGGTGAATGAACTTCCGGGTGTGATTGGCATCCAATTCAACAACTACGGCCAGATTGTCAAAAGGCATGAGTTCAAACACCTTTCCTCGTGTAATGGGGCCTTCCGGAATGCTGGAAATGCGTATCCCCCCGTAATTCTGAACGGTAAAATCAATCTTTTGGTCAACCACCTGAGTAATTTCTTCTTGTAATAAATCGGCCAACCAGTTTCCGAGCGTGGATTCGGGCTGGTTCTTGGTCAATTCCATACCAATGGTCCCGATAACCTGATTCATTTCACGATCAAACTGAGCTTTATAAGGCTCAATAATGACTTCAATTGCTTGGTCTCCACTACCTTGGGAATCATCGATTCGGTAAAGGTTTGGTTCAATATCAGCCAGGTGATTTACTTTACATGCTCCAATTGTGAGCGATAAGAAGCCAAGTGTAAGGATGGAAGTAATAATGCGTTGCATGGATGAAGATTCTCGTGCGAAGATAGGCAATCTTAAGGTTAAATTTCTAAATTCGTAGATCAACAAAAACCCGAGTGTATGTCTCTCTCCAAAAATGTCATCGTCATCATCGCTGTAATACTGGCTGGTGGCTTGATTTATTATTGGTTCCAGCCCGGAGAAAAAGTTCAACAATCCGATATCCTCAGCACAGTCAATCGTGGAGAGTTTGTCATTAAGGTAACAGCTACCGGTGAGCTGAACGCCAAGAAATCAGTGAAAATCCGTGCGCCCCAGGGTATGCGCCCAGCGGGGATTTACGAAACCACATTATCCGATTTGGTTCCGGAAGGTACCGTCGTAAAAGAGGGAGAATATGTGGCCGCCCTTGACCGTACGGAGTTGGCCAATAAAATGAGTAATGTGCAGACGGAATTGGAGAAAATTCAAACCCAATTGGAGCAAGCCAAAATTGATACAGCCATTGAAATGCGCGGCTTACGCGATCAGTTGATCAATCTCAACTTTACAAAAAAAGAGAAACTACTCAAAGTAGAACAGAACAAATACGAGCCGCAATCAGTCATTCAGCAAACGCAGCTAGACCTGGAACGGACGGAACGAGATTATCAGCAGCTGCAGCAAAAATACCTGCTAAAAGAACAGCAATCTATTGCTAAGATACAGGAAATCAATGCATTGCTAAAGCAAAATCAAAGCCAGCTACAGAAATACGTCGACTTGTCTAATGAATTTACCATTAAAGCGCCTGAAACGGGGATGGTGATCTACGCCCGCAGCTGGAACGGTAAAAAGGAACCGGGAAGTCGGATTTCCGCATGGGATCCGGTAGTGGCAGAATTGCCTGATTTGAGTGATATGATTTCCAAAACCTATGTCAACGAAGTAGACATCAGCAAGGTGAAGGCGGGACAGGACGTAACTATAAAAGTGGATGCTTTTCCCGAAGAGGAATATACGGGAGTGGTTCTGCAGGTGGCCAATATTGGTGAGCAATTGCGTGGCTACGATGCCAAGGTGTTTGAAGTAGTGGTACAGGTCAATGAGGTAGATTCCATCTTGCGGCCGGCGATGACGACGAGCAACGAAATTGTGACAGACACCTATCAAGATGTGGTTTTTGTGCCGTTGGAAGCCATTCAAACCGATAGTCTCACCTATGTATATAAGAATCAAAATGGTAAGGTGGTACGACAAGAAGTGATTACCGGACTTAGTAACGATGATGAGATCATTGTGGAACATGGTTTGCAGGAAGGGGATCAAGTCTATCTCACCGTTCCGGATGGAGGAAAGGATGCTACTTTGGTGGCCTTAGATCCCAGTATAAAAGAAGAAATTCGTAAAAAGCAGGAAGAGGAGCGATTGGCCAAGGAAGCCAGAGCCAAAGCAAGACAGGAGAAGTTGAAAAATTTGGAAATGCCTTCGTCAAATTCTGGTGGAGATAATGGCTTCATGATAATTATGGACTAATGCAGCGAATCTTATTTAATTTTTTCTTAGCATTGGAAGGTATCAATGCCAATAAATTGCGTTCCTTTCTCACCGCACTAGGGATCATCTTTGGCGTGGCAGCAGTCATCGCGATGTTGGCCATTGGAACCGGCGCCAAACAATCCATTTTGGAGCAGATGAGATTGATTGGCACCAATAATATTGTGGTGAAATCTGTGGTCAACCCGGAAGGCAAAGAGAATGGAGACAACAACAATACCAACAATGGGAATAACCAAAATAGAGAGGACAAAAAGCCTTGGTCACCGGGGTTGACCCTTGAAGATATGTATGCTTTGCAAAAGGTGCTGCCAACCATTGACGCTGCGAGCCCGGAAATTGTCTTACCGACCAATATTATCCAATCGGCCAAAATGGAGAAGGCCAAATGTGTCGGTATTACCAATACTTTTTTTGATTTGAATGGACTAAAGCTTGAAGCGGGCAACTTCTTTCAGGATCATCACATGGAAGGTGGGCGCCCGGTATGTATTATTGGCCAACATATACAAACCAAG
Organism: uncultured Saprospiraceae bacterium; assembly: GCA_964015035.1. Classification (GTDB taxonomy): domain Bacteria; phylum Bacteroidota; class Bacteroidia; order Chitinophagales; family Saprospiraceae; genus BQJU01. The sequence goes on from CAXHCA010000013.1 coordinate 57,693, forward strand.
TTTTTTAGCCAGGAAAACCCGATCGGTCGCAAGATCAAATGCGGCAATACCTGGCTGACCATCATTGGTGTTTTAGCCAAAAGGTCGGTGAGTAAAGAGAGTTTGGTGAATTTGGGTATACGAGATTATAATTCAGATGTTTATGTGCCGGTAACAACCGCCTTGTTGCGATTTAAGAATCGAGGAGTGGTTACCAAAGAAGATATCAGTAGCCGCCGGAATAACAATGCTTCCGAGGACGAAAATTACCATCAATTGGACCGATTGGTCATTCGGGTTAAAGAATCCACAACACTCAAAGCTTCCGCAGATGTCATCGCTCGCATGTTGAGGCGACGTCACCAGGAGGTTGTGGATGTGGAAATTGAGGTTCCCGAACTTTTGCTGGAGCAGGAACAAAAAACGCAGGATACGTTTAACCTGGTTCTGGCCGTAATTGCCGGCATTTCACTTTTGGTAGGAGGAATAGGTATTATGAACATTATGTTGGCTTCCGTATTGGAGCGGATCAAAGAAATTGGTGTGCGCCGGTCATTGGGCGCCAATCAGCAGGACATTATTTTGCAATTCTTATTTGAGGCTGTATTTATCAGTTTGATCGGGGGCTTGGTCGGTATCTTTCTGGGCGTTATCTCGGCTCGGACCATTGCTGCTTACGCAGAAATTCCGACTATCGTTTCCGCTTGGTCCATCATCTTAGCCTTCGGTGTCGCTGCTAGCATCGGCTTGATTTTTGGCATTTTTCCTGCCAGAAAAGCCGCACAACAAGATCCAATTAAGGCATTGCGTAGTGATTAACATTAACCACCCACTGAAAAATAACTTCATGAGTCATCGCATTCTCATCGGTCTGGTCTTTTTTTCCTTACAACTTTCTGCCCAATCGGATACCCTGGTTGTGACTTTGGCCGAAACCATCAACATGGCCCAATCTGGCGGACCTGAGGTGCAAATTGCCCAGACTTCCTTTAGCAATAGCTACTGGTTCAATCAGTCTTTTTTGGCAGACTATCGCCCCCAAATGGTCTTATCAGGTTCTTTACCAAACTTAGATCGCTCTATCGATGCCATTACTTTACCAGATGGGTCATTGAAGTTTGTGAGTCAGTCATTTATGCGCAATGACCTCAATCTGAGCCTCAATCAGGGCATTGCCTTGACAGGAGGACGTCTTTTTGTCGGTACAGGATTGAGTCGACTGGATGTATTTGCTGCTGACAATAATCCAGCATTTTCTTCCTACCGTTCTACATTGGTCTCAGTAGGGTTTATTCAGCCTTTGTTTGGTTTCAATCGACTCAAATGGGCAAAAAAGGTACAACCTCTGCGTTATGAGGAATCCCGACGTGGCTATTCAGAGAATTTGGAACAGGTTGCTTATGAGGCGGCCAATCTTTTTTTTGATGTGCTGGTAGCTCAGATCAATCTGGAGGCGGCGCAGCGCGATAAGTCTAATGCTGATACACTTTTTGCCATTTCTCAAGGTCGATTTGAAGTGGGGCGTATTGCGGAAGTGGAACTGTTACAAATAGAGTTGCGGGTGATGGATGCTGAAGCAGATTTGGCGCAAAGCCAGTTAAATTTGCAAACCAGCACGGAACGTTTGCGAGATTATCTGGGGATTAAAAATCCGGTAAATTTTAAAATGATTCCACCCTCAGATATTCCTGAGTTTCTCGTTGATGTAGATCAGGCGTTGGATTACGCGCGTCGCTATCGTTCGCAGAGCATTGCACTGGAACGAAGGCTGGAAGAGGCTAAAATGGATGTGGCTGAAGCCAAAGCCAATCGAGGCATTAATGTGGACTTATCGATGTCTTTTGGCCTCTCGCAATCTGGGGCTACACTCGATGAAGCCCTAGTGGACCCACTCGATCAAGAGCAGTTTCAGTTGGGGTTAAATATCCCTATCGCCGATTGGGGCAAGTCGAAAGCAGAAATGCAAATTGCACTATCGAATGAAGAATTGACCAGACTGCAAGTTGGACAGGATCGCATCAATTTTGAACGGGAAATTATCATCCGGGTACAGCAATTTGACTTGGTTCGTCAGCAAGTGAATCGTGCCATTAAGTCGTATGAAATTGCGCAAAAGCGCCTTGATATTACGCGTAAGCGTTACCGCATCGGTAATATCCTGGTTACCGACCTTAATCAGGCCATTCAGGAAGAGGCCAATTCCCGGAGGACTTATATGAATGCCTTGAGGAGTTACTGGTTGGCCTATTACGACCTACGGCGGTTGACCCTTTATGATTTTGAAAACAAGCAGGCTTTAGTCCGCAAGGCGGAGGATGTGGTGAGGGGCAGGTAGATCATTTCAATTTCCGCACTTCTGCCAATAACCAGCTGCGGGAACTAAGGGTATTGGTCTGCTGAATTTTGCTTTCAATGGCTATTGCCTTCGTTTGACCTTGAGTCAGCATGCGGTTCAAAATAGAAAGGAAATTCAGGTAGGGCGTTTTGACAGCCTTGGTAATTTCTTTATGTCGGAGTAAAAAGATTCGGAAAGAAGAAATTAAGGAGTCTAATGCCTCATATTCCTGGGTTTCATAGTAGATTTTTAGCAAAATAATGCGAGCATCCAATTTATAGTGTACATCCGAAAATTCGAGCACATTCAATTGCTGAAGGGCTTCGTTATAGGCTTTTCGATGGTAATATAAATCAGCCAGATTGAAGTGGAAAGCGTCCTGTTTTTTGTCCTCCGGCAGTTTGGGGGTAAACTCACGAATAAAGGATTCGACCCAATTGAACCGCTGTAACCCCAGGCCGAGTTTGACGATGTTCTTATACGCCCAGGGGGAAATTTGATCGTTTTCCAACAAATAACCGCCGGCTAGACTTTCTTGATACAATGCGAGCATTTCTTTAGCATAGGATTTATCCCCAAAGCGGATTTTGCGGCTACAATAGTTAATTGCAAACTGATAAAAAAGTTGAATTTCGTTGGGTGAAAAGTGAGACTGATAGTCTTTAAATAACGACCGGAAGTTTTGGTAATGCTGGACCTTCTTTTCTTCTTTGAGCATGAGTAAAATACTGCCGTAAAGGGCAATTGGAGGCTGATCCATGAATTGTCCAGTTTTCACAATTTCCAATAGTTCTTTTTCTAAAGGAACCGCTTCTTGCTGGGCAAATATGCGTTGTCGCTCTAACGTGGCACAGAGCAGGGACAGTTTTTTACTCAAAAAATAACAGTCAAAATATTGGCTGGCTTGCAATAAATTTTGATCAAATTTTCGAATTTTTTGTTGGGTAAAATACTGATCTCGAAGCTGATAGTAGAGGTACTTTTGAAAGTAGTAATCGGCATTTTGGTAGGGTAGGGAGGTCAACTTTTTTTCTACCTTCTGACTAAGGTAATTTACGTTTTTAGATAAAGATCTTTCTACACAGGCCTGGAGTTGGTGGTATTCTTTTAAGATGCCATCCTGCTCGTAAGTCATCAGTCCCAGAAATTTCTCCGCAAGTAGAGACAACTGACTGGATAAATGATTGAATTGTTTTTCATCATATTGCTGGTCGGGAAAAGCAAGCTGATGTAGAGATTGTTTTTCCAACCTCATCAGTGGCCCTGGACCTTGTCGACAAACTTGGTATAGACAATCATAAAATTGGGTTAATTCCTCCTTTTTATTAAAAAACGGCGAGTGCAGAAATTCCGAAAACTTTCGCCACTCCCTGGTGGAAAAAGAGTGGAGCAGCGCAAATAATTTGGTGTTTTGCATGTTTGGTTTGGTCATTTGTCTGGCAAATATAGGTTCATTTTTTCTGAAAATGAGCCATGGAATTCTTTTATTTTTTTGATAAAAATGTTTTAGGGGTGTTGTTTAAATACTTGATAGTCAATTTAAAGTGTTTTCTTTTAACTGTAGTTGGCTATATAAATTCTTGATAAATATGAAAAAATGTAGTTGAGCCAGCCAGATGTTTGATCTACTTTTACAATGATAAAACACATGAATGCCAATTGCGACAAGCAATTGCACCACGATAAGCAACTATTATATGAAAACCACTAAGCTGATACTGGCAATTCAATTTTGTGTTCTTTGGGGCGGAGTTTTTGCTCAGGTGTTTCCTGGTGATGCCAATAATAATGGATTGGTTAACAATGTGGATATCCTCTACATTGGTCGTGCTTATGGCACCGTGGGTCCTTCCAGGTTGGAGGGAGGTACAACCTTTGAAGAGCATTCTATTTCCGTGCCTTGGAATAATGACTTCCCCAATGGTTTGAATTATGCTTTTGCAGATGCTAATGGGAACGGCATTGTCGAAATTACCGATTTTTTTGCAGTTAGTTATAACTATGGAGCGGAGCAAGGCTCTATCACTCCTGATGAATTTATCAATGGTAATTTGGGCACTGATCCAGGGTTCAATTTTGAAATTGACGCGCTTCCCGGGAATTTAACAGAAGGTAGCATCGTTGCGATTCCCATCCAATTGGGAAATGAATCGCTTCCACTAACCAACTGCAACGGCTTGGCATTCACCATTGAATACGACAGCGATATCCTTCACTTGGCCGACTTCGATTTACAAAGCAGTTTTGTGACTGTTGATCAACAATACTTCTCCTTAGTGGCTTCTCAGGACGAAGGGGAATTGGACGTGGCCATTACTCGGTTTGGACAAGATCCTGTTGGTGGATGGGGAAATATTGGCGTACTCTCAATGATTATTGAAGATAATTTAATCGATTTTTTACCGGGAGATATTGACAGTATCGGGGTGGTGATTCGCATTAAGGATATCATGGTGTTGGACAGTTCTCATCAAGTGGTGCCAACAGTTGGTGATAGTATTGAAATCATGGTGCACCATCCAGATGCGCTGGTGGGCATCAATGACCCCAAACCCCGGCAAAATATTACCATTTATCCAAATCCCAGTCCGGACAAGGTCACCGTGACTTCATCTGAACCCATTCAACGTATTGAAGTAATGGATGTGCGCGGAGCGAATTTAGCTTCTTTTAGCGGAAATGGTAATCATCAATTAGAATTGAATATGACAAGTATTCCGGGGAGTCTTTTATTATTGCAGATTTACACTAATAATGGATTTATTATCAGGAAGTTATATAAACAAAAATAGTACTAAAATGCCGAAGTAAGCTACTACTCCGGCAAGTCGATTTCACAAAAAAAATTGATTAATCATGACAAAACTAAACATTAAAATCATGAACGGGAAAATTCTTTCCTTTTTTCTGATGATGTTAATGGCGCTCTCAGCTAGTGCGCAGATTACGGTTAATGGTCTGGTTCTCTTTGGAGAAGCTGATGCCCCGGTTCCCATTCCAGGGTATCCTATTGCCATCATTTACAGTAACGGTGATCAAGTAGAAACAATAGAAACCTTCACTTGGGACGATGGTACTTATGAATTAACCCTTCCTTTGTCAGTGGGCGATGTGGTCAGTGCGGAAATCATGGATTTGTGCACCGGGGAAGTAATCGCAATAGAATTACCCGATGCAGATGGTGCCTATGTCGCCAATTTTCACATTTGTACGGATATTGTGCCTCCTCCGCCACCAACCGGATGTGAGGCTTACTTTACCCATGAGCAAACCAGTGTGGATCCTTACGAAATTAGTTTCTTTGATTTGTCCTATACTGCTACGCCAATCGAAAGCTGGGAGTGGGATTTTGGTGATGGTACTACCAGCAACGAAGATAATCCGGTACACGAATACGCCGGATTGGGTGAATATGAAGTGTCTTTGACCATCACTGCCGATACTTGTAGCTCAACAATATCTAGTATTGTTATCGTTTCAGATGAATTAGGTTGCGGTTGTCCTGAGTATTATGACCCTGTTTGTGTGTTGACCGATGCGGGAAATGTTTTGACATTTGACAATCCCTGTTTTGCCGAATGCGAAGGTTACGGTCCTGATACCTGGGTTCCTTGTGACATTGAATCCGGGTGCTACGCTTCGTTCTATATGAATATCAACGATGATCCCAATAATTTGACAGTAGAATTTGTTGATCAATCAGTGAGCAATCAAGGTGATATCGTTTCCTGGGAATGGAGTTTTGGAGATGGCGAAACCTCCACAACGCCTCATCCCTCACATACTTATGCCGAAGCCGGTATTTATGAGGTCGTATTGACGATTAGTACAGAGGATGGTTGTAGCTCCTCTACCGTTTTGCATATCTGTATTGGAGAGGAAGGTAACGGTTGTAATTGTGATGATGTGTATGATCCGGTATGTGCCTCATTGCCGGGGGGAATTATTATTACCTTCCCCAACGCCTGTGAAGCGGAATGTGCTGGCTTTGGCCCTGACTCCTGGGTGGAATGTGAAGAAGAATGCCCTTGCTTTGATATTTTTGCGCCGGTCTGTGTAATGACTGCTGCTGGAGATACATTGACCTTTTTTAATGCCTGTTTTGCCGAATGTGAAGGTTATGGAGAAGACAGCTTTGTTGATTGTAATGAGGCTGGACCTTGCGAATGTACCTTTGAATACGACCCGGTTTGTGTCACATTGCCAGATGGGAGCATTGTTGAATTTCCGAATGCCTGTTTTGCCGAGTGTGAAGGCTTCGGAGAGGACACCTTCGTTGACTGCGATGACAATCCAGACCCATGTGTCTGTCCCGATATATTTGCCCCGGTTTGTGTTGTTACTGCCGATGGCGATACTCTGAGCTTCTCTAACTCTTGTTTTGCCGAGTGTGAAGGTTACAGTGCCGATCAATTCTTTGATTGTAATATCGATTTCCCTTGTGGTTGTCCATTCCTCTTTGATCCGGTCTGTGTACTGACAGACGAAGGCGAGCAACTATTCTTTATCAACGCCTGTCTGGCGGAGTGTGAAGGGTATGGCGAAGACTCCTATGTAGATTGCGAAAATGATTTTCCAGATGACTGCTACGCGGATTTTTATATCGACTATGAAGTCAATGATCAAAACCCGCTAACCGTTCAGTTTCACGATCTTTCGCAGGCTGTGGAAGGCGAAATTATCGGCTGGCTGTGGGATTTTGGAGATGGTAACACCAGTGAAGAACAAAACCCAACACATACTTTCCCAGAAGACGGTATTTATGAAGTAACACTCACTATTGCCACCTCTGAAGATTGTAGCGCCACAACGGTCATTCACATTTGTGTCGGCGACGGTGGTCCCTTTGAAGGGCCGGATTGTCAGGCCTTTTTCTTCTTTGCACAAAGCGGAGACAATCCACATACTTTCCAGTTTACCGATTTGTCTTTTGGTGGTGTAACCAGCTGGACCTGGGACTTTGGTGATGGCTTCTCCAGTGATGAACAGCATCCAAGTCACACTTACGCAGCGGATGGGGTCTACCCGGTAACGCTGACAATTGCCAGTGATGAATGTGAAAGTACCATGACCATGATTGTGGCAACTAACGAAGACATCTGGTATAATGGTGAGTGTACCGCGCTCTTTGTGCCGCTAGTGACTAATGATACGAGTGAAATTTTCTTTCTCAATTTGTCTTCTCCAGATGCGATTGAGTTTAGCTGGGACTTCGGTGATGGAACCACGAGCGATGAACCTGTACCCATGCACCAATACGAAACAGGGGGCACATATACCATTACACTAACCATTACCACGATAGATGGCTGTGTCAATTCATTTAGTGTCAATCTGGATTTGGATGATAATGAGTTTACGGGGAGCCCCGCTTATCTCATCGTTTCAGGTACGGAAGAGACTACCGCAACCGTTGGGGTTAAAGCCTTTCCTAACCCTGTGTTGGATCAGCTGCATCTTGCGGTAGATTCAGGCATCAGCGGAGATTATCAACTAGACCTTTATAGTGTAGCCGGGCAACGGCACCTGAGCCAGCGCGGGCAAATAATCGCTGGAAATCAACTGTTAGAAGTTAATCTGCAAAACTTGCCGGCAGGTATCTACCTGGTGAAAATTCAAGTAGGCGATCAATTGCAACAGTTAAAGGTCGTTAAGCAATAGGATTTAGAGTAGCATTCTACTCCTTACAGCAGGAGTAAGCTATTTCCATTCTAATACTTCTGAATTTTTTGACAGTCCTGGAAACGGGGCTGTCTTTTTTTATTTTTATAAAAAACTGCACCCACAAGTGTAACTATTTACAAAAGTCAAAGTAACCTGTAAAAACGGAAGCCTTCAAAGTTTATGGAAAGAGATGTACCAGTCAACGATGAAGTATTGATGCAACAGCTCAGCAACGATGAGTTGGATAGCGCTGCTATACTTTTCCAACGGTGGAACAAGCGACTGTATAATTTCTTTTTGAGGCTTACGGCCAATGCAACCCAAAGTGAAGATTTGACCCAACTGGTATTTGAACGCATCATTCGTTATAGGCGCTCTTATCAGCCCGGTTATAACTTCAAATCCTGGGTATATCAGATTGCCCGGAATTTGTTAGCAGACCAACGCAGGAAGAGCGCCTTTCTTCAGGATCACTTTGTTGAAACAGAACAAATAGCCGATCAGTTACGTGATGAAAACACGGGAGAAGAGAAACACGATCGCTACCAACAACTGGAAAAGGCGCTTATGCAATTGTCTGAGGATCAGCGGGAAATATTGATTTTGACAAGATTTCAGCAATTGAAATACCGGGAGGTGGCCGAAATTTTAGGCAGTACAGAGGCGGCTGTGAAGGTGAAAGCCCACCGGGCACTGCTAAAACTAAGAGGGATTTATTTTAAAATGGAAGAAGCATGAAGGCCAATTATTCTATACAATTGATGGACTATCTGGACGGTCACCTTGAGGGGCCGGAGCTGGCGGCCTTTGAGCAAAAGCTGGCAAGTGATCCGGTGTTGAGAAAGGAATGGGAGACGTTGCAAGATTTGACTCATCATTTAGATGGATTACCTACTTACGAACCCACGTTGAGGTTGGTGCAAGGCTTTGAAGAATTACTTAACAACGAAAAAAATCGGCTGGCTGCTCAGCCGAAATCACCCGGCTATTTTACTTGGACACTGGAATGGAGAATTGCTGCTGCCGTGGCACTACTGATCATTGGCGTTGGATTTGGCATGTTGTGGCAACGTAACCAACAACAACAAGTGCAGATTGGTCAATTGGCAGCGGAAGTAGCAGATACCCGTAAAATGTTGGTTTTGTCAATGCTGCAGCAAAACTCCGCCAGTGATCGCATTCAGGCTATCCAAACCTCTGCTGAAACGGCATTGGCCGACCCAAAAATTGTAGACGCACTGATCAATACTCTGGAAAATGATGAAAATGTGAATGTGCGCCGGAAAGCAGTGCTGGCCCTCCGGGTTTTTATCCACGAAGAAGGAGTAGTGGATGCCTTGATTGGTGCACTGGCAAAGGATCAAAGTCCGGAGATACAAATTGTTCTTATCGAAAATCTGGTGGAAATCGGGGCTCGTCAGGCTATACCCTCATTACAAAATATAATCAAGGAAGATGCCGTCATCCCGGTCGTACGGGGCAAGGCCGCTGAAGGATTGTCTAAGCTTTTGTAAATCAATAAATTAAATACGATGAAAAACATCACCCTCAGTCTAATGTTACTGACTGTGGTGACCTGGATATTTGGCCAGGACACCAAGACATTTAAGGCGGGAACCGCTAGTAGAGTAGAGGTTTATTTGGAACAATCGGAATTGGAAGTCACTTCTTATAATGGTAGTGAAATCATCATTGAAACAGATAATTATCAAGCCCCACCGGAGCGGGCTAAAGGACTCAAGTCGCTATACAATACCGGTACCGACAATACCGGAATTGGCCTTTCTTTAGAGAAAAGAAACAACAGTTTAATCCTGCGAAAATGTAGCAGCAGAGGAATCAATTACCGGATGAAGGTCCCTGCCAAGACCAACCTTAAGATTGTGGAAAAAGGATGGTGGGGTGGTCGATTTATGGTCACTGGGGTTAAAGGAGAAATAGAGATCAATGCGAATAATGCCAATATAGAACTACAGAAGGTAAGCGGCCCCATCGTTGCGAATACCACTTCAGGTGAAATCCTGATTACGATGGAAGAGGTGAATGCCAGTAAGCCAAGCGCGATCTCCAATGTCAGCGGTTTTATCGACATTACTTTACCTGCTTCCACAAAGGCTTCTCTTGAGATGAAATCCATTTCCGGAGAAATATACACGGATTTAGATTTGGAGATGGTCGGCCAAAAACAAGATATGAGGCGAATTGGCGGTGCCGATTTAAAGGGCAATTTGAATGGTGGCGGTGTTGACATCTCACTGAATGCCATAAGTGGAAACATTTATCTCAGAAAAAAATAAATCACCCGACATGAAAAAAATAACTGTTCTATTATTAGCTCTATGTATGCAAACCTTTGGCTATAGCCAAAAGGAAAAAGTGGAGCAACAATCCTATTCCGTGCCCCCTAATAAGGAGGTTTCGCTCAATTTGAAATTCGCCCAAGAGATTAAGGTCGAATCTACGTCAGCAGCCGAGCTGGGGCTCAAAACCATATTAACTTATCGTCAGGAGAAGGATTTGAAAATCCATCAGTTAAAGGTTGAGAATGACGGAGGACAATTGCAGATTACTGCTGATATGAATACCGACTATTTAAAATCGCAAGGAGAGAATACCTGTTGGGATTGTGAAGAAAGGGACTGCCTATGCTTCAAAGTAGCTTTTGTGGTGATGGTGCCGAAGGGCGTAAAGGTCAACTTGGAGACCATTTCCGGAAACATTGAAATCCCGCAACTCAAAAACGCGATTCAAGCTAAGTCGATTAGTGGTTTCATTGATGTGGGGCTAGACCCATCCGCAAAAAAAGAGCTGGTGTTTAAATCAGTAACAGGAGAGATTTACACCGATTTTGACCTGCAGCTAGATGAAAATAGCACTCCTTTTTCTAAAAAATTGAATGCCCCCCTAAATGGAGGCGGCGAACTAGTCGCATTGGAAACCATTAGTGGAGATATTTTCTTCCGCAAAAAATAGCTTCGTTTTACTAGAGATTTGGATTGGTCCTTCTGAAGGTGAACACTCACCCTCAGAAGGCTTTTTTATTTGGGGAGAAAAGTCGGTTTGATTTATAAATAAATTTTCATACCTTTAGCACCTCCATAGTACTAATTAGACAATATCTGTACTGTGAATCCTGCAATTACCAATCCCCCTTTTTAGCAACGATTTTTACTTTTACCTGACTTAGTGCTTCAGGTATGGTTGAATAATATTTAAGCCCTAATTCCTCGATAGGACATTTGTGTGGCTTTATTAACTAAAAAAGCTCAACTGTGATTGCTACACCTAACCCCAAATGGTGGCTGCTATTAATATGCAGCCTGTTTATGTTCAATGCATCAGCACAAGACATTCATTTTTCGCAATACGCGCGATCGCCACTCAACCTCAATCCCGCTTTGACGGGAGCCTTCAAAGGAGATTATCGTTTTCAAGCCAATTATCGCAATCAATGGAATATGCCCGTACCCTACAATACGGTTTCCGTTTCGGCGGAAAAAAACCTGTGTACAGTAGGCTGTAATGAAGCGAACTGCTGGCGCCCGAAGGGGTTTTCTTTTGGTGCCTTGTTTAATTATGACGTAGCCGGAGATGCCAATTTGAGCTTGACTCAATTGGAAATCAGTGGTTCCTATACCCACGTCATGGGTGGTGGTTTTTCCATTACCCCCGGCATCATGCTAGGGGGCGGACAGCGCTCTTTTGATCCCATTAATCTCTTCTTTGACAATCAGTTCAACGGAAAAGAGTTTGACCCCAACAGCTTTGGAGATACTTACGAAAACCAGACAAAGTTCTTGTTTGATATTTCTGGCGGGGTGAACGTGCATTACCAATCTTGTAAAACGCGCACTGCTTTTGATATTGGTTCAGGTGTGTTTCACATCAACCAACCCAAAGCCAATTTCTATAGTACATTTGAAAGGAAACTTCCTGCCCGTATTTCACTTTACGGCTTGGGCACGATTCAGTTAACGCAAAGAATTGACTTTTTAGTCAGCACTTTGGCCCAATTTCAAGGCCCTTATACCGAGGTGTTGCTTAGTGTGGGAGGTCGTTTTTACCTTAAACCCGGGACCCGTCCAGGTCAAACTTCTTTTGACCTGGGATTGGGGCTCAGAATGGAAGATGCCCTGCTGCTGAATGCCGCACTTAACTACAAAATGTGGGTGTTTGGCCTGAGCTATGATATGAACACTTCCGACTTTACAGCAGCGACTAATGGTAATGGCGGATTGGAATTTTCGCTGGGATACATCATTTTTCAACCACCGGCCAAGAAGGTTTGTCCCATCCGGTACTGATCCTGTTTATATTGTTCTATTTCGACACTTTTAAACCCAAAGTATAATGAAACAATTGCTCACCCTGGCACTTTTATTGGGGCTAGCTCACTTCGCTTGGAGCCAATCGCTTGATGCCTTCAAAAAAAGTGCCGAAGAGGCCTATGAGGCTCAGGACTATCCTACGGCCTATGAGCACGCCTCTGAGGTACTTACAGATGAACCCGATAATTTTGTTTTCCTAAAAATTGCCGCAGAATCTGCTTTAGAACTTTGTGCCTTTGATCAGGCAGATGGCTACTTTGAGACTATTCGGAGCCAGGATCAAGCTAATGATTATCCATTGATGTCGTTCTATTTGGCAAAAAGCAAACATCGTCAGGAAAACTATGAGGAGGCTCAATATTACTACGAAGATTTTATTGAAAACCACAGTCAGCAATGTGATCCGAAATTTTACGCTTTAGCGGTTAAAAAGCTAAATGAGTGCAAGGAGCATGAAAATTTGATCCCGGCCATAACTCCCGGGGTAGATATTCAACTCCTTGTCGATGGAGGTTATTCTGATTTTGCCTTGCCTTATGCGGGCAATACCATCTATTATTCGAGTTTATCTCCGGCAGAAGAGTGCGATTGTGCAAAGCCTTGTCGAGATAAAATGACGATTCATCGCCTAGATGAGGCGGGCAATCGTTCAGATGTCCTCTTTCCTGAAGGCACCAAAAATGTGGGGCACATCACTTTAGCCAATAATGGCCAACGCATGTACTTTACTCAATGTAGCTGCAAAGACAATCAGTACACCTGTGCTATCTATTATAGTGACAATAGTGGCAACAGTTGGTCAACTCCGGTAAAACTACCAGAGACTGTGAATCGTCCCGGTTTTACAATCACCCAACCCTATTTTGCTGATGGAGGGGATTCCGGGGAAGACTTCCTCTACTTTGTCAGCAATTATCACGAAGGGAATCCTGATCGCACCGATCTGGATATCTTCAAAGTAGCTGTAACTAACAATACCTTTGGAACACCGATAGCCGTTACCGAAGTCAATACCACAGGGGATGAGGTGACGCCTTTCTTTTTTGGCGCCGACAAAGTCCTTTATTTCAGTTCCAATGGTCATCATAGTTTGGGGGGATATGGTTTTGACATTTTTAAATATAGCTATGGAGAAGGTAATGATGAGTGTGATCATGCTGGCAATAGCCCACAAAATCCGGCAAACATAGGCACTTCCTTTAACACTATATACGACGAGCTTTATTTCAGCCTGAACGAAACGGGAGAGGAAGCCATTTTTTCTTCTAATGGAGACTTCGGAACAGGGGAATATGAAAATACAAAAGGCGCAGGAGCTAGAGCGGAAGGACCACTTGTCGATTCAGACCACTGCTGCCCAAATGTTTATAAGGCAACGATACGGCCGAGTTCTACGATTGTCGTTTCACTGTATTGTACTTTAGAGGGTGATTATGGCGGGAGCCAGCAGCAACCGGTGCCGGGTAGCCTTCACCTACAAAATATGGCCGATTCTACCGCAGCCTGTATCCCCGCACAAGTGGAGGAAGGGTATCGTTATTATTTTGCGGAAGTTCCTCTAGGAGAAACGTTTAAGGCTACCGTCGAAAAAACGGGCTATTGGGGGAGTGAAAAGGAGTTTACTTCATCTTCCTGTAACGCAGATACCGTGTGGGTGGATCTGTTTTTAGAGCCCAAAATTGAACTTGAGGTCAGTTTCAGGGCGAAATGTAATCCAGAATTACCCATTGATGTGAACGGGGTGACGCTGCTAGACCAGCAGAACTATGCCGAAGTGGAAATGACGCCACTCTATGGAAGTAAACACACTTATACTGCCACGTTGCGCGGGTTTCACAATTATACGATACTCCCTGATAGTGTGAGCAGACGAGCAGATAATAATGAATACCGGTTTTCAACGGCTACTCCAAAAAGAAATATTACGACCGGTAGCAATTGCTTGCCGGCAACTCTAAAGGAAGTCTTCCTTTTGGAAATTCAACCTGATACACTCCCTTTGTTTGAACCTTTGCCACTGTACTTCAATCATGCAGTACCCAATCCAATTGTCTCTGCAACAGAAGCTGCCACGGATTACGAAACCTACTTTAATGACTACAAAAACCGGGTGTTGGAATTTAGAACAGCTACTGGCAGATGTACTACACCTAACCAGTTTGGTTACGGCAATAGACAAGGATCGCTCTGTGAATGTAATGATGACCTAACCAGAGTCGATACCTTTTTTAATGAAGTGCAAGTGAATATGAAACGCATGGAGTCGTTTGGAGACTTGTTATTCCGCTCCCTGGAGGCTGGTGACAGCATCGTTATTAATATCCGTGGAGTAGCGAGTAAGTCGGGTTCAGGAGGTTATAGCAATGATGATCTTTCTAAGAGAAGGATCAATAGTATGGAGAAATATCTGGCCAAGCACTTTCTGCTTAGTGGTGATGGAATAAATGATTATATGGACAAAGTAAACCTCATTCCTGACCCGGTAGGTGCTTCCATAGCTAATCAGACTGCACCTAGTCGGGGACCTTGTCGAATCTATAATGTAGATGCTTCCTATGACCGGCGGATCGAAATCGTGAGCATTGTTATCTTTCCACCAGATATGCAAAGTGGCCCCTGTGGCCCAGGAGGAAAAATTGAAACATATCAGAGCAACAGTTCGTATTAACTCAAGAAATACTTTAGTGTCAATTTAAGTAAAATGAAAATGACAACCCTAGTAAAACAAACGCACAAATTGTTGCTGATCCTTCTGCTTTTGCCGATAGTGGGAAGGGCAGCAACTGACCATATAGATTGGAGCAACCCTGTGACTATTCTCCTTTTCCAAATGGAGGTTGGCCCAGCCGTCGGTCATTATGCTGTGCCACAACCATTTTTTACCGACTTTGTCGGCTGTCCGGGAGAAACAATCACTCTTTCTGTAGTGCCCAATGGTGGACAACCACCGTACACAATCAATTGGTACACTGACCCCGGTTTAAGCAATCTGATGGGAACGGGAACATCGATCGATGTGGTAATTTCTAATCCAATCACCTTTTATGTTCGGATTACCGGTAGCAATGGGTTTTCTTCTATTCAGGAGGTCCATGTCCATGTCGAAGTGCCTACATTCTATGCTGTTCCAGAATGTGACCCGGCTGGTGACTATTATATCCTACACATTTTTTCGGATTCAGATGATAATACCCTGACCTCGAATCTAGGAGAAGTCGTTGATCTGGGCATTCCTGCTCAATGGAAAATCATTGATATCCCATTGGAATCTTGTGTGCTGATCAATATGGCTAGTCCGGCAGGCTGTGTAGTGACAGAAGAACATTGTGCGCCAGAATGTAATCCACCTTGTAACCTAACCGCGACGATCAGTGGGGATGCAAGTGTTTGTAAAAATGATTTTGCGGCTTTAACTGTACAGACGCAAAATGGTACCGAGCCCTATACCTATGTCTGGAGCACCGGAGATACCAATGCCTCAATTAGTGTTCAATCTGCCGCAGATGAAGTCTACGAAGTTACGGTAACGGATGCTGAAGGATGCCGGGATTCCACTAACTTTATTGTCGATGTCATCGAAGCGCCCCTCATTGTGATGACGGAAACAATGTGCGCAGAAGATTCCCTGACTTATTCGGTTGTGGTCACCGTAGCACATTCCTTTACGACCATGATTGGAAATACTGAGTTTCAAGGCCAAGGAACATTTACTTTGGATGAATTGGATTTAATGGAGTCTTTTACCATTATCACCTCTAATTCGTGTGGTGATACATCTACTACCATCACTCCTCCGAATTGTACCATTGAGTGTGAATTGGACGTGACGTTGGAAGATGTTGTCAGTTGTGAGGATGACTTACCGGTTTTATCCCCGGATGTTACCGGAGGATCAGGTGCATATGCCTACGCCTGGTATGACAATGCAGCCGGTATCGGAGCGCCATTGAGTGCGAATGCCTCATTTACAGTTCCTGGAGCAGGAACTTATTATGTTTTTGTCGATGATGCTGGTGGAGTGTGTGCAGGAGCAATGGATTCTTCTACCGTAGTTGTAGAAGCGCTGCCACTATTGACCATTGATACCACATATTGTGGTCCGAATTCTGGTTTCTATACCGTAGAATTTTCTGCCGAAAATGAGGATTTTGTATTGGTCAATGGCGATGCTTTGCCTTTAATGCCACCATATAGCTTCACGGCGGCGTTGGCTGAAAACATGATGATTCAGGTTGGAAATAGCTGTGATACCCTATCGGCTACAGTGACCAGTGATAACTTGGATTGTTGTGACCTGGAAGTCATGATATCCGTTGGTGATACGACGATTTGTATGGGTCAATCGGTGAC
>CAXHCA010000014.1:0-73426 GCA_964015035.1 uncultured Saprospiraceae bacterium
TACAAAGATTTGGTTCCTCCGGAACCGAGACCCAAATAAACCTTCCTAAACCGCCCCTAAATCACCTCATCAACAACACATCGCCCTTAAACACTTCGGTCAGGCCATCCACAAACTCAATCTCTACAAAGTAGACAAATACCCCCGGATTTAGCGGTCGCCCCTGGAACTGGCCATCCCAGGCAAAATCTTGCGCCTCTAGGGGATCAAAACCATCATTGCCTACATTATAGACCATATTCCCGGTACGGGAAAAGACGCGAAAGGTCTTGATATGCTTAATCCCTGGCCCCGGGAATATCCGGAATTCATCATTGCGACCATCGTTATTGGGACTAAAAACATTTGGAATAAACACGTGACGCTCCCGATTGATCAAGACAAAAATATTGTCACTGGCTTCACAAAACGTTACCGTATCAATCACCTGCACCGAATAGACCGTAGAAATCATGGGCATCACGGTCACCTCCTGTGTATGTAAAGTATCCTGATGTTTCCAATTGAATACGGCATTGGTGCTATTGGTAATGGCCGTCAAGTCCAGGCTTTCGCCCAATGGGATCGTTGTATCTTCCCCCAAATCCACAATCAATTCCGGCGGCCCTTCCACCATCACATCCATAAAAATTTCACAACCGGCTGCATCTCTGACCGTCAGTTCATAAACGCCTTCCTCCAATCCACTAAAAGTGGGCGTAGGGCCAAAATCTCCACCGTCAAGGGCAAAGCTGTAACTGCCAGTTCCGCCGCTAACCGTATCAACCATCACCGCGCCGCCATTAGCGGGGTCTAGACAAGTAATATTTCTGGCTGAAGCCAACCCCACCAATTCACTGGGTTGATCCAATACAAACGACGCCATTGCCTCACAGCCCTTTTCATTGGTGACCATGACCGAGTATTCACCGGCCGCCAGACCATTACTCAAACTGGCCTGGCTGCCCGAGCTCCAAGCGTATGTAAAACTAGCTCCGGGGCCACTGACAATAGCTTGTAGGGTGGCATCGGCCTCTCCAAAACAACTTACCGGATTCAGCACTTCAATAGCAACTGATACGGGCTCGTCCGGCTCAATGACCTCAATGCTAGCATAGGCTTCACAGCCGTCCGTGTTGACTACCGTCACATCGTAAAAACCAGCAGTTAATTCAGAAATAACCGGTGTAGCTCCTCCATTACTCCAATTAAAAGTCATGGCCGTGCCATTCTGCGTATCCACCGTCACCTCACCATCATCACCACCAAAACAGGAAACCTCATTCAAAACAACACCATTGATCACAAATTCCGGAGGTTCATTAACATTCAATAAAAGCGTGGCTTGACAATTATTCTCATCGGTAACTGTCAAGCTATATTCTCCGGCACAAAGTTGATTGATATTCTGAGTAACTGCTCCATTCGACCAGTTAAAAGCATAGGCTCCGGTGCCTCCCGTCACGGTGATTTCAATGGCCCCATCGCAAATGCCAAAGCAACTGGCACCATCGATGCCAACCAAATCCAAAGTCAGCTCCTCTGGCGCTATTACCTGTGCCACAAAACTGGTATCAAAGAAGGCATCATTAACCATAAAGGTATAATCGCCCGCAGGCAAGTTGGAAATACTCACCTCCTCCCCAACTGCTCCGATAGTCCCCGAGCCATTGAGGGTATTCACCGAGTTTTGCCAAGAGTAAGAATAAGGCGGTTGCCCATTGCTTACCGAAAAGGTCAGCGTCCCATTGCTATCCCCATAACAATCCAGGGTATCATTGCTAAAGCTAGGGAAAATGCCAGTCACAAATTCGACGTCAATACAACTGATGGCCTCGCATCCATTGCCATCGGTTACCGTCACGCAGCAATTTTCACCTCCGGGTAACATCGTCGCTTGAGGAGTCGTTTCGCCACTACACCAGAGGTAGGTATAGTTGCCATCCCCACCGGCGACATTGGCCACCCCGATTCCCGTTGGCGTTTCGCCACTAGCCGGTTGGGTTTGATCAATGGTTACCGTCAATTCGTCCAGAACGGTCAGATTGGTGGTCACCAAACTATCACAGCCGGCAAAGAGTTGAAGGGTATCAAAATAAGTGCCTGTCTCCGTATAGAAACTATTGCCCACCTGCAGAGATTCACCCGCACACAGCACGGTATCTTGCGTGGTTCGGGGCCGAATATCTCCGGCATCACAAATACTCAACTGAAACAATCCCTTCGCCGCACCACCAGAGCCGTCAATCAAAATCCAGTACGGCCTGCCAGCATACAAACAGGTCAATTCCATCGTCTCATTCAGCCCATCTCCCCCGTTATACTGACTGGCAATGTGGCCAAATGGCCCGGTACAAGTATTATTAAAAGAACGATAAACCCCAATCTGAATGCCGATGGGATCAATCAAAGTATCACTTATCCCCTCTATGATGACGTGACCAGAAGGGGGCGCAATAAACTGGAACCATACAGAGTGTTGACTGACAAATGCCTGTACAAAAGGATCTTGTACATCGGTTGCACAATAGTTGGTACGCCAGCCATCAGTCGCCACACAACCACCATCAAGAACTTCGCCTAGAGCCTCAAACTCACAGCGCAAATCTCCGCCCTCTACCTGCCCGATATCTCGTATTTCCACCGAGAAAACCCCTCTCAACAATCCAGGGGCGGCCTCATTGCCATCTACTAATAGAAAGTAGGTCGTATTGGGCATCGGACAAATCAAATCTATCCGGCTATTCCGACTATTGATATAGGAAAATCCTTCCGGCACCAAAGAAAAAGTCCCGTTGCAGTCTCCTGTATCGGTGGTGTATAATGCCGCTTGGGAATCAATCTCATCTCCCGTTCCTTCGGGATCGTTGATCACATCAATTCTAATCAATCCACTTGGATCCGGACCAGTGGTGAACTGGAACCAAACACCGGCATCATTGGTAAATATGCCGTCGTTTACCGGATTGGGCTCATTAAAATTGGTCGCACAATTGTTGCTAAACATGCCCACATTGATATCGCCAACGGTATCCCCGTAAGCCAAGGTGCCAAAGTCAAAAGCATCACAAGGCAGATCATTGTCCACCTCCTGGTCTGAGGTGGTCAGGATGGTAAAAAACACCTCCCCACTGGAGGCTTCAGTATTCGGAATTTCTATGCTGAAGGATAGGCTATCCCCAATCGCGGGAACCGTAATATTCTGGCACTCTGTAACTTCACAGGAGCCATCTACTTCACACAGTAATGCAAAAAAGGAGTCGTTTTCTAATGCCCGAAAACAAACCTGAACCGTAGGGGGTAAGTTTCCCGGACAGGCATAAGTATTCGTGTATTGTACATTGGGAAAAGAATTGAAGCAGAAATTTTGTTCAGGGTAAAATTCAAATCCCCCGCCTTCAATTTCCACACCAATCAGCGGATCGGGAGCACCAATATTATCGGTACAGGTGGTGGCTACAAATCCGGAATCAACCCGGACGGAAACTTCAATTTGTGCAACAAGGGATTGGCTGATTCCAAACAGAAAGAGCAGCACTCCCCAAAGACGAACATTGTGTAGTTGGGATTTCATGAATCAAGTTATAGTTTGCAAATGGACAATAAGTCAACGAGCTCAAAGTGAAAAACGCTGATCAGGGCGCAAAACTTACAAATTGGGCCAAATTCTGTTCAGAAGAGTTAAATAGAGGGTGCTATTCCATAAACCGGAAGCAAATTTAAGACAAATTTAACCGTTAAAACATATTTCCAGGTTAAAATGTAAACATCTGGGCGTATCCCCGACAAAGCCGGGGCCGGGCTATCCGCTATAATGTACTCGCCTTTACAGGCTCCGTGCATTCCGCTGCTATCCCTTACGCGAGCCATATCTTCCTCAAAGATATCTCTTTCCTTATAGAACCATTTGGCTACGCCCACCACCCAAAATAAAAAAAGCCGGTATCAAATTGCTTCGATACCGGCCAATATAAATTCAAATAGTTGCTATTATTTCACAATTGTGATGTCGCCGCGGATAATCTCACCGCTGCCAATCTTCAGTCTTAAGATATAGTAGTAAGTACCGTGAGGTAATTCATCTCCATTTTCATTCACCCCGTTCCAGTCGTTGTTATACGGTCTGGCTTGGTATACAATATCGCCCCAACGGTTGAAAACAATCAGTTCGTTATCCGGTACATCTTCAGCGGGTTTACCCAGTAGTGCATCAAAGACCAGGAAGTCATTGATCCCGTCACCGTTTGGCGTGATGGTATTCGGTAATTCCGGTGTAAAGCCGTCATCAGCGACCTGAATGGTTACCGTGGCAGTACCACACAAATCCGGACAATCATCAATACACACTTCGTACTGGATACTGGTCTCACCAAATACGCCCTGCGGTACACTATAATACAACACTCCATTCACCAGACTATCAACCGTTCCGATGGTCGGTGCACTCAACAAGGTGACCGTAAATCCAGAAGTAAGACCCAAACCATCATTGGCAATGATGTTGATCACACCGTCTCTGACATCTGCACTGATTTGCAACAAGTCATTGGCCGCAGCCGGATTGCTGGCACGGCTGACGATAACCGTATCCGCACTGTAATTCTCACAGGTTGCCGTTGAAAGGGTCCAGATAAAGAGGTTATCTCCGGTTGGCAAATTGGTGACCGTTGTCGTCGCCGCGGAATTGTCTTCAATCAAGGCAAAGGAAGTTGTTGTCCACGTCCCGATTGCACCATTCGTTGGAGCAGTAGCTGAAATTTCTACCGTATCCAGACAAGTGTTAAAGTCTGCTATAGCATTGGCCACATCCGCAGGGAAATCAACCGTTACGGAAACGGTATCCCGAGCTTCACATCCGTTATCCGGATTGGTCACAATTAATTCATAGGTGCCTTCTCCTGACACTTCAGGAGTGAGCGACATAACATCACCGGTCAACGGTGTGCCACTAATTACAGTCCACTGATAGTTGCCAGCAGATGAAGCCGTGCCATCTAATACGGAAGTCGTTCCACATTCTATGGAGAAATCATCTCCGGCATCTGCTACCGGAAAGTCTGGATCAACAACTACCATAATAATTTCAGTTGCCTCACAACCATTATCGGCGCGAACTACATGCAATTCATAATCACCCGGCGCATCCACATCAACGATCAAACTGCCCGTAGCAGGAGTAACCGTACCGGGGCCTGTCCACTCAATGAGTGAAAAATCTCCGGCATCACCCGTGGCAGAAGCATCAATGCTTACCGATGTATCATTACAGCCAAATTCTACAGGGTCTGTGAAAGCAATCACTGGAGGTTCGATGTTTTGCATCACTTCCAGGGTATCACTCACCACACAACCATTGGCATTATTCGTCACGGTCAGGATATAACTGCCCGGGTCGCAAACAGTGGTCGTCAGCTGATCCGCCGGATCAGGTGTGCCACCGTCGATGGTACTCCAAACAACAACAAAATCGGTAAGATTAGAGATTGTCGCTGTCAGGTCAATGCAACTATCGGCACAGGTCAACTCCGCAGGTTCGGTAAAGAGAATATTGGCAACTTCAAAGTCTTCGCCTACCACTACCTCATCAGTCGCTTCACAGCCCGTGATGGTATCTCTCACTGTGAGCGCATAAGTTCCTGCTGTTCCTACGATGACCGTAGCCGTATTATTGGGATTGGGCATTTCGCCATCTACCGTATTGGTCCAACTGTAAATGATATCATCACCTACCGTACTACCAGTACCGCCGATCTCCACCATACTTTCATTACAAGAAATACTGACCGGTTCACCGGCATCAGCCGTAGGAATGTCGTTATTTTCTGAGATAATAAACTCATTCTCACCTAAACAGCCATTCACTGGATCAGTTACCTGAATCCGGTAAGTACCTGGAGTAGCGACCGTAATAGTGGTGCCGCTTTCAGTAATAATTGCCGCCTGAGGACCTTCTGTTTCCCAGTTGATAATATAATTCGGATTGGGTGGCGTAATATCATCCGGAGTCAAGGTCAAAGTATCATTGGTACAAGTCAGGTCAAGTTCAAACTCTTCAATGATGACCATCGGTGGAATCCCGTCAATGGTGGCATTCACACAATCTACCGATGAACAACCCGTAGCATTATTGATCACCTCCATGCAATACATGCCCTCATTTTCAATAATTAGCATTAGTTCATTGCCTAAGGTATCGCCATTCGGTCCGGTCCAGATAATAGTGACATCGGTTTCGCCGCTATTAATTACACCAAGCAGGGTATCCATTGGCATCATACAGCTCAATTCCACGTCTAGACCGGCATCAATCATCGGCCCAATCGTATCAATAGCCACCACTACCGTATCAGTGGCCTCACAGTTATTTAAGGTATTGACCGCAGTAAGCACATAGGTGCCAGGAACGGTAGACTGCGGCATCAAAGTGGTTTCAGTGCCCGTTACCAATGGACCGCCGGCAATGGCCATCCAGTCGAATGTAAAGTCGATCGTGTCCGGTCCAATCGTTGCAGAAAGGGTCACGGTATCTACATTACAGGTCAAGGTCATATCCTCGCCGGCATCGACGTCAGGTGCGCCGGAATTTGGTACCACACAAACCGTATCGCGAGCCGTACAGTTGTTGTCTACATCTCTCACCACCAACACGTAACAGCCCAGCTGATTGACATTGAACACTGTATCGGTGGATAATAAAGTCGTTTCTTCTACATCGTACCACTCAAACACGACATTACGGGTCGGATTGAAAGAAGCACCTCCATCAAAACTAACGGAAGAACCATCACAGTCCAACTCCTGAGTAGCAGGAACGGCTGCCACATCCGGAGGAGCCGGAGCTTCACCTACGGAAACTTCTGCGGTGGTGGTACAATTGGAAATATTATCGGTAACAGCGATCTGGAAAACACCAGGGCCGTTAATTCGTGGAATCAAAGAAGTGGTATCTTCAGGGAATAAACTTGTTCCGCCTACCGGAATGAGTTGTGTCCAGAGGTAGGTAATATTATCGCCTTGAGCGGACCCTGAACCATCCAACTGGAAGACATCAGAGAAGCAATCCAGTGCAAAATCGGTGCCTGCATCGGCAATGGGGCCTTCTGATTGAACCACCAATGCGGTATCTCGAGCCGTACAGCCATCAGCGTTGGTCACCTCAAAGTAGTAGCGACCAGGAGTCATGGCAAAAGCCGTTGCACCAGCGCCACCGATCGGCATATTGCCGGTCAGGCGATACCACTGTTGTGACTCTCCTGGCAAACCGGAAAGGCCGGTTGCAGTACCACTTAATAAGGCGAGTGCAGGATCACAGCCGATACTGACCGTATCACTGTTGACCATGGCGCCTGGTATATTGCCCGAAGCAACGACATAGAAGGTATCCACTACCCGCAAATCAAGGTCATTCTGATCGTAAACCGTGACAATCACCTCCCCTTCACAGAGGTTCATAGCCGTGGGTAAGAATTGACCAATAGGCTCTTGGAACCAGCTATAGCCATATTCCCCACTACCCCCAACGACCTCTACAGTAGCAGTCGCATCACAGATACCATCACAGCCTATAGAGTCAATTGTCGCATTCAAAATAACCAATCGATCGGCGACACACAACTCTCCATTTTCGTAGACCATGCTACCGGTACCTAATGTTGTTTCAACCACAGGTAGTGGGGTATCAATAACAGAAATAGCATAACAAGTATCTGCTTGTCCGGTGGGAACAAAGCACAATTCAAAGACATCAGTTCCATCAGGAATAGCCGCGCCTGCGGCATCCGACCAATCGATGCAAATGGTTCCGGATGGGCTCAATGAGATATTGGCATCGGTCAATCCAGGCCAGGTATTCAGGTTATTTACACCTTGAAAATCCAGGTTAACCGGATCCCAGCTGATACAGAATTCTGCATCGGTTATATTGTCAAAAGAGTTGACAGAAACAGGTACACAGATTGTATCCAACCAATCTACATTCCCATCAGCAATGGTGATTCCAAAACCTTCTGGGAATAGGGTACACAATTGTCCATCAATCTGGATGATGCCAATATTTTCTCCATTTGAGCCATTATTGATCGCTTGGGGGACCAATGGCACATCGATCATTTCCAGTACCGAACAATCATCCGGAACCCCGATTGGCGTGAAACACAGAGTCATAATGGATTCACCATCTGCCAATGTTACGGGATTAACCGATTCCCAATCGAAGGCCAGGGCACCAAAAGAAGTAGCATCGATAAAGTTACCGGGGAAACTTGCGCCCGGAATATTGATATCCGTCACTGAATTAAATTCAAAAAGCATTGGATCCCAAGCCAGTGAAAATTGATAATCAATGATATCACTAAAATTGGCAACGGTCAAATCCACACAGAATTCTTCGCCCGGAGCGCCTTGACCACTTCCTATCAACATCGCTACTCCATCGGGTTGAATGACCTGCACTTCACAGTTGCTCGGGTTGATACCGATATTGGGTCCATTATTCACCTGTACATTAGCGGGATCGGTAAAACTAAACGGACTATTACCGCCTAAACCGATGACCGTAAAACAGACTTCGTAGAGTTGCCCCCCGGAAGCTACGCTCTGCGAGCCGATACCGGCATTGGCCACCCAATCTGTTCCCAGGATACCATTACTTATGTTGGCTTGGTCAAATGAAGGGGCCGGGTTGAGAGAGGACAAGTTGTTGACACCCGTAAATTCCAAAATATTGGGATTCCACTGCATCAAATAAGAGAAATCGGAAATCTGCTGGAAGTTATCTCCTGCCGAAACGGTAACACAGAATTGGTCATTTAAACCTACCGGAGCACCACAGTCGGCCACCAGCTGCAATCCTGTGGGGTCACAGTCATTGACGGTCACACTGCCTTCCGTTAAAATGGTCGGCAAGTTAAATCCTTCAAATTCTTCGTTGTCATTGGTAAATTCGATGGGGGTTGGGTTCCCCACAAACATAATGGGAGAAAAGTCTTCACAATCGCCAATGATGCGATAACAGATCTGGAAAAAGAGCGTGCCATCATCTACTGTGATACCCGGTTCTCCCGGCACAAAATAGTTCCAGGACACGGTTGCCTTTCCATTTCCAAACAGTTGAATATTACCCGTAGAAGTATTCGGTATATCACCGATAATCACTTGTTCTCCAACAATGACGTTAGGGTCCCACATAATCGTAAACTGAGCGCCCAACATACCCTCCCAGCCATTGACTCTAAAGTCTACACACACCAGGTCACCGGTATTGCCTGTTTCATCGGAAGCGTATATTTCCACCTGCCTTACACAGGAGGATATCTGCCCCACATTGGTCAACAAACCAATATTAAAACAGTTACTGCCATTACGGGTGATTTGCGGCGTAGGCGGGGTCATCACTGTGATATCAGAGACCGATCCATAAGGCCCGATCACTTTAAAACACAGCTGATAAATGACCACCATATCGGCGAGAGTGACCCCAATATTGGTAGGGTCATCTGCACACTCATCCACGACGCCCCAATCTACCTGCAAGATACCCGGCGTGACCACAGAGATGTTGCCAGGGGCAAAAGAAGGTAAGTTACCAACGTCCACCGCATTTTGGAATTCCAAAACAGTTGGATCGTAGGAAATCTGAAAATCAGTAGTAATAATATTGGTAAAGTCAAGAACCGACACGTCAATACAGACGGTTTCGTCAGTACAGGCAGTACCATTGGAAAAAAGGATGGAGGGTTGCGCCCAAGCCGAAAGGTGGAATACCAGCCCTAAGGCCACGGACAATAAAATTTTTCTCATGAAGCCCTCGAATTTGGGATTAGCCATTTTATTTTTCATGGGACAGGATAGTTATCAAAGTTGAAAACGGAAATGAGGGGCTACCTGCCAATAAGGGGGGTACACTCATTTTCCAGTTACATATATTGGAAAAATTATCTTTCAAACGAGAATGTTACATTGAGTTCGTGGGTACTGCCGGCAAATGGGCCGAAAGCACTAAAAGAGTAGTCGAAGCCATACCCCACACGAATGAGGTTATCAAAACCTACATTATCACCCAGTACAAAACCGGCATCAATGTGGAAATTCTTTGCTGTTGAGACCCCTGTACCTATCCAAAGGCTGCTTGGCAACTGATATCTCAGGTTGAGGTCTACGTTAACCGGTGCATTGGCCACATATTTTATCCAAAGAGAAGGTTCGATGAAGCTATCGTCCCGAAAGAATTTGTACAATCCGAATTGCCCATAAAAGTGACGTAGCCGCTGTACGACAAAATCGCCATTTTCATCCTGAAAAGACAAGTCCAGCCCTAATATCTGTGGTACCGAGATACCGCCATAGATATAGTCGCCATCCATTGCCCCACCCAGCATTTGGTAATAATAAACGCCAAAACCAAGGTCAGGGAAAATTTGTGATTCATCTTGCACACCAATCACATCGCCATCTTCGCGGAGCTTCACCTTGTCAGCATCTACCCGATACTGAACAACGCCTCCGCTCAGGGCGATAGACAAGCCACCGTATTCGGCATCGCCGGTCACTACCCCACCGATGCGTCCGTATAACCCCGTAAAACCAGTTGGCCCGGTAACATCATTAATGATATGCCCTCCTCCTTGGAGGGTCACCCCCGTCCATTGGGTACTAATAAAAGAACCACGAAGCGTTTGGGTCTTTGGACCTCCCGTTACCCCTACCCATTGGTTGCGGATAGACGCTCCAAACGTTAGATTTTGGCCATAAGCCAAAAAGTCGCTTTCGACGGCAGCAGGATTAATCAAAGTGGCATTTTCGCGATATTGCGTAAAGAGGGAAAGTTGTTGGGCCTGTAGATATGCAGACGCCAATAGCAGACATAGGAGCAAAGGTAATCGTGTCATGGGATTTGATATGTTTTTGAGATGCGCAAAATTAAGAAAAAAAGCCCGTTAAGCTCTTGTACTCTACACATCTTAAAATGTTAAACTTCAAATTGCGGATCGCTGTATCCATAAATATTGATTACCAGAAGAGCGATCCTGGATATATTCAATACTCGCCTTTCCAAAAGCTGCGGTTCCCCCCTCAATGCCACCCAATTATGATATGTTCAGGTGTTTAGGTTTTCCCTTGAGGTATTCTGCCACAGAATTTAGCAAAACAAAAAAATATGTCAAGTTTTGGTATAGTAGTTGAACGATTGCTGTTTTCATAGGAATGGGGAAAGCGGGACCAAAGTTAGGGCTTTGATTTGTAATGTCCGTCAAACAGGCAGAACTAATTTGTCTGCAATTACCAATCATTTAGTAAATGGTCGGTCACTGAGGGTATGAGGGGTGATTTTGGACGGAATTGGCAAAAGTAGGTGATGAAATGCTTTTGATCGAGGATAAATATTTTGTAAACCCAATGTACCCGCGCCCATTTGGTTTGGTTCTTAGACAAATCATGGGATTTGTCTAAGAACGCTAAGTTTTTGTGCAGCGTTTATTGACGCATTGCATCTACTGGATCCATTCTTGCGGCACGTAGCGCAGGAATAAATCCCGCGACCACCCCAATCATCACAGAGACAATGACTCCGATTAGGATATTGCCAAAATCCAAATAAAAATTGAATCCCAATGCCTGGGTCAGGCCCACGGTAGCCAAATACACAAGCAATAAACCGATTGCTCCTCCCAGGAGACAAAGAATAATCGATTCAATCAGGAATTCGAGGAGAATCACGAAGCGTTTGGCACCCAGCGCTTTTTTGATGCCAATAATATTGGTGCGCTCCTTGACGGAGACAAACATGATATTGGCCACACTTACACCACCAACCAGCATCGCAAACAAACCAATGACAATACCCAGCAAATTGAGCACATTAAAAAAGCTATCAAAAAAACTGGAGATCATCGACAGTTCGTTCAATGCAAAATTATCGTCTTCTTTGGGCTTTAGTCGGCGGTGGGATCGCAATATTCCCTTTACTTCATCTTTTAGGTCAGTGAGCGATACCCCTTCAGCTGCTTTGACCGTCACAGAGGTATTAAAGATGTACCGGGCTTTGAGATTGACCAGATTACGGGCATTGGTATAAGCCACTACAATACAGTCATCGAAATCAAGGGGATCAAGCAAATTATTCCCCGATTTTTCAATCACCCCGATCACTTCATAGTTGCGGCCCTGAAGCTTGATTATTTTCCCAATGGGTTCCTTTCCGTCAAACAGTTGCTCGGCCACTTCATAGCCAAGGATAATCTTATTACTACCATAATGATATTCTGCCGAGGAAAAATAGCGTCCCTTGTCAAAATTAATTTTAAACATTTCCGCAAACTCCAAAGAGGAGCCAATCAACATGGTATTGTTCACATTGCTAGACTTGTATTTCACCGTTTTGAGCCCAATTATAACGTGGTAGGCAGTCAGCGCCGCGGTATGGGTACGTTCTGAAAGCACCTCATAATCCTCATGGTCAGGATTTGGACGTTTGACATACTTCCACCATTCTCCCCCAATATCCTCCCACGGCCATTTTTTGACATACAACACATCATTGCCCAGTTTTTCCAGGCTCCCGCGTACATTATCCTCCAGGGAATCTACTGCTGATAATACGCCAATGATGCAAAAAATACCAATGGAAATGCCAAGCAGTGACAAGAAGCTTCTCAGCTTGTTGGACTGCAACTGTTGCAGTGCCTGACGAATGCTTTCCAGCGTGATTTTGAAAATGGTGACCATGTAAATAAGTACTTTTTAAGCTTATTCTCGAACCTATTTTGAAATGCCTGTGTTAATTAAGATTGTGTGTTTGAGAAAACACAATTTTAGCAAAAGGAAGAATCAAATATGAAGCTACTGCTTCCCGGCAAATCCACCTAATCGATTCGATGAATGGCCTGTTTTTTTCTGCCAAAAGAACAAAGGGAATTATTTTACCGTAAAGGTTGGGCGTTGTCGAAGGTTATTAGCGCAATATTACTATATTTGCCCTTCATTTTTGAAAAGACCTTCTTTTGCAATTATCGTGATTAAAATAATCACCAAATTTTGTCAAAGAATAGAAAAAGCTAAGCAATGAGGACAAAGCTGTCACACTTTGCATTTGATTTACCCCAAGGCTTGATTGCACAGTACCCGACAAAAAACCGGGATGGATCACGGCTGATGGTTGTACATCGGGATACTGGTAAATTTGAGCATAAAGAGTTTAAAGACGTTCTGAGTTATTTTGATGAAGGAGACGCCTTAATTTTTAATAACACTAAAGTATTTCCTGCTCGCCTGTATGGTAAAAAGGAAAAAACAGGAGCCAAGATTGAAGTATTTTTGTTGAGAGAGCTCAACAATGAAGCCCGCCTTTGGGATGTGTTGGTAGATCCTGCCAGAAAAATCAGAGTGGGGAATAAATTATACTTTAGTGACCAACACGATAATGAAGTCCTGGTTGCAGAAGTTGTTGACAATACCACTTCCAGAGGAAGAACCATCCGTTTCCTCTATGATGGTACCGATGAAGAATTTCGTAAAGAACTCAATTTTTTAGGAACAACTCCTCTTCCCAAGCACATCGCTCGACCAGCTGAGGATTTGGACAAAGAACGCTACCAAACAGTTTTTGCAAAAAACGTTGGCGCAGTAGCCGCACCAACAGCTGGTTTGCACTTTAGCCGGGAATTGCTCAAACGACTGGAGATTAAAGGTATCGACTTTGCAGAACTTACGCTACACATCGGCTTGGGTACCTTCCGCAGCATCGATGTAGAAGATCTATCGAAACATAAGATGGATGCGGAGTACTTCCAGATTCTTAATGAGGCCGTCGAAACGGTGAATCGGGCAAAGATCAACCGCCACCGCGTCTGTGCAGTGGGTACAACATCCATGAGAGCGATTGAAACGGCCGTATCGGCGGAGTCCTTGCTGAAACCTGCGGAAGGATGGACCAATAAATTTATCTACCCTCCCTATGAATTCAGCATTGCCGATGCCATGATCAGCAACCTCCATTTGCCCAAATCAAGCCTCTTGATCATGATTTGCGCCTTTGGTGGGTATGAGTTGATTATGGAAGCTTATCACGAGGCCATTAAGGAAAAGTACCGATTCTTTAGCTATGGTGATGCCATGCTCATCATTTAACAGGCAAAAATATTCCGCAAGGATAAAATAAACGAAGGCCTAAAGCGTATCTTTAATATTAAAGGTACGCTTTTGCTTTTCTAGTTCATCTTCGACCAGCTTCGGAATTGATCAAAGTAGTAGATTTAAGGATATCAAAAGCGGCATAAAGCCAATAAAAAGAATGCTTCGTCTAATTCTCTTTATTTTCCTATTAGTACCGGTGGCCCTACCACTGACGGCCAGTAGTATTCAAACGATCCATGTACGGTTTTATTCCGAGAAAATCACCCTGAAATACGCTACAGACCTGGTCGCTCAGCGGTCGGTTAGTGTCAAAGAGGAGGACCTGCTCAATTACTACCGAATGCTAGAGGGCACCAACTACCAGGTGTTGCTCAATGGCCTCAATGAAAATAAGCAACTGTATCAGCTAAACGACTGGCTTTATTATGAATTGATGCAGGAAACACTTGATCAAATACTGATCAACCAATCGCCGGTCATTAAAGAACTGACGGCTTGGTTTTTGTTGTCAAAGGCAGGATTTGATTCCCGGCTGACTTATTTTAAGAATCAGGTATTTGTCTACGCTTATACCAAAGATTCCATCTTTGAGGTGCCCATGATTGAGGATAACAATCGGCACTTCGTAAATTTGAGCAGTATCCGCTTGAAGAACAAGTCTAGACAAGCTTTGTATATGCTCAATTTTGTCCCCAACCCGAAGGGGCGGTCATTTTCTTTTTATTTGCGCCAGCTACCGGTGCTTCGCATTCAGCCAGACCTACAGCATTACGCGTTTCACTACCACAACCAAAAGTATGAACTGACCGTCAATACCGACCGGACGATTAAGGATATTATGCAGGCTTATCCCATTATTTCAGAAACGGAATATATGGAGGTTCCCATGTCTTCTACCCTTAGCAATTCACTGCTTCCCCAACTGGAAATTTTTCTGCAGGGGAAAACCGAAAAAGAAGCGCTTGAACTTTTAGTGGCCTTTACTCGTTCCTCCTTTAAGTATAAGGAAGATAAAGAATACTTTGGCTATAGCAAGCCGATGATTGCCGACGAAGTCTTTCACTATCCCTATTCCGATTGTGAAGATCGTTCGGCTTTATTTTTTCGACTGGTGAAACGCTTACTTGATCTACCGATGATCGTCATTGCCTATCCCGATCATTTGACCATTGGCGTAGCGATGAAACAACCTTCTGGAACTGCGGTACGCTATAAAAATAAACTCTATTTCATCTGTGATCCGACCGGACCTGTCAATTCGGCAGAGATTGGAGAAATTCCTCACGGATATGAAAACGAGTCCTTTGAAATCATAGGTAGCTATAAATAACAGACAGTCAGTATTTAAAATATAGTATTATTAATAACACATAAATTTGGCCCAAATTTTGATTGGCATAAAAACTTGGAAAAAAGCTATTGATTTAATAGCTCAAGTTTATTACTTTTGCCGAAAATTGATTTGGACTTTTTAAAAAGTGATAAACAATTTTTTCATCAGTTAGCTGTTTTCAAAAACTTTCATTATATAGAAGAATCAGTTAACGAATTTTTTGTTAATCAAGACTAACTTAATCAAAGCTTAGCATGTATTGGACACTTGAACTTGCTTACCACCTGGAAGAGGCTCCTTGGCCCGCCACTCGTGATGAATTGATCGACTACGCCATTCGATCCGGGGCACCGCTAGAGGTGATTGAAAACCTTCAGCAGATGGAAGATGAAGGGGAGGTGTATGAAGGTATCGAAGATATCTGGCCAGACTACCCACGGAAAGATGACTTTCTCTTTAATGAAGATGAATATTAGTCCGTATCCCGACCCCAACGGGCAAAAGGCTTTGTGGTTGTTGGCCACAAAGCCTTTTTTAAGTTCACAAAATCATCAAAAAGTGTGATTTGTGACATATTAATTTGGAAAAAATAAAAAAAAACCTCATCTTCCCAATCTGTTTTGTTACCCCTCAGGTTTAAGAAATGGTGCCCGGCTTTGAGGTAGCTTAGGATAATCATTTCCTATACTTTTATTGATCGGGCTAATCTGACTACAACAACATCCATTATTATTTAAGGCGGTCAGCACTTACACGCTTACTATTCCAGTGGGCTCACTCCCCCATCCGTTTTAAAGGATTGGTTCAGCTTGATTGAGCAAAACCAACAACCCCCGTTTATCCATAAAAGATCCGAGCAGTTCATGAAAAATCTAATTGAAATCTCGAAAATTGTAACAAAGAAAAAGGTCAAAAAGATCGAAATCTTTGATGATCACACCCTTCGTCATAAGAACAGTAAGTTCAATGACTTTTATAATGCCCTGACAAGTAATAAATTTAAAAACGATCGAGATGCCGCAGCTATGTTGTACGGCTGTAGCCCACAGGATGCCAAATACCGGCAACTAAAAAGCCGCTTCCGCAAGCGATTGCTCAATACTTTATTTTTTTTAGACATCAACAAGCCAGCCGCTTCCAATTACAATCGGGCCTATTATTCCTGTAATAAGGACTGGACACTGGTCAAAATTCTTTTGAGCAATCGGGCCCACCACTCCGCAGCAGCTATGGCTAAACAAATTTTGACCGTTGCCCTTAAATTCCATTTTTCAGACATCATCGTCAATTGTAGCCGTCTCTTACGCGAGTATTGCTCCAACAACAAAATGGAGAAGGACTACGAAGTGTACGATAGCTACATCAAAGAATTTTCAGAAATACTCAATGCCGAGATTCGTTCAGAGGAACTGTATCAGCGAGTCATTATGGACTACCACAAGTCTGCCTCCCAAGTAGAGGGATTGATGGAACGGATCAATACTTATTGTAACACGTTGGTAAGCATTTCTGAACAATTTGAATCTCCGATCATTCACTACAATATGTTTTTGGTGTGGTGCATGCGCTTCGAAATGGAGCAACAATTTGATGCCATGTTGCAAGTTTGTAACCAAGCAGAACAGTACATCGAAGACAATCCTGTTTATTACCAAAAGGAAAAGCTAATTACCTTTTATGGCAAAAAAATGTCTGCTCACCTGCACATGAAGGATTATAAAATGGGTAAGGTCAACGCAGAAAAGTGCCTGACCCGTTTGCCAGAAGGGAGTGAATCGTGGTTTGTTTTCATGGAATATTATCTCTTATTGGCCATCCATACTGAAAATTACATTCAAGCCCTCGCCATTTTTAACCGCGCAGTTACCAGTTCAGAATTTAAAAAACAGGATAGTGCGCTAAAAGAAAAATGGAACATCTTTGAAGCTTATCTCAATTTTGTGATCGAACATCAAAGCTTTGATCCTACCATGCTGCAAAGAGCAAAGCGAAAGGTATTCCGTGCTTCTAAATTTATCAATACGCCTTTACAATATCCTAAAGAATATCGCAATTTCACCATCCTTTCCCTGATTTTGCAGACTTTATTTCTCTTGCAGCAAAAGAATTACACCGAAATGGAAGAGCGGATAGAACGACTCAAACAATATGCTGACCGCAAGTTGAAAAAAGAGGAATATTTTCGCCCCATTCAGTTTATTCGGTTGCTACAGATGGTTAGAAAAGCCAAATACCAGGTAGATGAATTGGGCAATACGCAGAAGTACTACAACCGCCTCCTGGAACACCCCTTCTCTTATCGTGGCGCTGTAACGGAGTTGGAAATTATTCCTTATGAAAAATTGTGGGAGATCGTGCTGGAATCCATGAGGTAGGGCTTATCTTTGGCTCCGAATCATGACCAAATATCTTGTGAAAAAAATCACGATTGCTATCGATGGATACTCTTCCTGTGGGAAAAGCACCCTGGCCAAAGCTATGGCTAAGGTGTTGGGCTATATCTACGTAGATTCCGGAGCGATGTACCGGGCAGTGACCCTTTATTTCCTTCGTCACCACATAGATCTTGCGGATGAAGCGGCGATAGCCTCTGCATTGCCGCATATTGAGATCCACTTTCAAAAAAATCAAACCGGGAACAATTGTACCATGCTCAATGGCGAAGATGTGGAACGAGAAATCCGCCAAATGAAGGTGTCGTCCAATGTAAGTCAGGTGGCCGCTATTCCATTGGTACGCCGCGCCATGGTAGAGCAACAACGTAAAATGGGGCAACAAAAGGGCATCGTGATGGATGGTCGGGACATTGGAACTGTAGTTTTTCCAGATGCTGAACTCAAGATATTTCTCACTGCCAGCCCGGAAATTCGGGCCATGCGTCGCTTTAACGAACTTCGGGCCAAAGGTATCAAAAATACCCTGGCAGAAGTTCGTGATAATCTGACCATGCGCGATCGCATTGATTCTACCCGCCAAGATAGCCCCCTACGACAAGCGGCAGATGCCATTGTAATCGACAATACCTATTTAAACGAATCGCAACAATTGCAACGTGCCCTGGACCTGGCCACTTCCCTTATCGAAGGATAATTGTCAGCTGACCAAAATAGAGGGCCCGCAATTTTCACCCCCGAAAAAAATTGATCATGTCAGAGGTTAAAAACCCCATGTACCGATTGCTCCGCTACCTGGACAACTACCGGAAAAATGTGCTATTCGCCTCTTCTTCGAGTATTGCCAATCAAGTATTTGACCTAATGCCTCCCTTCCTTACCGCTTGGATGATTGACTCGGTAAGTGGAAATGTGCCCCCCTGGATTGCCCGGTATACCGGATTGAGTGATCCCTGGTCTATTGTAGTTTTTATTGCCATCTTAACCGTGATCATCTTTGGACTGGAAAGCTTTTTTGAGTGGTTATTACAACGGGGATTTATGCGTTTGGCACAACGGGTGCAGCACGATTTACGGATGGATGCTTACCAAAAATTGCAAAGTCGTGAAATGGCCTATTTCGAAGAACAGCGCACCGGCAATTTGATGGCCATGCTCAATGACGATATCAATCAATTGGAGCGTTTTCTCAACAATAGTTTCAACCAAATCATCCAGGTCAGCGCTCTTATTCTATTTGCAGGCTGGGCCTTGTGTAATGTTTCTCTGCCCCTCGGCCTACTGGGTATGGCCCCCATTCCCTTGATTATATTGGGTAGTTTCTATTATCAAAAGCGGGTGAGCCCCCTCTATCAAATGGTTCGAGAAAAAGTGGGGCAACTCAGCAATCGATTAGAAAATAACCTTTCAGGAATCTTAGTGATCAAAAGTTTTGCCACAGAGGCCTTTGAAACAGAACGGGTCAACGCGGCCTCAGCGGCCTATCGGGACGCCAATTTCCGGGCCATTCGCTGGAATTCCGCCTATATTCCTTTGATTCGGGTGCCCATTTCACTTGGCTTTGCCGGCACTCTACTCATTGGCGCCTATTGGGTCATCAATACGCCCGATCAATTTACCTTGGGCAATCTCGCTTTTTTTGCCATGATGATTCAGCGGCTGCTGTGGCCCATCACGCGGCTAGGTAATGTATTTGATGAGTACCAAAGAGCCAGAGCTTCTGCCCGCCGAGTATTTGGACTGGTAGATGCCACTAATCAAATCCAAAGTGCACAAAATCCCAAATCACTCCCTCAAAAAGTGGGGGATATTCAATTGAAAGATGTTTGTTTTCAGTATCAGGATGGGCAAGAAATATTGAATGGCATCAACTTGCACATCAAAGCAGGAGAAACGATTGGTGTGGCAGGCCCTACCGGAGGTGGCAAAACAACCCTTATCAAACTATTACTGAGACTCTATGATGTGCGCCAGGGAAGCATTCAACTAGAAGGAATTGATCTCCGTGAGCTGGACCTGCAAGCACTGAGGCAACAAATCGCTTTGGTCAGCCAGGACGTTTATTTATTTCATGGAACTATCCGGGAAAACATCGCCTACGGCATGCAAGAACATTCCTTTGAAAAGATCGTTGCTGCGGCACAAAAAGCGCATCTCCATGATTTCATTACTCAACTGCCCATGGGATATGACTCCATAGTAGGAGAAAAAGGCATCAAACTCTCCGGCGGTCAACGCCAACGCCTGAGCATCGCCCGGGCCATTCTAAAAGACACCCCGATTTTGATCCTGGACGAGGCTACTAGTGCGGTTGATACCGAAACGGAAAAAATTATTCAGGAGAATTTGCAAGAGATCACCGCCAATAAAACGGCCATCATCATTGCCCACCGCTTATCTACCATTCGCAATGCGGATCGCATTGTAGTGATACAGGATGGAACCATTGCGGAAATAGGAACACATGAAGCATTGACCCAACAAATGGGTACTTATGCCTCCCTGTGGAAGGTACAGACCGGAGACTTGTAGTGTTATAAGTCTTTTAAAGAATTTCGATCAATCAGGATATCCTTTAATTCTTTAAGGAACTTATATTGGTGTGGGAGTACTTTTTTGATAGCTTCCTTTACTGTATAATAGGTACCTTTTTCGATATCTTTGACTTTCTCTTTGAGCTGCATAGCATCTTCATAGAGCATTGCTTTCAGGGAGGGAATTTCGTGCCAATCGCCTTCAACTGCCCAAGCTTCTTCATCCTCAACAGGATCCAATTCTATCAGGCGGTCATCTTCCATCAAAGAAGTGGGTTTTTCTTGTACGGCGGGCCTTTCAGGAATACTCCAGGAGTCCTCGTTTTCTTCATCCGAATTGACCAAAAAAACTTCCAGTCCACGTTCGCGAAAGCGATAAATGATTAGACTTGCCTTCTTTTTGAAATCCATAGTGAAAAGCGTTTGTCATTAAACGGAACCAAATTCAAAAGGTTCATTAACTGACAAAGAAAGGTAGATAACTTTGGCCATCCAAAATTTGCCCCCTTTTTTTCTGGTATAAAATTTGAACGGAGTAAGCAAACGGACTATTTAACAACCGATTTTTTGACCAATTCCAGCGTTGCCAATGACAAGAAGAGTAGTTCTTCTTCCTTTGTCATATCCTCCCTCACATATTCAAATGCTCTGGGACTGAGTGTTTTATCAGCGGAGGGTAATGCTTTGGTCACGCTTCCTACCTCTTTATCATACACCTGAATGGGAAGAAGTTCAGCGGGAGAAGACTTCACTTTCGCCAAGATCTTTTTAGTTTTCTTGCCATAGAGCGCTCCGTTGCGAATTTCACCGACAATTTGACCGTCTATGACCAGTTGAATTCCTGATTTGCGCAACCAATAGGCAAATTCATTATTGGCGGTGCGTACATACAGCAAAGCATTGGTAGTGGGCGTCCCACCAATGAATTTTTTATAGCTGTATGCCATCACCGGTTCATGGTAAATGGTGGTGAAAATTCCTTTGGCCGTTGTTGCCCATCCTTTCTTCAGAACCTGTTTGTCCTGCGTCAGTGAAAACAACTCCAATTCTTCTTTATTCAATGGAACCAACTCGCCAATCCATTTGTCCATATCGGATTCCAGCTTCTTAACTTCTTTGGGTAAACTTTTGCGACTGGGGCTCGTATTCCCCATGACTCCGGAAAGCACGCTTATTCCCAAAATTGCCACTAAGGCTGTCAATGCCGTCAAAAATATCATAGATGTCTCTTTTTTCTAATCACAAAGATAAAAATTCCTGCCCGGAGCGGCCAACAAATTCGACCGGTCCATCAATCGTGAATACCAGCGCGGTGATTCATCTGAATTTGGTGCTTTTCTGGTGCTGCAAATTGTTTGCGTCTGACGTTTAAGGCCACCTCATCGTTTTTATCCAGTATGTGCCAACTATGTGCCAATATACTGTCCATTTCTCCGATAATTGCCTCCTGCGGCTCCCAAAAGGTCGTATAACTTTCCGTAATATCTCGAACCAATTGAGCCTTGAGGGCTACAATTTCCTGCTTAAAAAGGGTGTCTTGTAATAGGGCTTGCTCGGCTGCTTGCAATACTTCCAGATGGATGCCCTTCCCCAGCAGGCTATGCCCTCCGTAGTCCCAGGTCTGGATCGTCCAGGCGGGAAAAAAATATTGAATACTGTCTTCGCGGTAGGCGCTGACGCACAATTCAAAATACTGATCGTCTGCTTTGCCTTTAGTCCTATTTGCCAACGGCAACCAAGCCCGATAATCCTCAAAGAGCATATATTCGGTTCCTTCCGCCACCAACTGTGGAATAAACCCCGGTAAACTTTGTTCCAACCAAAACAGATCTGGCATTTCTTGCCAATCCAGATGGGCAAAATCGCCTTCCAATTCGGTATTGATGACCTCTTTGATTCGAACCCCTTCCTGATACAAACTGGCCAGATCCTCTTGCGTTTGTGCTTCTTGAAAATGTTGCCGATAGGCATTGATTCGGTCCTTAAGCTCCTTTCCAAACAGGGTTTGGAGTCGTTTATCAATCAACAACTTAGACAAGTTTCCGGCTCCTTTATCCAGATTGAAATTGAGCCCACCGGCGTACACCCATCCCCGCTGTCCATCTGGTGCTTCCACTTTCAGCCAAGGTTCATCAAATTGGATGCCACGCAATTGAATACGGGTAGTAAAATTACTCACTTCTCCCAAATCCTTAAAAGCGGTTCCTTTGGCATAGGAGGCTAGCACCTTGCCCTCTGGCCCCGGATTATCCCGTAGCC
Source organism: uncultured Saprospiraceae bacterium (assembly GCA_964015035.1). GTDB lineage: Bacteria > Bacteroidota > Bacteroidia > Chitinophagales > Saprospiraceae > BQJU01. The sequence continues at coordinate 22,629 of CAXHCA010000014.1, forward strand.
GCAATTCGTCTATGTTGGCTTTTAATTCCAGCGCAGAGGTACTTGAAGACTCCTCTAGTGTTGCCTCTTCGGCGGCATTAGCTTCACTAGTGGTGGCTTCCCCTTGACACGACCATAAAATGACGCTGGTCAGAAGTGCCAGCATTAAATTTTTCAAGAACATAACCTCAGTCATTTACTCAAAAAAAATCCCCTTCGCGAGAGAAGAGGATTTATATCTTTCATAAGATATTGTATCGTATCGACCTATCCGAGGTAGGACTTCAGAGAATTTCGGTTATAAGATTTCCGCAACCTGCGAATGGCGCGTTCTTTGATTTGGCGCACGCGCTCTCTGGTCAAGCCGTATAATTCTCCAATTTCTTCCAAGGTCAATGATTTATAGCCATTTAAGCCATAATAAGCCGATAATACCTCCACTTCTCGGGGAGAAAGGATCGACAAGCCCTGCTGTACTTCATCCTTTAGGGATTGTTCCATCAGGTTGCCATCGGGACTCATATCCGTATCACTGGAGATGATATCGAGCATCGTCGAATCTCCATCTTCGCCACTCATGGGTGCATCAACGGAAATATGCCGACCGTTGCCTTTGAGCATATTGGATATTTCCTTGGGATTCATATCCAACAGTTCTGCCAATTCTTCGTGAGTAGGTTCTCTTTCAAATTCCTGGACAAAAGAAATAAAAGCCTCATTTACCTTATTGTAAGAACCAACTTTATTGAGCGGCAGCCGGACAATCCGGGAATACTCAACGATGGCTTGCAGAATCGATTGTCGAATCCACCATACGGCATAGGAGATGAATTTAAACCCCTTGGTTTCATCAAAGCGTTTGGCTGCCTTCATCAGACCAACATTGCCTTCATTGATCAAATCACTCAACGATAAGCCCTGATTTTGGTATTGTTTGGCTACGGAAACGACAAAACGTAGGTTGGATTTCGTCAACTTATCCAAGGCTTCCTGATCACCTTGCCGGATACGACGAGCCAATTCTGCTTCATCATCAGCTGTCAGCATAGGTATCTTACCGATATCGTTAAGATACTTATCCAGCGCTAAGCTTTCCCGGGTAGTAATCTTGTTTGTAATCTTTAGTTGACGCATATTTTTGAGGTTTTGGGAGAGAATTGCATAAATTACGGTTTTTTAAGACAATTGCTTCGCTTTTCTCTCAAAAAAAACTTGACTTTTTGTGAAAAAAGTATATGATCACACTGTTTATACAATGGTTTAGGTAAAAAAGTTTCAGTATTAAAAATAAAATATGGAAATCCTACCCATCAAATTCAGTGAATAATATTTCCTTTCTCAATAGGTTGCGGGGATCCCCTAACATAAAGAGCTTTCTACGGCACTAATTTACTCAAATATATTAGCGCATTTTATCCCAAATTTATTTTTTGAGGAATTTTTTTTTTGAACGCCTTAAAAAAGGAAGTGATTTAAGCATATTCCTCTGGACTGCAATCTGAACTGAACTTTGCCATTTTTTCGCTCCGTAACTTCCAAAGCCCGGCACCGAGTTGGCTTCGGGGTAGGTGGCTCAAAAGCCCGCTTGCCAACAAAACCAATGCTTTGTTCTCCTCGGCAGCCAATAAATTTAGATCACTTCAGGGACAAAAAAAAGAGGGTGTAGCTTGAAGCTACCCCTCTAATTTTTTTATCAATAAAATCTGCTGAGAATGTCAGCCAATTGATATCTGTAGAATTATCTGCGTCTGCGGTCGTCGCGATCATGACGGTCTCCGCCGCGATCTCTATTGTTCCCACCATCATCTTGTTGGCCTTGTGGTTTTGGCAACAACGCCTTACGGGAAAGTCTCAACTTACCAGAACGCTTGTCGATTTCGATCAACTTGACCTTCACATCATCACCTTCCTGGAAATGATCTTCGATCTTATCAATCCGGGAGTGAGACACTTCAGAAATGTGCAACAATCCACTCTTACCGCTGAATTCAACAAATACACCGTATGGCATTACTGTTTTGACCTTAGCCTGGAAGACATCTCCAACCTCGGGTTCAAAAGTAATGGCACGAATGCGCTCCAATGCAGCATCGATTGACGCCTTATCGCTACTGGCGATATTGACCACTCCTTTATCTCCAACCTCTTCAATATTGATGGTGGTATTGGTTTTGGCCTGAATATCCTGAATGACTTTACCACCAGGTCCGATCACGGCACCAATATAGCTCTTGTCAATAACCAATTCCACAATACGAGGTGCATGAGGCTTGAGATCTTCTCTTGGCTCAGAGATAGACTCTGCCATTTTATCCAAGATGTGTAATCTACCCTCGCGGGCTTGAGTGAGGGCTTTTTCCAGCGTTTCATAAGGTAGGCCATCGATTTTGATGTCCATTTGACAACCGGTAATCCCATCCCTGGTTCCCGTCAATTTGAAGTCCATGTCTCCCAAGGCATCTTCATCACCCAAGATATCGGAAAGAATAGCAATGCGTTTTCCATCAGAAATCATTCCCATGGCGATACCCGCAACAGGAGCTTTCACCTTAATACCACCGTCCATCAGGGCCATTGATCCGGCACAAACTGTTGCCATAGAAGAAGAACCGTTAGATTCCAGGACATCAGAAACCAAGCGAATGGTATAAGGCGTGTCTTTGGGTAAAACCTGACGCAGTGATCTAGCCGCGAGATTGGCATGGCCTACCTCACGACGGCCAGGGCCGCGCATTGGCTTGACCTCCCCTACGGAGAACGCGGGGAAGTTATAGTGAAGGATAAACTTCTCAAACGTTTGTTCGAGGGCATTATCCAGCATCATCTCATCGAGTTTGGTACCGAGGGTCAAAGAAGTCAGACTCTGAGTCTCTCCACGGGTAAAAATTGCAGAACCGTGGGTAGAAGGGAGATAGCCAACTTCCGTCCAGATGGGGCGAATATCAGATAAACCGCGGCCATCCAAACGCACCGAAGTTTCCAAGACCATATTGCGGATCACTTCTTTCTTCAGCTTCTCGAAATAGGTTTTAGCTTCTTCACCTCTTTCTTCCATAAACTCCTCACCTTTCTCTTCCAGGAGTTTTTCCTTCATCTCTTCCTTGATGGCTTTAAAGCCATCTTTACGACTATTCTTATCCAGGGCGCCTTTGGCAATTTCCAGGATTTTCGCTTCCGTCATCTCAGCAACCAATGCTTTCAATTCCTCATCGACCTCAGCGATTTCCACTTCCCGCTTCACGGTTGCTTTTTCGCCTACTTTTTCGGCCAATTCCAACTGAGCATCACACTGTACCTTAATGGCTTCGTGTCCTACTTTGATGGCTTCGATCAATTCTTTTTCAGAAGCCTCTTTCGCTTCACCTTCCACCATCATCACGTTTTCTTTGGTCGCCGCAACAATGATTTCCAGTTTGGCTTTTTCCACTTCCGAACGGCTTGGATTGACCACATAATTACCGTCTACCAAAGCTACCCGTACTTCCGAAATAGGGCCTGCGAAAGGAATATCAGAAACGGCCAGGGCAGCAGAAGCAGCCAAAGCCGCCAATGCATCGGGCAGTACATCTTTATCCGCAGAGATCAAGTTAATGATGATCTGCGTTTCATTCATATATCCGTCAGGGAAGAGCGGGCGGATTGCGCGGTCTACCAGACGTGAAGTCAATATTTCATAATCAGACAGTCGTGCTTCTCTACGGAAGAAGTTACCGGGAATACGACCGGCTGCAGCAAATTTTTCCTGATAATCTACAGAGAGCGGAAAGAATGATTGGCCTTCTCTGGCCTCGTGCGCGGAGACTACACTGGCAAAAAGCATGGTGTCTCCCGTGCGAACAACTACGGAACCATCAGCCTGGGTGGCCAATTTACCGGTTTCAATAGTTACTTCCCTTCCATCGGGTAGGTTGAAGGACGTTGTGGTAGGAATCTTTTGTCCCATTTTAAAATTGTGTATTTAATGTTTTTAATCAAAATTATCGCGTATCGCTAATTATTACAGTGTGACGATGAGAGGCTCACCGCAGGCTTAAGACATGCCTATTTTTTCATGGCTGGCAGCATGGTATGGATCAGTAAAGGTATGTTGTAGTTCGCTTTTTTTTGAATTTCCCTATGCCTTTCTTTACCAGGATCCAAGGATGCAAAGTGTATAATAAAAAGAGGGGAAGCAAACCTTTAAGTGCTTCCCCGGAGTTTTTCTTACTTACGAATGCCTAATTTCTCAATCAGGTCACGATATTTTTGAATGTCTTTTTTACCGAGGTACTGAAGTAACTGCTTCCGCTTACCTACCAGTGATAATAGGGTGCGGCGACAAGAATGATCTTTACGATTATCCTTCAGGTGCTCGGACAACTTTTGTATCCGATAAGTAAACAATGCAACTTGTGCTTCGGTTGATCCAGAGTTTTTCTCTGATCCACCGTACTCCTTGAAGATTTCTTCTTTCTTCTCTTTAGTTAAGTAAACTGCCATTTTGTTAAATTAAAACCATTAGTGATTACTAAAATCAGTTATAGCCGCGCAAAAGTACGCAAATTATATGAAAGTCTAAACCTTTTGAAAACTTTATTAAAAAACCTACCCTTGGGCCTTGTGTTTTTTAATGGCTTCCGTCAAGCGAGGTACGACATCAAACAGGTCACCAACCACGCCATAATCGGCTGCTTTGAAGAACGGGGCTTCAGGATCTTTATTGATCACCACGATTGTTTTTGAGTTGTTGACGCCCGCTAAGTGCTGGATTGCACCGGAAATACCCGCCGCGATATATAGATTAGGACGAATAGCTACGCCGGTTTGCCCCACGTGCTCGTGGTGCGGTCGCCAATCAGCATCCGCCACCGGGCGAGAGCAGGCAGTAGTGGCACCGAGTACTTCCGCCAATTCTTCAATAATGCCCCAGTTTTCGGGCCCCTTCATTCCCCGACCCGCAGAGACGACCAATTCTGCTTCTGGCAAAGGCACAATACCTTCCATACGCTTGACCTCTTTCACCGTTATCCGAGACGCTGGTACCTCTATACTCAATGCCTCCACCGGTGCCTCACTTCCACTTTCCTCAGGCTGGATGGAATTGCCCATTACTGATAAGACCTTAATCTCTGATTTGATGGCCACCTCAGCGATTGCCTTACCAGAAAACACGGTCTTTTTTACTTTAAACCCACCGTCTACTGTTGGCACAGATTTTACGCCGGGAACCGAACCGGCATCCAGGCGTGCCGCCAGGCGTCCGAGAATGGATTTACCCGTAGAGGAGTGACTCATGACCACCACTTTGGCACCCAACTGCTGTGCTGCCGTAGCAATTACCGCGGTGTATACCTGAGCATCAAATCCGTCTAGATTGCTATCTGTAATCTGATATACTTTTCCAGCACCGTACTTTCCCAATACCGCCGCATGATCAACTGTTCCGAGAACCAGAGCAGCACATTCGGTGCCCAGCACCTCTGCCGTTTTCGCACCATAGGTGACGGCTTCAAAGGCATTCTTTTTAAACTGCCCTTTTATATTTTCCGCAAATACTAATACCATTTTTTCTTCTTTTTGACTTTGACAAAAGGATTAAATGACCTTGGCCTCCTCACTCAGCAGGCGCACCAGTTCATCCATATTTTCTGGATCAACCAACTGCACGGCCGATTTAGGTGGCGGCAATTCATAGTGCACAATCTCGGTCAAATCTTCAGCGGCAGTAGGCTCCACCACCTTTAATGGCTTACGCTTGGCCATCATGATGCCCCGCATATTGGGAATGCGCTGTTCTGCTAATCCCTTGGCCGCACTGATCACAAAAGGAGCTGCCACTTCTACCACTTCCTCTCCCCCTTCAATATCGCGAGAGATAGTAGCCGTATCGCCATTCATTTCCAGATGGGTGGCGTAAGAAATAAAGGGTACATCCAACAATTCTGCCACCATTGCCCCCACTTCGGAACCATTGTAATCGATGGATTCCTTACCGGTGAATACGACATCAAAACCTTCGGCTTTGGCGTAGTTGGCAATTTGTTTAGCCACATATAGGGCACTTTGTGGCTCAGCATTGATGCGCACGGCTTCGTCGGCACCGATGGCTAATCCCTTACGGATCACTGCGTCATTGCTGGCTGGGCCAACATTGATTAACGTGACACTTTCTGCCCCCTGAGCTTCCTTTAGTTCCAAGGCGCGAACCAGGGCATACCACTCATCGTAGGGATTCATAATAAATTGCTGTACACCGGAGGCATCAAACTCCTTTCCATCTGCGGTAAAGGCAATCTTTGCCGTGGTTTCCGGTGTTTTGGTAACACAGACCAATAATTTCATCGAATATTGATTTTATTGATTAGTAGTTTTAATAAAGTACTTGTTTGGGGGCAGTCATTCGGTCCCGGTAAAACCGGGATTCTGGAACCTCTCTTCGGCTATTTTCTCGTCCATCTCGACTGAGCCGAGATGGACCCAAAAATCAGCCTCGCGAGAACCAAAAACCTGTATCTTTCGTTTCCAAAGCACCGCCCCCAAGCAAGTACTAGACCCGCAAATATACTATATTTACCGCGAACGGAAAACGAATTTAGCGAAAATTCGCTAACCATAAACATTTATTTACAATTGAACATAAAAAACTATAAATCAGTTTATTAACATGAAAACACCCCGATTGATTCAACTCACCGAATTGCTAAAAGAAAGCCCAAATGAGCCTTTCATCCTCTTTGCCATAGCCAAAGAATACGAAAACATGCCCGATCATAAGCAGGCATTGCAGTTCTATTTACAGCTACAATCGGTTGATCCCAACTATGTGGGATTGTATTACCATTTGGGAAAATTATACGAAATATTGGAGCAACCAGCTAAGGCATTTGAAACGTATACCACAGGTATGAATGTAGCGCGAAAGCAGGGAGATCAGCACGCTTTGAGTGAGTTGGCAGGGGCAAGGTTGGTGCTGGGAGATGAGGAAGATTTTGAGTAGGAGTTTCTTCAAAAATACCCCTACCTACTTTTGTTGCTGCACTTTTATGCTGTAAAAAAGGCTACATTTCTCAGTTTTCAATATCTTTGCCTAACTATCTCCTATTGGTTCGCGCCTTGGCAGTGATGCGTAACATCTTTTTATTGGATAAAAACACGCACCCTGGCACTTGACCCATTTCCTATCTGTCTCATGAATGTAGGACGCACTTTGGGTTAACCTTAAAGATTACATTATGACAAAGTTTATCTCGACTGTTCTGGTCATGGCCATTTTTTGCACCACCATGACCTTTGGAACCAACCCTACTGTCCCCATCACCCTCAGCTGTAATACTACTGTTGATGCGGGTGAAGACTTAACGGCCTGTAGTGCCGGGAGCACAGTGGACTTGGAAGCCATGATCACGGGTACCTATTTTGACATTGAATGGTCGCCTGCCACTGGATTGAGCAATGTGCAAAGTGCAACACCAACCGCAACCATTAATGCGACTACTACCTATACGGTGACGGTGCAAAGCTACAATACCGAAAACCTGATCTTCAATGGTGACTTTAGCCAGGGAGATACCGGGTTTACCAGTGATTATATATATGGCACCGGTGGGCCAGTAGGATTACTCACCAGCGAAGGCCAGTATGCGATAGATGACAATCCAGGAGATACCCACAACCAATTTGTCGATTGTAATGACCATAGCCCCGGTACGGGAAATATGATGATCGTTAATGCCTCCGGAGAACCGGATAATCTGTGGTGCCAGGAAATCACCGTTTCGCCCAATACCAATTATGATTTCAGTGCCTGGGTAACTTCCGTGGTGAGTCAAAATCCTGCCCAATTGCAGTTTTCCATCAATGGCGGTTTGTTGGGTCAAGTTTTTAACGCCTCTAGTGCTACCTGCAGTTGGAGTCAGTTTTCCGCTCAGTGGAACTCCACCAATAATACCACGGCAGAAATCTGCATTGTCAACGTTAACTCTACCCCCAGCGGTAATGACTTTGCGTTGGACGATATTACCTTTCGGGAAATTTGTGAGGCTACCGATGAAATTACGGTGACCCTGGCAGAACTAGATGCTACTTTCACCGCACCCACGGAGTTTTGTGAAAACGAATCGACGGTAGATCCAAATAGTTGGTTAGCTGCGAGTGCTACATCTGGCGGTATCTGGACGTTGGATGGTGATGCCTTCACTAATTTTGACCCGGCTACATTCGCGGAGGGTTTGCACCAAATCGTTTACACGGTAAGCGAAGGCACCTGCTCTACCGATGAGAGCCAATTGATCACCATCAATGCCGCGCCAAATGCCGGAATGGTGACTGCTACCCCAATGCAATGCAGCGGAGAAGCACTCATTTACAATCTCCCGGACCTGATAGCCGGAGCGGATGCCGGCGGTGTCTGGACAGAAATCTCAGATGTACCTTCCACCGGTGGGGCCTTTGATGCCGCAAATGCCTCTTTTAATTCCGACGGACAAATTGCCGGCACTTATCGTTTTCAATACAGCATCTCCAGCACTGTTTGCCCTGATGCGACTACCGTAGCGGAAATCATCATCGAACCGACTCCCGTAGCCGATGCGGGGGAAGACATTGCCCTCAACTGTGATGCCGCACTCGCCACCTTGGGTAGTGACAACAGCTCTACCGGAGTGGATTTCCAATACAATTGGGTATTGCCAGATGGCAGTTCCTCTCCTTCCGCCCTGCCGTTCTTGGAAACGGACCAGGAAGGGATCTATTTACTGGAGGTCACCAATACAATTAATGGCTGTAGCAGCAATGATGAAGTGGAAGTGACCGTCAACATTTCCAGTATCAGTGCCCAGGCCAGTGTATCGCCGCTTAGTTGTGGAAATGAAACAGGCGGAGCCATTACAGTAGAAACGGTCAGCGGTGGCATGGAACCCTATTTGTACTCATTGGACGAAGGTCCGTTTATGGCTGCGCCAACCTTTGGCAATCTAAGTGCCGGCCAGTACACGTTGACGGTCATGGATGCCAATGGTTGTGATACGACTTTAAACCTTTCCATCGATGCTCCGGCGGATCTTACCGTCATGTTGGGCCACAACCTGTCCGGTAATCCACCTACGATTGCGCTTGGTGAAACAGTTACTTTAGATGTATTGCTCAATATCCCTCCCGAACAAATTGACACGATTCGTTGGACCCCAGAAATTCCAGATTGTGGCGATTGTCTAAAAGTCAATCTTACCCCAACTGAAACCGAAACCTATGAGGTCAATGTAATTGATGTCAACGGATGTAGCTCCACTGCCGAAATCACTATTTTTGTAAACAGAGCTTTCCGGATTTATGCCCCCAATGCCATCTCTCCTAATGAGGATGGGGTCAATGATGTCTTTTTTATTTACGCAGGCAACGAAGTTGAGCAAATCCAGGACTTAAAGATATTGGACCGTTGGGGCAATCTGATTTTTGAGCGCTCCGCTGTCCAACCCAATGACCCAACAGTGGGCTGGGATGGCAAAGTCAAAGGTAAACTAGTCAATAGCGGTGTCTACGTTTTTTTCGCGGAGATCCTAATGAAAGATGGGACATCCATTGTTGAAAAAGGCGCTATCAATGTGGTTTATTAATAAATCGACGTGTCGGCCTGGGAAATTTATTCTTGAACAATTCTGTATTTTTTTGACCAGTGCCAATACAGGCTTGGTGCTTTTTATTAATTTTATCCCCTAAGAGCATGTTTGGAGGTCGGATTTGCTGGCGAAAAGCATCATTTTTTTGGTAAACCAAGGCGTTTTTTGAAATGCATCTCGGCTCAGCCGAGATGGACGAAAAAATAGCCGAAGTGAGGTTCCAAAACCTGTGATTTGCAGCCTGAATAGCTTGCCCGAATATACTTCAGGGATTACCTCCAAACAAGCACTTAACCTCAAAGGGCTGTTGGGTACAGAGATTTGCATAATCTTTCTAGAATTTCCCCCATTCTAGCAAACAGGCATAAAAGAAAAGCCCCTAAATGCACTAAGCATTAATTCCTCCCAAAGCATCGATACTTGCTAACACTTAACAGATTTATGAGCATGTTCAAATACGTACTAATCCCAGTTACAATTCTATTGATGTCCACTTTTTCGACAAAAGAACATCAGCCTGATGTATCGGAGGAAAAAATAATGGCTTGCAATATTGATGTCACGGCAAGTGCTAATCCAATGGTCTTGTGTGAACCCGGTCAGGTTTTTCTGAATGCCAATATTTCCGGAGTTGCCAATGAAATATTGTGGACTCCTTCCAATTTGGTGAATATTCCAACGGCTAGCTCCACCTCTGCCTTTGTACAGACTACCACCACCTTTACGGTGACGGTGACCACACTTGATGACGTCAACCTCATTACCAATGGCGACTTCAATGCCGGGTTCAGCAATTTCACCAGTGACTATATACCTGGAACGGGCGGTGCTTTTGGGCTATTGAGTAATGAAGGAGAATATGCGGTATCCACCAATCCCAGCTTGACCCACACCAATTTTGCCAGTTGTGGTGATCACACCGGAGGAGGCAATATGATGGTGGTCAACGGAGCAGGCACCGCCAATCAGAACGTATTGTGCCAAACAGTAAACGTCACTCCTTTTACCGATTATGCCTTTAGTGCCTGGGTCATGTCAGTGATTTCTGAAGCTCCCGCACAATTACAATTTTCTGTAAATGGAGCTTTGTTGGGAAATATTTTCACAGCCCCATCGGCCACCTGTGTTTGGTCCAATTTTTTCCAGGAATGGAATTCAGGCCCCAACAACTCTGTGGAAATCTGTATGGTAAACCAAAATACAGCAGCAAGTGGTAATGACTTTGCCGTAGATGACTTATTTTTTGGAGAAATTTGCGAAGCAATGGACCAGGTAACGGTGATTGTACAACCCACCGATGCCAGCTGGACACCCCCCACTGGGTTGTGTCCAAATTCGCCTCCTTTTGACCTGAGCTCCTTACTGGACCCCGGCGCTACTCCGGGTGGTTTTTGGACCATCAATAACTTTCCGGCTACTTTTTTTGATCCTTTATTATTGGGTCCAGGTGCACACCAAGTAACGTATACCGTAGGTACGGCCCCGTGTGTCACTATGGAAACAGATTTCATCATTATCGATCCGTTACCCAATCCGGATTGGGCCCTGCAAGAAGAATTATGTACCGGATCCGCTCCATTTTTACTAAATGACTTACTCACCCCAAATGCCACGCCGGGAGGCACCTGGACCGTGAACGGCCAGATTGCGACTTTTCTTTCTCCCTCTGACTTAGGACCTGGTTTTCATACCTTGGTCTATTCGGTCGGGACACCTCCCTGTGTGTCTACCTTGGAGCAACAAATAGAAATTACAGCACCACCTTTAGCTGATTGGACACCTCCAGCTCCATTGTGTATCCAGGATGGCCCTTTCAATCTCAATAACTTACTCACCCCTGAAGCAGAACCAGGTGGGTTCTGGACCATCAATGGGACCATTGATGCGACCTTCAATCCAACGGTTTTGGGCGTAGGCACCCACAGTGTAACCTATCAGGTAGGAGATTTTCCCTGCGACGCCAGTGTCACCTTTCCCATTATTGTTAACGAAGGTCCAGAAGCTCCAATTTTGAATTGCGAGCAAGTCAGTAGCAACTCCGTGACGATCGCGTGGGATGACGTACCCGGAGCGACGAACTATGTTGTTGAAGTGATCAGTGGTCAAGCAGGCACCATCAACGGAAACACCATCACCGTGGGCAATTTACCATCCAATGATATAGTAGAAGTGGTGGTTACCGCCGAGGATGCAACTGGTTGTGTAGGCACCCCCGACACCATCAGTTGTCAGGCCGTCAGTTGCTCTGCTCCCGACGTGATCATCTCCATGGTAGATAGCATTTGTTATGATTCAAGTTTGCAAACCATCGCACTAGAGGTGATGGTCAATCCAATTGGAGGTGAAGGCGAGTGGAATGGACCCGGCATCATTGATTCTATTGCTGGCATTTTTGATCCGGTTATCGCCGATACAGGATTACATTTGATCACCTATGCCTATACTTTTGATGGGTGTACAACCACAGATTCATTAAATATTTTCATCTCTTCCCCACCAATAGCTGATTTTCTACTCCCAGAATTGATCTGTAGCAGAGATACCATTGAAGTAGTTTTCACCGGTAGTGCCGGTCCCAATGCGATCTATTCCTGGGATTTTGATGGTGCTACGGTGATTGAAGGCACGGCCGAAGGGCCTTACCAGGTACAATGGGAAATGGGAGGCATGAAGGAAGTTACCCTAATTGTGGAAGAGCCTGGATGCTTGGCGGATACGATCAGCTATACAACGCAAGTAGATACCCCCATTGAACCTCCTATGGTAGAATGTGACCCTACCCTATCTACCATTACCTTCACCTGGAATGATGTAGACAATGTGCTGGCCTATATTATAAGTGTGCTCAATGGCCCCTTAGGGACGATAACCTCCGATACGAGCTACCTGGTTGACAACCTAAACCCCGAGCAAGAAATTGGACTCCGCATGTTACTGATCAGTAACAATGGCTGTCCTGATAGTTTAATTTTTCCCTTGTGCGAAACGATTGCCTGCCCTGGAGGTCCTGTAATCAATGACCTTCCTCCACTTTGTAATGGCAACGTTGGGGACACCCTCCAGCTGAGTTATGGCTTCCCCGATAGTATAGAAGTAGTGGGCAATACCATCATCTGGTCTGGTAATGGTGTGATCGATACCCTTGCCGGTACCTTTGTGGTGGATAGCAGCATGTTTGATCAGGAAAATGAAATCTATCTCTGGTTTTACAATGGCTTCTGTAGTTATCGTGACACCTTGACTTTCAGTATACTTCCTGAATTATCGGTCGACTTTAGCCTGCCGGATACCACTTGCTTAAATGATACGGTGCAGGTGAGTTTTGCCGGAGGAATAGCACCGACCACTGTGTACAACTGGGATTTTGGATCAGCCACTGTTCTTAGCGGTAGCGGCCCAGGTCCATATCAACTTATATGGGATACCCCTGGCACACAAAGCGTTTCCCTACAAATCAGCGACGGTGATTGTAGTTCGCCGATTTTGAATAAAGACATTGTGCTAGAAACACCAGTTGACACTCCAGCAATCAGCTGTACTTCCGACTTCACCAGCATCTTATTCGAATGGAATAATGTGGCCGGATCAGCCGGATTCCAGGTGAATGTTTTGCAAGGTCCTCCCGGCCAATTGATTACTCCAACCAGCTATTTAGTGGACAATTTGATTCCGGGGCAAACAGTAGACATTGAATTGCAGGTAGAAAGTGGCAATAGCTGCCCCAATAGCTTGGCAACACTCAGTTGTTCAACCCCGAGTTGTCCAGATATTAGCATTGACCTGGAAGAAATCCCTCCCATTTGCTACAGCGGAACCGACACCATTGATCTCAGTTGGAGCATCATCGGTGATACAATGGGCGGTACATTGGTTTTCACAGGAGAAAATCTTTTGGACACCCTAAATGGCGTATTTTTAATTGACAGCAGTCGAATTGGGCAAATCACGACCTTATTTCTGAATTTCAGCAATGGCCCTTGCCAATATTCTGATAGCATCGATATTGAAATTCTTCCCACACCTGTAGCCGCTTTTGACCTGATGGAAAACGTCTGCGTGGGAACCTCCGACACATTATTCTTCACAGGAGCAGCCGGCCCCAATGCCAATTTTACCTGGGATTTTGCTGGCCAACCGTTCCTGCCAGGTAATGGCGCAGGACCTCATGTCATCACCTGGGATACGCCGGGTACTTATACGATTCGCCTGAATATTGACGAAAATGGTTGTCCCTCCAATGAATTTACAAAAACAGTCGTCGTCAAGGCTTCCTTGCCAGAGCCGACAATCAGCTGCTCTTCTGATAATACGACCATCAGCATTGATTGGACCGATATCAATTTGGCATCCGGATATTATTTAGCCATGCCTATTGGACTGGAAACCACCTGGCTTTCCGATACCAGTTTGGTCATTCAAAATCTCTTGCCGGGCACCAGTCTCGACTTTAGTCTTACCGTTATTGACACCACGGCCTGTCCCGATCAAATCTATGATTTCACCTGTGAGACCTTGTCCTGCCCGGAAATTAGCCTCGACTGGAATGCAACCAGCCCAATTTGCCAGGGAGATACCACTTGGGTAACCTTCTCTGTGGATGGACCGGCAAGTGGCCCTTATGACCTCACGATCAATGATGGCCAAGCCGACGCCCAATACACCGGATTGATGGATGGTAGCACTTTGCCCTTTATTCCAGGAAGCACCACTACCCTATCCGTCGTAGCAATCGTTAATACAGCCTTACCCGCTTGCCAGATTCCATTACCAGGTGATTTAACCATTGTGGTCAATGAACCAGTTGATGCCGGTACTGCGCTGCCCGCCCTGGAAATGTGTAGTGGTACAAATTCTATCATTAATCTAATTGACCAAATACAAGGTGCTGACGCAAATGGTATTTGGGTAGAAACTTCTTCTTCGCCTACCACAGCTGGCGCTTTTGACGCAGGAGCTGGTACCTTGAGTGTTGCCCCCCTTTTACCAGGAAATTACACCTTCGAATACCGACTTTCCGGTATCGCCCCCTGTGCTGATGACACCACTAGTATTGAGATCATTATTCATCCTACTCCGGAAATGACCTGGGAAGCAGAGAGTCCCATCTGTCAGGGCGAGACCAGTACGATTACGCTAACTTTCTCTGAACCGACTAGCGGCCCATTTGATGTTTTAATTAACGATGGGAACATCGATACCTTATATACAAATTTGAATGACGGTAGTACCATTACGGTATCTCCGGCCAACACCACAACACTTAGCATTGTCAACATTGGTGATAGTCCTGTCACTGGGTGTGCCGTGATTGCGCCAGCGCCAATCGACATCACCGTCAACCAACCCGTTGATGCGGGGACCCCCTCCGCCGCTTTCGAATGGTGTAGCGGTTTGGATACGCTAATTGATCTTGCCGACCTGTTACAAGGCAGTACGCCAGGTGGAATATGGGAAGAAACCTCTGATACTCCTTCGCCAACGGGCGCCTTTAACGCCAGTTTGGGCACCTTCCGGCCTGGCACTAGCCCTGCGGGAACCTACCGCTTCAACTATCGCATTACGGCAGCGGAGCCTTGCCCCAATTCTTCGGCAGAAGTGACCGTGATCATTCATCCAACACCGATCGCGGATGCAGGTCAGGATCTTACACTAGATTGTTTGTTTAATACCGGTAGTATTGGAGGAAGTGCAACCACGGTGGGACCAGCCATCGTGTACGAATGGACAATGGATGATAATGGCAACATACTCGACCGGACCAGAGCAATTACAGATGTTAACATGCCTGGCAGCTATCTCTTGACGGTCATAGATACCCTGACCGGATGTAGGAGCAATGATGAAGTCATTGTAAACAACGACATTGCCTTTTTACTACCAGATATCAGCATCTCCAATATCAGCTGTTTCCAAGCTAATGATGGCCTCATCAACATTACAGCAGTAAATGGAGGCACTCCTCCTTACAGCTACTTTCTCAATGAAACCTCTATGGGCAGCCAGTCCTTTTTTGGGCAGTTATCACCAGGCACCTATGACATTAGAATTGTAGATAGCGAAGGCTGTGAGGTAACGCTAAACTTTGACCTAGACGAACCGGACCAGCTTGATGTTCAGCTCATTACCAACATTGAAGGTGTTGAAAACATCATTCAATTGGGCGATGAAATCATACTCAGCGCGCTGGTTAATGTTCCTATTGAACGGATCGATACCATTTTGTGGCAACCAGACTCATTGAATACAAAAATCCCGGAAGAATTGGTATTAAGTCCCCAATACACCAGCACTTTTGGCGTGACCGTCATTGACACCAGTGGCTGTACGGCATCCGACCAACTCACCGTTTACGTACGTAGAGATCGAGATGTCTACATTCCCAATACCTTTTCCCCCAACAACGATGGTACCAATGATGTGGCGATGATCTTTGCCGGGCAGGAAGTAAAGGAAATCAAGACCTTTAGAATATTCAACCGCTGGGGAGAAATGCTGTTTGAACAGGTGGATTTTCAACCTAACAATCCTGCTCATGGCTGGGACGGGTGGTTTCATGGTAGGCCATTAAATCCTGCCGTTTTTGTTTATTATGCAGAAATCGAGATGATCGACGGTGAAATAATTATATACAAGGGCGACATTACTTTAATAAAATAGTGAAATAATTCATGCAGAGCAAATAATTGATTATTTTCGCATTAGCAAATTTTTTATATAATCATTCCCCCTTTTTAAAGCTGTTTGACTTTGATCTTCCTGCTTTGTCAAAACCACTCTTACGACGTTGAATTATGATACGTTGTGGTTTTTAACGGCATTAATAAATGTGAACACTCAAATTCAAGTAGCGCTCAAGTCCCTCTTAGTGACTGATTTAATGCTAAGTGCAGGTTTGGAGGTGGTGCTTTAACAGCGAAAATTGCAGGTTTTGGGTTCTCGTGAGGCTGATTTTTGGGTCCATCTCGGCTGAGCCGATACGGACGAGAAAATAGCCGAAGAGAGGTTCCAGAATCCCAGTTTTACAGGGGCTGAATGACTGCCTCCAAACGTGCACTAAGCCATTAGTCACGTCATGTAACGAATTTCAAAGCTTGGTAATAAAATCCGTAACCTCCAGCTAGCCTGATTGGGTCTTGCTGGGTATTCATTCAAGACGAATTTGTCCAAATCTATTGTTTCATGAAACAGCTAATACTCGTTATTACTGTCTTATTGCCAATTCTTGCTCCAGGCCAAATTAATTCTGTTGATTTAAATATCAAGGGTCCATACTGTCGGCAAAATTTTTCATACCAGGAAAATCCATTACTATTGCAGCTTCACGGATTGACCCCCGATCAGACTTACCAGGTCAGCCTTACTGATGATTTGCAGGAATGCGATCATTTGTTACAATTTGATGCTAGCACGCCCAATAAGAATCGGGAAAAGAACCAGTTGCAATTTGAGGCTACCGGCTCAGACCAACGCCTTTTGTTCCTGCCGGGATGTAATAAAAAAGGGCGCGTTAATCTAAGCGTTTATTGCATAAGCTGTGAGGGAAGTCGCTATGAAAAAGTGATGGCGGGCATTACCACAACTGTCAATGAAGACATCCCTTATCTGGTGGAAGACATCTTGGTAGACGGAGAATGCTTCAACGTTTTTGACATTAGTTCAAGAGGTGCCAATGGGCAGATCGGCACCTTTGCCAATGGGAGCACTTCCATCGGTTTTGAAGAAGGCATTATCATGTCTACAGGCCATATCGCCGATGCCATTGGTCCCAATTCAGATACCAAAACCACCACCGAAATGGCCTTCCTCAACAATGATCCGGATCTGCGGGCGGCCACCAATTATATTGCCAACCTTTATGATGTGGCCATCATTGAATTTGATTTTGTGCCTACCGTTGAACAAGTGACTTTTGAATATGTCTTCGCCTCAGAAGAATACTGTGAATATGCCAATACCAATTTTAACGATGCCTTCGGATTCTTTATTCGTGGACCAGGCATCAACGGCAATTTTTTCATGGGGTCCGACAACATTGCACAAATCCCTGATAATGGAGATTATGTATCGGTCAATTCAGTGAACCTGACCAACAATTCCGCCTATTTTCACGATAATACGCCCCCAACAGATACCTGCTATTCCGGTGAAGAATTTGCAATAAACCTTGTCGAATACGATGGATTTACAACCGTATTGACGGCTGTGGCCAATGTTATGCCCTGTTCTACTTATCATATCAAAATGGCCATTGCTGACCTCAACGACAAAATATTCGATTCAGCAGTTTTTCTAAAGGCCAAGAGTTTCCGAGCAGGTGCTCCCACCACCATTATGGCTGCTGCGCAAGGAGAAAGAGTGGATGACCATTCTCCCTACGAAAGTTGTGGTAGTGCTTACGTCGTATTCGAACGAGTTACTGCTGACTTGAGTGAAGATTACGAAGTAACCTTTTCCCTTTCCCCTTTGAGCACGGCGACTCCGGGAGTCGATTTCAGTATCTTACCCGACACCATCATCATTCCTGCCGGCCAAGCGACAGATACCCTTTTCCTTGATATCTATTCCGACCAGCTGCAAGAAGGAGTGGAAACCATTATCCTTGATTTGGATGGAGCCTGCTCCTGTATTACCCGATCGGTACAGATAGATATACATGATCCACCTCCCATCGAAATTGATTTGCAAGATCAGGCAGCCTGCTTGGGAGAATCGGTCACGCTAACGCCTGTCGTATCGGGCGGCACCCCGGGTTTCACCTATTCCTGGGACGACGGCACAGCCGGGCCTTCATTGCAGGTCACCACAGCTGAAGAACCAGATACGGTTACCTTCACTGTTACTGATTTTTGTAACCTCACTCAAGATACCAGTATAGTGGTTTCAGCCATTTATCCCAATGCACAAATTGTAGTTGGAACCGATTCTATATGTAATGGCAATCCCTCTGCCTCCTTGCCGGTACAAATCACCGGAAATGGCCCCTTTGATCTAGTTTACGAATTTGAAGGTGTTTTAGACACAATTACAGGAATTGATAGTAATCAATTTCAATTACCGGCCAATAACATCGGCACGTACCATCTTGTGGCCATTGATGAAGCGGGATGCCCAGGTGTTGCCTTCAGTAGCGGCGAAGTGTTTTTCCACGAAATCACTTTGGATATAGATAGCACAAATATCAGCTGTACCGGAGCCAATGACGGGCAAATTCTGGTAGGCGTCAATGGAGGAACGGGGCCCTATATTTACGATTGGAACCAATCCCTTCCGGATACGGCTAGGGTTACGGGGCTGCCCCCCGGAAATTATGAAGTCATGGTGACAGATGCAGAAGGTTGTTTTGCCTCTATGCAAACGAACATAGAAGAGCCAGCACCTTTACAAGCCTCCGTCACTTCTTTGGAAAACATTGATTGTGAGCATCTTAACGGAGGCACCATCTCCGCTAATGCTTCCGGCGGCACGGGAAATTACACCTACGCATGGAACTCGGGACAAACGGATGCAACCATCACCGACCTCTCCGTTGGTACCTATTTATTGACCATCACTGATGAAAATGATTGTACCACAGAGATTAGCCGATCTATCGTTGATCTAGTGAACTATCCCCAGGCAATGGCACAATCCTCGGGCATCCTGGATTGCGTTCAGGATGAAATTCAGCTCTCCTCTACCGGTTCTAGTACAGGTGCAATGATGACCTATACCTGGGAAGACAGCCTGGGTAATGTCATTGGGAGCGGTGCGGAAGATCTACCCTGGGGGCTTCCCGGTACCTACTTTCTCGTAGTGACGGATACCAGTAATCACTGCCAGACTGTAGATAGTACCATTGTATTGTCAAATCAAGATTTTCCAATAGTGGAAGCGGGGCTTCCTGACACCATCAATTGTCTGGAAGCCACTGCATTACTAGATGGCAGCAACTCTTCGGCGGGGCCCGAATTCAATTATACCTGGACCAGTATTGACGGCCACTTTTTGGGAGACCCCTCCCTACAAACGGTACAAGTCGACCAAGGAGGGATGTACTACCTAGAGGTCTACAATGAAAGCAATAGTTGTAGTCGGATTGATTCTGTCTTGATACTCCAAGACACCGAATTGCCCGTAGTGGCGATTGCTTCTCCTGACACCGTCAATTGCTACTACCCGGAAATCAATCTGGATGGGACCGCCTCTAGCAGCGGGCCTGGATTTTCTTATTCCTGGACCACCGCTGATGGGAATATTCTAACCGATACCTCCGATCCCATGATCCAGGTAAATAGTGGTGGCACCTATACATTGGCGGTTTACAATAATGACAATGGTTGCGAGAGACTCGATAGTGTGTTCATTGCCGCCAATTTTAACTATCCTCAAATCACTGCCGGAGCAGATAATACACTCAACTGCCAGTTTACAGCACTGAACCTACAAGGGAATATTGCCAATAGTAACGCCAGCCAAGTCATCAATTGGCAGAGCCTTAATGGGGGCGTGCTTTCCGCAACAGATGTCCTCCAACCGGAAGTAACTGATCCAGACCAATATGTATTGACGGTGACAGATATGGCCAATGGGTGCACTAGCACAGATACCGTAACAATTGCAGGCGATTTCAATTACCCGGTAGCTGCTCCTGATAGTTCGGCGGTTCTAAATTGTGTGACGCCACAGTTGCCACTTGATGCTTCCTCCTCCGTTGGTGCAGACCAGTTCGCCTGGTCTACCGGTTTGGGCAATATTCTATCAGGTAGTACAGCAGCTATAGCCAATATCGATGCTCCGGGAACTTACACATTAATCGTCACCAATTCCGAAAACTTTTGCCGGGACACAGCCACTTTCGTGGTCTTCGAGGATATCGCCCCCCCCATTGCGAACATTGATTCTCAAGAGGTTGAAGATTGTGAATTACCTTCTTTTGTGCTTTCTAGCACAGGGTCTAGCTCCGGGCCGGAATTTGCTTACCAATGGTCTACAACCAACGGAATTATCCTGGATGGACAACAGGCCCAGACGCTCTTGATTGGATCAGGAGGGGCCTATCAACTGCTAATTGTCAATACCAATAATGGATGTCGGGATAGCACCAGTACAGAGGTCGTCGTAGATCCCGGAATACCTATTGCCGTTGCGGAGGCTCCCGATAAAATCACCTGCGACCAACCTCTTGTCACCTTAGATGGTACCAATTCGTCCATTACCAATACCATGTTATTCAACTGGGTAGGGCTAGACAATCCCGTCAGCGCAAATGATCAAAGCATTCTCGCGCAAGCCGATCAACCAGGTCGCTATGAGTTGATCGTTACCAATACCGAAAGTGGATGTATCACTAGAGATACCGTCGTAGTAGGCATTGACACGCTCTCTCCAATAGCCATTGGCGAAAGCCTGGACACGCTGAGTTGTACCCTGATGATGGCTAATCTCTCAGCTGAAAACTCCACAACAGGCACGGAGTACACCTATTTCTGGTCGTCACCCGATGCCTTACCTATTGATAACGCAACCAGTCAGGAAGCCACCGTTTTTAATGCAGGCACCTATCAGCTATTGGTGACGGATACCTCTAACGGTTGTACCTCAACCGATCTGGTAGAGGTGCCCATTGATACACTTTTACCCATGGTCAGCCTATCCCCACCCGATACGATTACCTGTGCGGAACCGACAATTAATATTGTAGGCCAACCGCTTTCTCCTCATGCGTTGTCTCCAGTATGGACAACCAGCGATGGCCACTTTCTAGATGGGATCAATACTTTTGAGCCATTGGTGGATGAAAGTGGTACTTATAATTTGCTGGTAACCGATTTGGTGAATGGATGTATCAATTTCTATAATGTAGAAGTTATAAAAAATACGACGCTCCCCATCGCGAGCGCCGGGCCAGATGCTTTGCTAGACTGTAATACAACTACACTCACATTGGATGGCTCTGCTAGTAGCAATGGCAATTATTCTTATCAGTGGGAAACGGATAACGGTCAAATTATAACCGGTGAATCAGGGCTAACACCTGAAATTTCAGCACCCGGCGTCTATCAAATTATCGTCACTGACAACGTCAATGGCTGTACGAGCATCGACATGACTTCTGTGGTACAAGACACCGTGGCACCAGACCTAAACATTTCCACACCGGAGGAGCTCAATTGTATAACCTTTAATACTACGCTTACCGGAAACTCCGATGAGAGCAATGTACCGTACACCTATCAGTGGTTTGGCAGCGATGGACAGCCGCTGGCTGGTGCAACCGGATTTACCATCAATGTAGAAACCCCTGGAATCTACCGATGGATGGCGACCAATACCGTGAATGGATGTAGTCAAGTCATTAGTGAGGAAGTGATACAAAACATCACCCCTCCAATAGCCGAGGCAGGCCCCACCGGAATCTTGACCTGCAAAAACAGGGAAATCCAACTCGAAGGGACCGCTTCTTCTACAGGTGAACATTACCGCTATGCCTGGAATGGATCCCCCGAAGATCCGATTGCCGGCAGGAGTACCCTCACCCCTACGGTGAATACTCCAGGTGCTTATACACTTGTAGTCACCAATAACGAAAATGGCTGTACTGATTCCGATCAGGTTCTGGTCATTGAAGAAATACCTAGAACGGCCAACCTGAGTGTAGACACCGGCCCATGCAATGACGACTTTGGCACCATTTTGATAGAAGATATTGAAGGAGGATTTGGTCCATATAGCTTTTCCATTGATGGAGGCAATACCTTCCAGTCCAGCCCCATCTTCTCCAGCCTTACTTCCGGCGATTATAACGTGGTCATCCGCGATATCAATGGTTGCGAAATCGAAACCGAAACCAATATTCCGGAAGGGTTGGAAGTGGTGATTAACGTAGTCCCTTTGGTGGAATTGCAATTGGGAGATCTCTACCAAATCAATACGACCTTGAGTGTTCCAGTATCCACCATTTCTGAAATCACCTGGTCTCCCGCAGATGGCCTAAGTTGCACTGATTGTCTGAACCCCACTGTTGTTCCGGAACAAAGTACGCAGTACCAACTGCGTGTGGTCAATGAAGATGGGTGTGTCGGTACAGCATTGGTCAATCTTAGAGTGGACAGGAGGGCTTCCATTTATATCCCCAATGCTTTTTCGCCCTATAATGAAGATGGTATCAATGATCGCTTTTACATTTTCGCCAAGGAAGGGTTGGTCAATGAAGTGTTAAAGTTTCAGGTTTTTACCCGTTGGGGAGAATTGCTCTTCGAAAAGAAAAACTTCCCCCCCAATGACTCCAATTTTGGTTGGGATGGCCTCAATCGCGGACAAAGGATGAATCCCGGCGTCTTTGTCTACTGGGCCGAAGTTGAGCTTTTTGACGGTAGCGTGATCATTTTGAAAGGGGATATTACCTTACTAAATTGATTGCCTTTTTCTCCCATTTTCTTGGTTCTTTTGTCACAATTGAGATTGCCAATAGCTTTACTATTGTCTCAATTGTGACAAAGCTTCTCTTTCAATATCTCTTTTTCCGTCTTCAGAGATAACTTTTGACCAATAGTACACTTTTCGCATTTAGATGAACTTGAAAATGCTTATTTTAGCACATAGTGGATAATCTGCGCTCTCCGGTGTAAAACACCTTCTTAAAATATTGGGAAACAACACGAAAAATCCTGGCAGATGAAGTCACTTTTACCGCTCATTCTATCGATTATTGCTCTTCCTCTTTTTTCACAGTCAACCACCATCCAAGTTGATCGCCCCTATCTGCGTGTTCCGATCGATCACAGCGGCCAAACCCAACAACTACTGCTCTGTGGATTGGAGGAAGGCATGACCTACAAACTGGTGGCAACTGACAAACAAAGGAATTGCAATCATCAGATCCTGATTGAAAACCATCCCAAAGTTCAGCAGGAAAGTGCATCAATACTTCACTTTTTAGCCACCTCCAGTTGCCAGGAAGTCACCTTTATCCCCGGGTGTATTAAAAGTGATCTTGCCAATTTGACCATTTACTGTGAAGATTGTGAAGGCACCCAATACCAAAAGGTCATGGCGGGCATCAGTACTTCCGTAAACAATAATGCACAAAGCCTAATACAAGATGTATTTATTGGCGGAGGCTGTTTTGATGTGGCAGGGGCCTTTAAAAAAGGTGCCACTGGTCAGCTTGGAACGTTTAGCAATGGTGGCTCTTCCATAGGCATTGAAGAAGGGGTAATCTTATCTACCGGCAACATTGGAACTTCGGCTGGCCCCAACCAAGCTCCTGATGCGGGTACTGATTATGGCCTCTCCGCGGGAGACCCCGACCTTTCGGAATTGACCGGTGGAGGCTCCAGTATCTTTGATGTGGCAGCTATTGAATTTGACTTCACACCAACAGTCGGCCAGATCTCCTTCCGTTATGTGTTTGCCTCTGAAGAATATTGTGAATGGGTCGGCAGTCAATTTAATGACGTGTTTGGTTTCTTTATCCGTGGCCCGGGAATTAATGGAGACTTCTTTCTCAATGCCGATAATATTGCCGTGCTGCCCAGTGGCGATTATGTGGCCATCAATTCCGTGAATAGTAACTCAAACCCCGAATTTTATCATGACAATAGCCCCAATGCCACCGGATGTGCAACGGGAGAGCAGTTTGCCCTGATGGATATTGAATACGATGGTTTTACCACCGTTTTAACGGCTGTGGCCAATGTACAACCTTGTCAAACCTATCATATCAAGCTAGCCGTTGGTGACCGCGGTGACGGCATCTACGACTCTGCCGTATTTCTGGAAGCCAATAGTTTTGCCGCCGGTTCAACCACCAATATGACCGCTGATATCCTGGGACCAGGGGCCACCCAAAACATTGTCTACGAATCTTGTGGTAGCGCCGTCATCACTTTTCAGCGGTTTACCAATGACCTGAGCCAACCATTTACAGTCAACTTTAACTTGTCCAATTCCAGTACCGCTACTCCGGGTGTCGACTATTCGGCTTTCCCTACCAGTATCACCATTCCTGCCGGGCAATCCTCCATCTCGATCCCCATTGAGGTATTTGCCGACTTCATTACGGAAGGAATAGAAACCATTGTATTAGAATTGCAGGGCGCTTGTACCTGTGAATCCAACGAACTGATCATCCAAATCGTAGAACCGCCCCCGATCGACGTGTCCTTGGAAGACCTGGTAGTTTGCCAAAATCAAACGACGACTATCTTTCCAAATGTTTCGGGGGGCACACCGGGTTTTACCTATCAGTGGAGCAACAACACTTTCGGCCCCAGCCTATCCATTGATGTGGGTACCGAACCGGAGGCTTATTCCCTCACAGTAACCGACGTTTGTGGTCAAAGTTCCGCTTCCGGCTTGGTGGTTTATCCCAATGCACCGACAGCCGAACTCAGCGGCACCGACTCGATTTGCCAAGGCAACTTTGATGCCTCTTTATTGGTAGAATTTACCGGTATCGGTCCCTTTGACCTCACTTATTCTGTCGAAGGGTTTATCACCACCATCACCAATATATACGGTAATCAATATATGCTTCCGGCCAATTTACCCGGCACGTACCAGTTGTTAGGTGTTTCGGCTGCCAATTGTCCGGGTGAAGTCTCCGGCTTGGGAGAAGTGGGGATTACCGATGTATTGGTCGATGTGGACCCTGTTCCCGTAAGTTGCTTTGGGGAAGCCGATGGCGCCATCTTCTTGAATCCAACCGGCGGTAGTGCCCCTTACGACTTCAATTGGAATCAGGGGCTACCGGATTCTGATACCATTACCGGACTTTCTCCGGGGACCTATAATGTTACCGTGACCGATGCCAGTGGTTGTATAGGCACCACCACGGCAACCATCGACGAGCCCAATGCGATGACCACCAATGTTGTTGCAGTGGAAAGTATTGATTGCTCCAATCCG
Source organism: uncultured Saprospiraceae bacterium (assembly GCA_964015035.1). GTDB lineage: Bacteria > Bacteroidota > Bacteroidia > Chitinophagales > Saprospiraceae > BQJU01. The sequence goes on from CAXHCA010000014.1 coordinate 48,089, forward strand.
GAAGGAGGCGAGATTGCCATTGCTGTCAGCGGTGGTAGTGGCGGTTTTACCTACGAATGGAGTGATGGAAGTGTTGATTCCGTACTGACCAATGCGCCGGCCGGAGATTATACCGTGACCGTCACCGATGCCTCAGGGTGTTCATCCGAACTAAGTGCCACCATCGAATCTTTCATTGCTTTTCCAACAGCGGTTGCCAATGTATCCGGAGTGCTCAATTGTGTAGACGAGCAAGTGACGCTGGATCCCACCGGATCGAGTAGCGGCAATAACTTTTCTTATGAATGGTTTGATGAAATGGGCAACCTGGTCAATACCTCCCAAAACTCCTTTACGCAGAATCAGCCTGGAGATTATCTATTGATCATTACCAATGATCAAAATCACTGCCAAGATAGCGCCCAGCTCACAATCATGCAGGATATTGAACCTCCTGAAGCTATTGCCGGTGGCACAGATACGCTAACCTGTGAGCAGCCCAGCATTCAATTGGATGGCAGCCAATCCAGCAACGGCAATAATATCGAATATGCCTGGACAACCATTGGTGGTAATTTTGTAGACGATCCGGGAATGGTCAATCCCACTATTGACGGTCCGGGTTTATATATTCTGGAATTAACCAATAGTACCAACGGTTGTATCGATCAAGATACCGTTGCAATTGCAGAAAACACCACCATCCCTAATGTGGCCATCGCCACGCCGGGCATCATCAATTGTAATACGCCACAACTTACCCTGGATGGTAGCAATTCCGATTTTGGTGACAACCTCGTTTATTCCTGGACTACCCCCGATGGGACCATTCTCTCTCCTACGGATTCCACTTCAGTGGAAATTGCGGAAGGAGGACTGTATACCTTATCTATTTTGGATAACTCCAATGGATGTGAAAATGAGGTAACCGTTACGGTAGCCGAAGACTTAGCGGCCCCTATTGCTGATCCGGGCACCTTGCAGGAACTCGATTGTGAAACCTCCACCGCCACCCTCAATGGCAGTGGCTCCAGTACGGGCAATGACATCAGCTATTTGTGGCAAACCGATGATGGATTCATCATTGGAGACTCCACCTCTCTCAACCCGACAGTGGGTGAAGCCGGTAATTATCTGTTGATCGTCACCAACGAAACCAATGGCTGTAGCGCTCAAAACATGGTGACCGTTACCGAAAACACCAATGCCCCCAATGTGGAAGCATGGGTACAAGGCATCTTGACTTGTGCCACCACGGAGATTATAATTGACGCCAGTAATTCCGATAGTGGCAGTCAATTTGATATTCAATGGACGGGTGACAGCGGACAACAAATTGGCAATGGCAATACCCTAACGCCAACCGTTACTGAACCGGGCACTTATACGCTCAGTATTCTAAATACGGACAATAGCTGTTTGAGTACCATCAGCTTACCGGTTAATCAAAACATCACCCCTCCCGAAATTGAAGTAGGCCCGGATGGCTTAATCAATTGTTACGAACCGAGGTATACGCTGGAAGGTTCCATCATCAATGCGGGCAATGATTTCCAAATCAATTGGAGTAATGCAACAGGAAATATACCCGGTGCGAATGACCTGAATTGGCAAGTAGAGGAAGCCGGCACCTACACCTTTTCCGTATTCAACAACGTAAATGGTTGCGAAAGTACAGAAACCGTCACCGTCCTCGCCGACCAGACGCCTCCCGATATCACGGCTGGCCCGGATATGGTACTCAATTGTGCGACGCCCACCCTCAATTTACAAGGTAATTTGAACCTCCCGCTGACCGATTTCGCCTTGGAGTGGACCAGCCCCGAAGGGGTTAACCTCGCCGACAATACCATTTTTGATCCGCAGGTGGATCAGGCGGGGCAATACCAGCTGACCGTCACCAACCTGGACAATGGCTGTTCCAGCCAGGATGCGGTGCAAATTTCGGCCAATTTTGCCTTCCCGGAAGCAAACGCGGGATCAGAAATGACCTTGAATTGCGTCGATACGGTATTGACCATTGACGGGTCAAGCTCCTCACAAGGTAATTTGTACGATTACACTTGGTCAACCACAAACGGCAATTTGCTCAGCGGCCAAGGTACACTTCTACCACAGATCAATGCACCCGGTGATTATCAACTAATCGTCACCAATACGGAGAATTTTTGCCGGGATACTGCCGTTGTCAATATCAGTCAGGATATTGCATTGCCGGTGGCCAGCATTGCTCCTCCCGAGGAGTTGACCTGCGAACTGACCGCCATCACATTAGATGTCGCAGGCTCCAGTACCGGACCTGAATTTGAATACATCTGGACCAGTCCCGATGGCAACATCGTCAGTGGTGCCAATGAGATGGAACCACTGGTGAATGAACCCGGCATGTATCAATTATTGATTCGGAATGTAGCAAATGGCTGTGTGACCCTAGCCCAAACTCAGGTGACTCGCGACCCCAACATTCCCATCGCAGATGCCGGATCACCACTCATTTTGAACTGTACGCAAACCAGTGTGATGCTGGATGGTTCCGCTTCAAGCTCAGGGGCTAATGTGGTATATAATTGGGAAGGTATCGATGCCGCGCCCGTTGGCAATCCAGACCAAATTACCATCATGGCGAATCAACCCGGCTTGTATGTTTTGAATGTAACCAATCTCGACAATAACTGTACGGCCAGCGATACCATTCCGGTAACCCTGGACACCATCGCACCAACTGCGGTGGCCTCAGTAGATGAAGTGCTGACCTGTACGCAAAACAGTGTTTCCCTTTCGGGAAATGGATCCAGCACCGGCGGGGGTTTTTCTTACCAATGGTCTTCACCTGCCGGAAATAGCATTCAGAATCCAACATCATTAACGCCAACTGTTTCCACGGATGGGGTTTATCAACTACAAGTGACCGATACCACCAATGGCTGTACCCAGCTCACTCAAGTCAGCGTGGGTATTGATACGATTGCTCCGGTACTCTCCGTTGCTCCCCCCGAAATATTGACCTGTGATCTGACCGCGCTGGCACTTTCCGCCCAGGTCCAGACAGCACACGATGCCGTTCCGATCTGGACAACAGCCAACGGCTCTATTGTTACGGGACAAAATAGTTTGACGCCAACCATTGATGAGCCAGGAACCTATCAATTATTTGTTGAGGATACGGTGAATGGCTGTACCACATCCATCAGCGTAGTCGTCGATCAAAACATCACCCCTCCCGAGGCCAACGCCGGTGGTAATGATATTCTCAATTGCGATGTACTTTCCTTACAATTGGACGGTAGTCTCAGTAGCAGCGGCCATCACACCTATCAATGGTCCACCGCTGACGGTGAAATTGAGTCGGGTGCTCAAAGTTTGACGCCAACCATCACCGAGCCCGGTAATTACATCCTGCTGGTACGTGACCTCGAAAACGGCTGTGAAGCTACGGATGTGGTGACCATCAATCAGGATGTGGCCGCACCGCAGGTGCTGGTCGTTCCTCCTGCCCAACTGACTTGTGTAGTCAATAGCGTGAACCTCATCGGACAAACAGATGAAACTACAGACCCCTATACGTTGCAATGGTATACCGCAGATGGAACCCCCATCCCGAATGCCACTACGGAAATGTTGACCGTCACCCAACCGGGGACTTACCAGTTGTTAGTCACCAATACCGTGAATGGTTGTACCGAAACAGTTGAAGAAGTAGTCGAACAGGACATTACCACGCCCATGGCTGAAGCTGGTCCTGAGGGTACCTTAACCTGTAATATCACGGAGCTTTCGCTGAATGGAGAAGGCTCTTCAACAGGTTCCGGTTTCATTTATTCCTGGCAAGGTCCAACTACGGTCAGTGGTGCTTCTTCTTTAAATCCAACCGTCACTAGCCCGGGTATTTACACCCTGGTGGTGACCAATACCGGCAACGGCTGTACGTCTGAAGATCAGGTCGAAGTGACCCGGGAAGTGCCCAGAGACGCGGTAGTGGAAGTCGATGCCGGTCCATGTGTGGGCGACTTCTCCGCTATCTTAATCGATAATGTGGATGGGGGCTTTGGTCCCTATGCCTACTCCATCGATGGTGGAGAACAATTCCAGTCCAGTCCATCTTTTACTCGCCTCGAATCGGGGTTGTACCCCATTGTGGTACGAGATGATAATGGTTGTGATTTTAATACGGTGGCCTACGTTCCAGATCCGTTGGATTTACAAGTGGAGTTAGATCCGTTGATTACCATCCGTCTGGGAGAAAATGTGACCTTATATCCTCAACTCAATGTGCCCGAATCAGCAATCAGTAGCATCACCTGGACGCCCGGGGATAGTCTGTCTTGTAGTGATTGTTTGACCCCCACCGTTCGTCCTACTCAAACTACGACTTACCACCTAGAGGTGATCAGTGAGGAAGGGTGTTTGAGCACTGCGGAAGTCACGCTGCGGGTAGATCGTCGGCCGGCTATTTACATCCCCAATGCCTTTTCTCCTCACAATTTGGATGGCACCAACGACCGGTTCTACATTTTTGCCAAACCCAATTTTGTGAGAAAAGTCAAGTCCCTGATGATCTTCAATCGCTGGGGCGAACAGGTGTACGAAGTCTATGATTTCCCGCCCAATGATCCACAGTACGGCTGGGATGGTACCCACCGCGGGCAATTGCTCAATCCAGCGGTCTTTGTATATTGGACAGAAGTAGAATTGATTGATGGTACGGTACTTCTGTTAAAAGGAGATGTCACTTTGGTGAATTAAATTTTTCCGCCAGCAGGAGGTGGTAATCAAAAATACCCCCTTTTTTGAGCAACACTTCCTGCTGGATGGATAATCCTCTTGAGGTTAGAAGGCTCCGGTATTCCTCCAAATCATATTGATGCGGATGCAAGATATCGCCGGGTAATAACTGGAAGATTTTTTTCAGAAAAACGAAGTTGTGTGCATCAATGGATAACAGCAATTGCCCCCCGGGTTTGAGGGCAGTGACCAGCGCATCCATTGCCCGCTCGATATCCGCCACATGATTGATGGCGTTCAAACAGAAAATGGCATCGTATTTTGCTTGAGCATCCAGATTTTCCAAAGGTTCCTGAATAAAATTCACCTGTGGGTAACGGGCCCGATTGAAATGCGCCAGCCGTTCTTCATAAGCGGCCAATAACGGGTCGAGCGCATCCACCTTCAGCTCTTCCAACACCATAAAAATACCCGCCGGGCCACAACCCGCATCCAAAACCTGGCTACCCGGCTGCGGATAAAAGTCAATTTGCTGCAGCACCCGATGCCAGTAGGCCCGCTTATTGTGGAGATATACCTCCGGTTCTTGCTTTCGCAAATACTGTTGCCACCAGCGTATTTCTGCCGCCTGTGCAATTTTCCATCTGAGCCTGGACCACATACTCATTCAATTTGGTACCTTTACCGGTAAAGGTAGTGAAGTCTTATTTGTTTTACTCGATCCAAACACATGCTATTCGCAATCGGCACCAAGGTTAAATTTCTGCACAGTAGCGACGAAGGCGAAGTAACCGCTATTCTCTCAGAGGACATGGTCAATGTATTGATCAAGGGAGACGATATGGAAATCCCGGTTTTTGTAGAAAATCTGATCCGGGTAGAGGATGAGCAATCCAAAGTCAAAGCCAAGATTGTCAAGGGACCACAACCCAAAACCGTGGAGCCCCCCATCATGCCACCGCCGGAGGTTCAGTATACCATCCTGAAAAGTGTGGGCCTGCAATTGGCCTTTGAGCCCATTCACAGCAAAGATGGCAGTACCGAAAAATACAACATTTACCTGATCAACGATACCAAATATAATCTGCTGGTCTCCTTTGCACTCTACCTGCAAAAACGCTTGCATTTTCGGCACAACGGCAAGCTGAACGGGGTGGCCATCTTACCCGTTGGTGAAATCACCTTCGACCAGCTCAACGATGCCCCCGAAGTAAGCATCGAATGCTGGCGACTGACCACGGAAGGAACAGGCAGCAAATTGGAAAAAAACCTAAAGATCAAACCCAAACAGTTTTTTAGCCGCATTCGAACTGCACCCATTTTGAATAAACCGGTGCATTTGTTTCGCGTTTTTGAGAACTTAAAAACTTCCGACCTCCGCAAACCCAAAGATGAAGACTTGCAATCCTACACCAAGCGCAATGTCCGCCCTACCAGCACTCATCAAGAAGGGGCCCTGTTCAATCTCAATGACGTGCAGGAGTTTGCCGCCTTTGTTCCGGAAATTGACCTGCATATTGAGAAGCTCACCCCCTTTCCTCAGAAGATGAATAAAGGTGCCATCCTGCGCATGCAATTGGACCATTTTGATAATTACCTCAATCAGGCCATCCGACTTGGCGTAGAACGAGTATTCATCATCCACGGCGTAGGCGAAGGCAAACTACGCGACGCCATTGCCACCCGCCTGATCAACAACCCACAAGTTGTTTCTTTTAAAAATGAATACCATCACCGGTATGGCTATGGCGCTACGGAGGTGATTTTTTAGGTAAAGATCAAACAGTAGCGAGCCTCCTGCAAAATCCTCAGATTTAGAAGGTGAGCGAGCGGCTGTATGAACGGACAAACCGACCAACTTTGATTATTTGTGAATGGATATCCTATCCATTAACTCTTTCAACCCGCCACACCGCACATCCGCCAAAACGACCGTCCCATCTGCTTCCAGTGCATCCAATTTTTCCACTTCTTCGGCATTCGAGGTAATCAAAACGGTGGTCATGCCCAACCCTTTGCCAAACTGCAAGTCACTCACGGAATCACCGACCATCAGGGAATATTCAAATTGGATGTCCGGGAATTGTCGTTGCGCTTCCAGGGCCATGGCCGGATGGGGTTTTCGGCAATTGGAGGGTTTGCTGCGCAAATCGGGGCAGTGTAGGATCAGATCAAAGTGGCCTCCTACCCTTTCCAGATCGAACTGCATTTGAGCATGGACCGCGACCAGGTCTTGTTCCGTCATCAAGCCTTTTCCGATGCCCTGCTGGTTGGTCACCACAATGGTTTTTGCAAACAATTTATTGAACCGGACAATGGCTTCCGGCACACCGGGCAACCACTCGAACTCGCTCCACTTGCTCACGTATTCACCAGGTAATCGGCGATTGATCACACCATCCCGGTCGAGAAAAAGAGTCGGATGTTGATGGGTTAATAATTTTTTGAGGGCATGCATAGGCTCACTTTCTTTCAAATAAAGCGGCTTCCACCAATTCACAGATCAGGTGGCCCAGCATCATGTGCGATTCCTGGATACGAGGGGTGTCTTTAGAAGGGATATTGATCAGGTATTGGCAATGGGCGGCCAAATCACCACCGGATTCACCGGTCATACCCACCACGATCATTTCCCGTTTGAGGGCGGCCTTGGCGGCATTGACGATATTGATAGAGTTTCCGGAAGTAGACATCGCAAATAAGACATCTCCTTTCCGGCCGGCGGCCTGCACCATACGGGCGTAGGCATCGGCAAAACTGTAGTCATTCGTGACTGCCGTCAAAAATGAGGTATTGACGTGCATCGCTTCAGCAAAAAGAGGCGGCCGATCAAAATAAAACCGACCCGACAATTCTGCTGCTAAATGCTGGGCATCAGCGGCACTTCCGCCATTGCCACAAAACAGCACCTTGCCATCGCGCTGAAAGCAATCGATACATTCCTGGACGACTTTCTCTACGGTTCCCAATAATGGCTCATCTTGCAAGACCTTTTGCTTCACATTGACACTATCGGCAATCATTTCTTTTATGCGCGGATTCATCTTGTCTTATTTCATAAAGGTGTAAAAAAGAAAAACAACCAGAGCAATGAAAAGGACTTCCAGCACATTACCCATCATCTTATTTTTCACCTTGAGGTTGATTAATGAAATGATGGATACGATAATACCAAGCACCCCGTAAAATAAGATGGTCTGGTAGCCAGGTTCCAATCCCCAACCGGGGCTAATCCAGTGCAGTAGCTGAATGAGTAACACGTGGAGCAGAATTCCTGCAAAGGCCACCATTACGCCGCCAAAGATCAAATACTGACCGGGAATACTGGACCTTAACTTGTGCATGCTCCGCAGGATACTGGTGACGACTAGCCAAAAAATCAATAAATTGACGGCAATTTGCACCCCGCCAATCAAGGACGATTCGGTTTGAAACAACCGATTAATGGCCACATTGGCACCGGTCAGCAAGACTGCCAGGATGATGCTCCCCAAAGCCGCTGATTTGAATAAAACGCTTTGGTTGGCGATGCGGGCGTTATCCATTTTTATTGGTTTTTGCGTAAAGCACTTCTACCCCATCGACCAGGTTTTCCCAGGAAAAACGAATTTTGTTTTCCCGAACACCGGCCTCCATTGCTGCCTGTTTATTATTTTGAAAATAATCGACCATCGCATCTGCGACCGACTGAGGATCAACAGGAACGACATAACCAACCTTTCCATGTTCTACAATTTCCGGTAAGCCGCCGACAGCGGTGACCACCATCGGTTTGTCAAAGTGATAAGCCATCTGCGAGATGCCACTTTGGGTCGCGGTTTTATAGGGTTGAACCACCAATTCAGCGGCTCCAAAATAGTATTTCACTTCCTCGTTGGGAATAAATTCCGTGCGACTGATCACGCGATCCTCCAGCCCCAAATCTGCGATCATTTTTTCGTAGTGCTCTTGGTTGCTGTAGTATTCTCCAGCTAGCAATAACCCGACATGCATCTCCGCCAGGCGAGGATCGGCTAGTGCTTTCAGTAAGATATCCAGCCCTTTGTACTCGCGTATAAAGCCAAAAAAGAGCACGTAATGCTCCATATCCGGCAATTTTAAGTGCTTTTTGGCGACAGCCATCTCTACTTTGTCACCGTAATTGTCATAGATGGGATGTGGCCGAAATTCGATGGGTTTAGTCGCCGTAAATTGGCGCAAATCGTCCGCCACGGAACGCGACATAACCAAAAAGGCATCTACACTTCCCACAAAATACTGTGTGAAAGGTCGATCTCCCGGCCGCTTCTCATGAGGGATAGCATTATCCACTAGACCAACCACTTTGGTATGTCCATTAGCACGGGCAATGCGCAAAATGGTACCCAGGCAAGGCCCCATCAACGGCAGCCAATAACGCACAATGATCAAGTCCGGCTTTTCCCGGCGCAAGGCATTCCCCACGGCGACCCAATTCAATGGGTTGATGGAATTGACACGGGTTTCAATCTCCAGATTTTCCGGTGCCGGATCGTCCGTATATTGAGTCTTTCCGGGAAAGAGGAAATCGGGATATTGCAAGCTAAAGGAAACGATTTTCACCTGATTACCAGCGTCTTGCAGGGCATACGCCAAACGCTCCGACGAGCTGGCAATGCCTCCTCGGAGTGGGTGTGCTGGTGAAAGAATGATTATTTTTTTCATTGCTTTTGGCCAATGCGTTTTTCGATCAGATAATCGTTGCGATCAGGTGCATTTCGGGTGATCAACTCCGCCAAAAAACCGGTAGTAAATAGTACTGTACCGATGACCATACACGTGAGTGCAATGTAAAAGAAAGGGTTATTGGTCACCAAAATAGTGGGCAATCCCTGTCCCAAACGAATCAGCTTATTGATGCCGATATAGATCGCAGAAAGAAATCCCACCATAAAGACGATGGTGCCGATCATGCCAAAAAAGTGCATGGGGCGTTTGCCAAACTGCGAGATAAAAGTCACCGAAATCAAATCCAATGGCCCCCGGATAAAACGCTCAAGGCCAAACTTGGTGACCCCATATTTGCGTTCCTGGTGTTGCACCACCTTTTCTCCAATGTTCTTAAAACCGGCCCATTTAGCCAATACTGGAATATAGCGGTGCATATCGCCGTAGACCTCGATGCTTTTGACTACCGCACTGCGGTAAGCTTTTAAACCACAATTGAAGTCGTGTAATTTGATGCCGGTCATGCGCCGGGCTGTCCAGTTGTAAAACTTGCTGGGTATATTTTTGGTCAAAACCGGATCGTAGCGCTTCTTTTTCCATCCGGACACCATATCAAACCCCTCCTCCTTAATCATCCGGTACAGTTCCGGTATTTCATCGGGATTGTCTTGCAGGTCGGCATCCATGGTGATAACCACATCTCCTTGGGTTACTTCAAAAGCGGTATTCAAAGCGGCCGATTTGCCGTAATTGCGCCGGAATTTGATGCCCCGCACATTGGGGTTTTCGGCGACCAGGCGTTCAATGACTTCCCAGGATTTGTCCTTACTGCCATCGTCCACCATGATGATCTCATAGCTAAATCGATTGGCCTCCATGACCCGTTTGATCCAAGCCTCCAATTCCGGCAAGGATTCCTCTTCATTGAGCAGTGGTACGACTACTGAAATATCCATTTACTTGCGATTTAAAAGTCCCGCTACCACCAAAGCCAGAAAAAAGCCGCCAATGAGGCTGTAGCTGTAATTAAAAAAAATCTTACCCGGAGTAAGGTCTAAATCCAGGTCTTCCGGTTTCCCTTCGTACATTGGATGATTGATCACCAGCTCGCGCTGCAAATCCAGCATCGCCGGATCAACCTCTACGAGCAGCAGGTAATAAAATAAGAAATAAATGGCATTGGCAATCACATACACTGTAAATGCCCGGCTCAAGCCCCTCCGCAAATCCGGTTGGTCCTCCTCCGGCTGCGCCACCCTAATCATGGCCCAGAGGTACAATAACAGAGAGGACCACCACACCCATGGGCTAAAAAACAGCGGTCTATCCACAAAATAAAATAGCAGGAAGTAAGCGACTACGCCTACCCCTGCCATAATTCCATATTTTAAACTTGGGTCTATCTTCATTAATCTATTGAAATTCTGGTGGATTTTTCTTCATCGAAGAAGCCACAATCAAGGAGATAATGGCACCAAAAATGGTACCTATTAGAAAGAGAATCATCTGTCCTTTGGGTTCCATCATCGACTTGGCCCAACTCAGGCTCATCTCTATTTGTTGCTCGGGCATACCCGAAGATTCGTAAAATTCTTCAGACGCTTTCATGATATCCCCGACGTAGCCCGGATCAATGACATTCATGTACAGGATCGTAAATACCGTATTGATCAGGGCAGCAAGCAAGGAAGTCAAAAAAGCCACCGTAAATGCCTTTCCAAAAGTAATATACCCCCCCTGATTATTGTCGCGATGATCCCGAACGGCGTAGATCATCATAAACACATAAATGGCTATAACGACAAAAATGTTTAGGAACCCGACGAAGGTCCCCGCTGAAGGCTTGGAAAGTCCAAGTACAAAGTTAAGCAAAGAATAAACAATCAGCACCAGGCCACCAATCCCTCCATAACGCAAGATGGTTTGTTGTGGCGAAGTATTGACTGGTTCAACTTGTGGGTTGTCTAGAGTACTCATAATGATCAGTTTAAAGATGGTTTGGTTAATGGTCTCAAACTAATAATTTCTAAGCGAGTCTCTTAATTTTTTCTACCAAAACACTTATTTGGTAGTTTGACGGAGATAAATTAAATAACCTTCTCTCGAGGTTTTGAAAATCTTGCACACCTCTTTCTGTTTGTCAATCGCTTAGCAAAATATTAAAACCCTAAGTGCATGATTGGAGGTAATCATTCAGTCCCTGTAAAACCGGGATTCTGGAACCTCTTTTGGCCATTTTTTCTCCGTCTCTTGCTCGGTGATTAGCCCTTTAATTCATTATTAAAAACCGCCAAGACTTTTCCTTTCATGTCCTTTCCTAAAAAGGGTGAATTTCGGGAAAGGGATTGCAACTCCGTTGCGGTTACGCTCCACGTTTTAGCGGGATCAAACAAGGTAAAATTGGCGGTTTGTCCCTCTTCAACTTTGGGCACTGCCAACCCGAGTAATTTCCGGGGAGCAATGGCCAATTTTTCTACCAACAACGCTTCATCAAACAAGGCATTGATCGCCGCATAGGCCGTTTCGAGGCCAATCACGCCAAAATCTGCATAGGGAAACTCCAGTTCTTTCACTTCCTGTTCCAAGGGCACGTGATTGGTACTGATCAGATCGATAGTACCATCTTTAACGCCCGCTAACAGGGCTTCGCGATCTTGCTTCCCCCTCAGTGGTGGCAATACTTTATAATTCGCATCAAAATCCTTCAATTGCTCATCCTCAAAAACCAGGTTCATCACCGCTACGGAAGCCGTGACGGCAATACCTTTGGCCTTCGCTTGTCGAATTAAGTCAACCGATCGTGCACTGGATACATTCGCAATATGTAGACGGGAATCCGTGTATTCCGCCAAAAACAGATCGCGCTGCACCATGATTTCTTCCGCTAGAGCCGGGATGCCTTTCATGCCCAGGTTTAAGCTGGTCAAGCCTTCATTCATTTGCCCCTTTCCCGCAATCGTTTCATCTTGTGGCTGATTCATCACCAAGCCACCAAAAGATTTGACATAAAGCAAGGCCCGCATCATCAATCCGGCATGCTGCAATGGATGCGTTCCATCGGAAAAGGCTACCGCTCCGGCATGGTGCATATCGATCATCTCGGTGATATCCGTTCCGCCACAATTTTGCGAAATCGCACCGATGGGATGAAAGTCAACGAGATTGCCCTGGGTTTTCCGCAATAGATAAAACACCTCTGGTTTGGAGTGCACCACCGGATGAGTATTCGGATAAGGCGCCAAGGCCGTATACCCTCCCCGAGCAGCGGCAGCAGCTACGGATTCGAGGGTCTCCCTGTGCTCAAATCCCGGTTCGCCGGTTTGTACACCAAGGTCTAACCAGCCCGGTGACAGGAAAGCCCCTTTAGCATCCACAACTTCCACCTTGGGAGCATCGATGTCTTTACCAATTTTTTCAACCTTACCTTTGGAAATCAGTAAATCAACAACCTGCCGATGATGGGAAGACTGCGGGTCGAGGATCGTAGCATTTTTGATCAGCCAATTCATGCCGCTTATGGATTGTGCAGAAATTCTAAATTGGGGCAAAAATAAGAATTCTAACGGGAGTACCAGCGATTGTCTTTAAACAATTCTTCTGTTGTTTTTTGGTAGAGATGCAGGTGGCTGGGGCGAATCAATAATTCATCTAACCACAACGGCTGATCTCCCAGTTCTTTATTTTGTAAACTGATGCGTAAGGTACTTCCGGATTGTTGTCCCACAAACTGGCCTTCCAACAACGCCCAGCCATTGCCATCAAAAGCGGTAAGCCATTCCCGGCAAGGGATTTTGCGCTCCTGAATCGGCTCCGATGTACCAGGTAAAATTTCCTGCAAAACAAGTTCCGTTCGCGGATACAAGTCTTTTTCTAAAAACATCCAGGCGGATATGAGATAGCGGTTACTTTCCGTTAGCGGTAAGGGGCCTTCATAGACCACATTCTCAAGGTCCATCACCCCCTGAAAAGCACCTGCCCCGTGGTATTGTTGATCAGCCGGTTGATCATCAAAAGACCGATACACGTATTGACTGATGCTATCGGATAGAAAAAAAGGCCCGTTGGGGTATAAACCGGATGAATCAATCGCGGCGATGACAGCTGTCTTGCGCTGTTCAATCCGCTCTGCAAAAAGAGCCAGGGGCAATTCGTAGAAGAGCAATTCGTCCTTACGGAAAATGGGCTGCAGCCCTTCGCGCAAATGCTCGTAATTTCGGTGTTTCTCCTGGTGGCGTTCTTCATCCCACAGGAGCAATAGCGGTTTTTGATTGGGAAAATCCTCCAAAATTCGAGGAATGTGGTAAGGTTCTGTGACCAACTGAATCTGATTGAGGGTTTGCCCTAATGAAGTACGGGTCAGCATGGCTCCCGTAGTCGGCAATCCGGTTTGCAGCGTCAGTGTTTCTGATTTTTGACCAATAAAACCACTCAGGTGCCACCAGAAATTATCAGAACCGATATTGTAATAAGGAATGGGCAAAATAGCCTGATACTTGCTGTAGTCAAGGTCGGTAATCTCGGTAAAAGCCTTTCCCTGCTCAAATTCCTCCACTTTATCCAAATCAAAGTTCTGGACATGCGCATTCCAGTAAGCTTCTAGCGCCAAGACCAGCAGGGCCAAGGCCAACACCCATTTGCGCAAACCTGACCGCTCCATCATCCAGTAAAACAACCAGGTAAAGGCCACGATACCTGTGGTGTAATAAAACACCCAGGCAAAACGACCGATGGAGCGGAATTGACGGATGGGGCCTGAGTATTCCAGCAAGGCATCAAACCCAGGCAGAATAAAGGGCAACCCAAACGCAAATAAAACGATGGCAAGGCCCGTATAAAAGATATTATTGAGAAAATCATTTTGTGTAACAGGCAGTGAGAGCGCAGGCTGACGCATTAATTTTCTCAACCAGGGTATCAAAATAACCACTAACGTGATTACACAGACCAACCCGATGTACGACTGGCTCTCAACGCCCACATGTCGAAGGTGCACCAAATGATTATCGATCCATCTAAAATGGGGAAGATCTGCACTATAAAAAACACCTTCCGGAAAAGCCCGATAGGTAAAGAAGCCCCAAGGACTATCGGTGCGATCCTTGACCGGATCGTTGTAATACATCCAAAACACAAAAAAAATCAGTGGTAAGACCAGTTGGATAGCAAAGTGCAAGGCATATTGCGGTAATTGATTCCACTGTCGCTTGCGCAAATATCTGAAAAAGAAAAACCCGCCGATAGTGAAAGCCATGATGGCAAAATAATAGAAGTGAATATTGGCGTAAGCCCAGACTACCAAAGCCATGTAGAGGCTCCACTTCCAGTGCATTTTTTCGTCAAAACGCAGCAGCAGATACAGCACGATGACCAATACTTCGGGGTGGCCGAGGCCGTAATGAAAGGCAATTCTGGCCAATTGTGGCGATAAAAAAGTGAGCCCCAGGGCCACCAAAATGCTGTACCAGTCCGGCAGTTTCAGTCGGCGGAAAATCAGGTATAAAAACAAGGCACAAAGAAAGATGCCCAGCAGTAAAGAAAAATTGACAATGCCCAATGCATAAGGATATACATCAATAATATTTCGGCTGATAAACCGTAGGACATTGGAAATAAGCGGTTGTGTATCGGCAGGAATAACATGTTCCCCGTAAGGGTAGTTCATGCCCTCAAAATGAGAATAGGTACTATCGTGCTTGATGTGGTAGAGAATGGTGATATAGGATTTGTATCCATCGCCCCAAGGTTCGATGACCCGACTATTGGCATATTTGAAGAAATCGGGAAATCGGCCGAAAATGAACAGAATCGTCAATAGCACCAATGCCAGCATCCCAAACCTACCCAATACACTTTTTCCCATCTCTTTCTCCTTTTATCAGGCCTTCCAAAAACGGAGTAAGAGGATTTCGAAAGCCAGAAACGACAATGCCAGAATCAGACACCAACGCCATAAAACAATGCCCTGACTGCGTTCAGCAATGATATTGGTAATGACGGAATTGTCGCTAGCCTTGATCACACTCACCACCTCACCTACAAAGTTTTGCAAATCCTCTTCATTGTAGTAATTCAATACCGATTCTTTGCGATCGTAATTAAAGGCATAGTGATCCAAGGGCTCATTTTCAGCGAGGAATAACTGATAAAAACCCGCCTCGGGAATTTCATTATTTACCGTCAAAAAGACTTTTGAGCCAACCACCCGCTGTTCGGGAATAAACTCTTCGGTTTTGCCTTTTAACTTGTAGACGATGTCTGCCCCCGTGCCTCTATGATCGGTCTCCAACACTTCGTCACGGCCAATAACATAGGCAATCGGCTTGCGGATGCCCGAAGAGATCGCCATTTTGTAGAGCATCGGAATAAAGATTTCCCCATTGCGTACCATGTCGCTATACTCGTCATTGATCGGTGCCGTGCAGAGATAGAGGTTTCCCTGGCCCGTTTGGTATTTGAGCAGCAAGGGGTTGCCATCCCGATATGTGAGCAATTGCTCTCCTTTGCGATTGCTGTAATTGGTCACCCGAAAATTGCCGGTAGTAACCGGTAACTTGAGGTTCTCATTTCTATTTTCAAAAACGCCATTAAAGACGAATTCATCTGTATTAATTCTGCCTACCCGACGCTCTTGCTGCTGGAATTCCAACAATTCATCAGCCGGAAAACTGGCCAGGAACGGTTGATAAGTTCCCACATTGGCATTGCGGTTGGGAAAAACCACTAGATTGCCTCCAGCCTTGACAAACTGCAATAATTCAAAAGCCAACCCCGAAGAGATGGTCGTCAGTTCATTCACCACAATCATCTGGTAATTCGAAAACTGTGAATAATCCAGGTTGTTGCTATTGAGCGAAGTGAGTTTAAACGTATTGATTCCTGTAAAAGCCGCTTCCAGATAGCGATTGCGCTGCTGCTCATTGATCAACAGTACATTGATCTCTTCTGCCACTTTAAACGTAAAATAGTATTTATCATCAAACTGGATGGGATAGTCGGTAATGGCCAGTTCCGCATCTTGCCAACCTGTCTTTAAAATACTAATATTGACGGTATCCAAAACAGAAGACTGTGCCGGAATGGCTAGGGTACCAACGGGCTTAGTTTCTTCATCCTGTCGGATAGTCATTCGAACATTGTCCATGTCTTCGTTGCTCAGGTTGCGCACCCTTACAATCAAAGCATTGGTTTGATTCATCATTTGCACCGGTGCTTCAAACCAGGCCGAATCGATACTGATGTTGCGTTCCTGTACCGCTTGTAGCGGAATGAGGTTGATGGCCACGGTAGTATCTTGGTAATTTTGAATATCGGTAATGTTCTTCTGGAAATCAGAGATCACATAAGACACCAGGTTGTCAGCATTGCCATCGGAGAGGGCTTGTTCTTGACGAACCAGCACTTTCGACAATTCTTTGACGGCAGGGCTGGGTTTGATTTCATCAATCAAATTGAGGGCATCCTCCCGGCTCACCAGTCGTTGATGGCGTCCTTCAAAGTCATTGGTCAATATTTGAAATTCATCTTCTGGCTGGTAAGCTTCGACGATTTCACGTGCTCGCTGTCGAGCTTTCTCTAACAAAGGAACATCCTGGCTAAGGGCATTCATACTAAAGGAATTATCCACAAAAATGGACACCGCCTTACTACCAATTTTAACGTTCTTTTCAACAGGAATAAAGGGTTGGGCGAAAGCCAACACCAAGAACGCCAGCGCCAGTAGGCGCATCAACAAAACCAGTAGGTTTCTAAGTTTCGACCGAGCACTCGTTTCCTCTTTGACTTCCCGCAAGAAGCGCACATTGGTGAAGTACACCTTTTTAAATCTACGGAAATAGAAAAGGTGCAGAATGATCGGTATAGCCAGTGCTGCGAGTGCGAATAAGAAGGTCGGGTATAAAAACTGCATTGTGCTCGCTTAATTTTTGCGGTAAAAGTAGTTTTGTGAGCAGAACATATTGGAAGACTTCTGCTTTTGTCAGGCGCGAAGGCATCAGAGCATGTTTGGAGGTCGGATTTGCTGGCGAAAAGCATCATTTTTTTGGTGAAACAAGGCGTTTTTTGAAATGCATCTCGGCTGAGCCGAGACGGATAAGAAAAAGAACGATGTGTCATCAAAAAAGTGTTGTTTTGCAGCCCAAAGTTTGACCTCCAAACATGCTCTCAGACATTATATATACGCCTACCGCGCTATTTTGTTATAATTTTTGCTACAAATTTAGAGAAAGGCAAAAGTAAACAATTTATAGTGAACCCAGACAATTACCTTTGCAAGAGATCAAAGATTAGAAAATAGGGACATGGCGAAGTATAAAATCAAGGAAATATTTTACACCCTCCAAGG
This sequence comes from uncultured Saprospiraceae bacterium, assembly GCA_964015035.1. Taxonomy (GTDB): domain Bacteria; phylum Bacteroidota; class Bacteroidia; order Chitinophagales; family Saprospiraceae; genus BQJU01. The sequence continues at coordinate 65,817 of CAXHCA010000014.1, forward strand.
AGAAGGCGCCCAAAGTGGTCGTCCAGCAGTTTTTTGTCGATTCAGTGGCTGCAACCTATGGACGGGCAGAGAAGAAGACCGCCACAAGGCCATCTGCCAGTTTTGTGATACCGACTTTTGGGGTACCGATGGGTTAAATGGAGGAAGATACACCGCTGCGGAATTGGCCGATAAAGTAGCCTCCTTGTGGCCCAATGCTGAATTACCAGGACTCCCCTACGTTGTTTGTACCGGTGGCGAACCATTGTTACAACTTGATGCGCCAATGATTGCTGCCTTTCACCAAAAGGGTTTTGAAGTGGCCGTGGAAACCAACGGGACAATCGAGCCGCCAAAGGGGGTAGATTGGGTATGCATGAGTCCGAAAGCCAATACTGAACTAAAAATTAAGGGAGGAGAGGAGCTTAAGCTGGTCTACCCACAACCCGGAGCAGAACCAGAGAAATATACACACCTGGATTTCTCCAATTTTTACCTCCAACCCATGGACGGTCCGGAAATTGAGCAAAATACCCGCTTGACACTAGCGTATTGTTTAAAAAATCCAAAGTGGAAATTGAGCTTGCAGACGCATAAAATACTGAACATTCCGTAGTGGAATAAAAAAAGTGAGCTCTGTCGCTTTGAGAAAGGACAGAGCTCCTTAAAAACGCGCTCTCTCTGATGTGAAAATTTATGTCTGGTTAAATAGACTTCGTAATTAGTGTCGGAAAATTAAGCAATTTTCATCAAGCAAACAACATTTTTTGTAAAATACCGTACATTTTTCGTAAAAATCGCTTGAATTATCTACCGCTCAAAATTAATGACAAGTGAAAGGCTCAAAAGGTTGAATACATCCCTTTTTTTTCTTTCCTGTGCAAAATTAAAAAAAATTTAAAAAAACTACCTAACTCAACCAAGTAGTTTTTTTCATTTGTTGTATAGACATGGAACAAGGGCCTCTTGCCGCAACAACTGACATATTTTCAGTAGAAGTTGAAATCAAGCGTCAAAATGTCTTTGGCATCGATTTTGTTCCCAATGAGGTAAGTCGACTTTTGTCGATTGCTCATTGAGGGCAACATAAAAACCTAGTGGTTCTTTGACAAATTTCGTGGATTAGAATCAAAGGACGAAAAGTATAAACCATGTCAGAAGGAAAATTCCTAATTGAAAAATATAAAAACGGTGGGCGGACCCTCCTGCTTTTCCTGGGAATGCTATTGATGATGATCGGGCTGGGATACTTGTTTTTCGGCATCTCCGGGTTGGTTTGGGCTGGTGTATTGGGCATTATCGGGCTGTATGGTGGTTCTCGTATACCGGCCAAAATGGTTATGAAGATGCAGGGTGCTAGGCCTTTGTCTGACTATGAAGCACCTAACTTATCAAACCTGGTCCGCAGTCTTTCTGTGCAGGCAGGTCTGAGTAAAACTCCTAAACTGTATTTTATTAACAATAAGCAATTGAATGCCTTTGCAACCGGCAGCAAAAGTGATCCTGCTATTGCGGTCACCGAGGGAATCCTACAGTTTCTCAACACGCGAGAATTAACTGGCGTATTGGCACATGAGATTAGCCACATTGCTAATAATGACCTGCATTTACAGCGGATGACCATGATTATAGGCCGGCTAACGCGCCTGTTCTCCATGATGGGCCAGATTCTGCTGTTGATTAATTTGCCATTGCTGTTGACCGAAATTGGAAGCATTTCCTGGTTGCCGATCCTCTTGCTCATCTTTGCCCCTACATTAAGTACTATGATGATGCTGGCCATTTCCCGCACCCGGGAATTCGATGCCGACCTCAATGCAGCCCGCATTACCCGCGACCCATTGGGACTGGCCCAGGCTCTGAATAAATTGAGTTATTACCAAAAGTTTTGGTTGCCCAACCTGACGGACAAGCTGATGCCCCGCTTTTTGCAAACCCACCCTACCCTCAAAGAGCGGATTCAGCGCTTGCGAAATTTGGCCCCCAAATACGAAAACCTAGCAAACTTTGATTATCGGCCGGTTTTTTATCACAGTAGTTATTAGGACGGGGTAAGGGGTGTAGATTTTAACCTAGAGAACAGATAAGCCCCCTTCTGAAAAGTTTCTGTACTTATTTATTGGTTTGTCAGGCGGCTTTTTAAATTTATTCCGACAAATATTCCAGTAGCATCTTTTTTTTTAGGAAATTTAGGGTAAGAAAATCCAAATCAAATCTCACATGAAATTCAGGCTTACCCTTACTTTCACATTTCTGTACTTTGTAGTGCAGGCACAATTCAGTTTTTCGGATCGTAGCTTTATGCTGGCCAATCAAACCGTTAAAAGTGGCGCCCCCATTGGGGTGGTCGATATGAACGGAGACGGGCTGGATGACATTGTTCGACTAGACCAAACCCGCAATTTGAAGATCGACTATCAGGTGCCGGGCTTCAATTTTTCTGGTTACACTTATGGCAATTTGGTGGGCACTCAGTGGAGCCTCTGCGTAGCAGATGTGGATAACAATGGCTATAATGATGTGTTCACAGGAGGCGCCTACAATGGATTGAAGGTGCTAAAGGCCAATAGTGGTGGCAATGCCTATAACCTAACCACCATTTCCATCTTACCGATCTTCTTACAGGGATCTAATTTTGTGGATATCAACAACGATGGTGCCATTGACATCTTTGCCTGTCACGATGATGGTATCAGCCAGGCTTACGGCAATAATGGTTTTGGCAGCTTTGTCCTGGATGAAAACCTGATCAATCCAGAATCAACCGTTCCTTCCGATAATTCGGGCAACTATGGCTCCATTTGGACCGATTATGACAATGACGGTGATTTAGATCTGTACATTTCCAAGTGTCGCCTTGGGGTTAATGATCCGATGGATGGCCGAAGAATCAACCTGCTTTTTGAAAATGATGGCAACAATCAGTTTACTGATGTCGCTGAAGAAGTTGGCCTCCGCCCTCTCGGACAATCCTGGGCCACTGATTTTGCCGATATTGACAATGACGGTGACCTTGACGCTTTTGTGATCAATCACGACATCAATGATAATTTATACATCAATAATGGCCAGGGGCAATTTCAGGACAATATCAATGCCTCCGGAATGCTGCCGGAACTCAATGCTGCCGGAGAAGGGATTCAGGTCAAATTTGCTGATTTTGACAATGATGGATTAGTGGATTTATTATACACTACCAATGGTTTTAACCACTGCTTGTTTCGCAACAATGGCGATTATACTTTTACAAATTACGCCACAGCCTTCCCCACCACCGACCGCATTCACTCCGCCGCAGTAGGCGATTTGAATAATGACGGGTTTCTCGATGTCATTGCCGGTTTTGGCAATAGCTACAATGGTTACAACCCAAATGTGAGCGATAAATTATTTTTTAACAATGCCAATGACAACGGCTATTTAAAGGTCCAATTGAATGGTGAAGCATCTAATCCCAATGGCATTGGAGCGCGCCTTGAACTTTATGGATCGTGGGGCATCCAGGTAAGAGAAGTGCGATCGGGAGAGAGTTATGGCATCATGACCTCCTTGACCCAACACTTTGGCATTGGATTGGCCCCAGCCATTGACAGTTTGCTGGTCAAGTGGCCAAGTGGCGTTGTAGATCGTGTCATCAACCCAACTCCAAACACCACGATTTCCATCACCGAAGGAAATTTCTGTACCTCTATCGTCGACTTTCAGGCGTCCATTGAAACGCTACTGGTCCAATTTTCTGATGTGAGTACGGTGGGCGCCACCACTTGGAACTGGACCTTTGGAGATGGCTCTTCTTCTACGCAGGAAAATCCTACCCATGCTTACTCTACTCCTGGAGTGTATCAGGTATGCTTATCGGCTAGTGGTGCCTGTGGCAGTGGGGTAATTTGTAAAGAAATAAATGTAAGCTGCTCGATTCCGCAATCGGCTTTTGGCAATATTATCGATGACCATACGGTAGCCTTTGAAGATCAATCGACCAACTTCCCCGATGAATGGTTCTGGGATTTTGGCGATGGTACAACCTCCAATGTAGCCAATCCGCTGCACGCCTTCCCGGAAGCGGGTTCTTACCTGGTATGTCTGACGGCCACCAACGAATGTGGCTCTGACCAAAGCTGTAACCTTATTACGATCGGATGTGCCGGCGCCAGCGCCAGTTTCACCTATGATGCCAACGAATTTGAAGTAGAATTCGATGCAGAATCAACGATCGGTGGATTTGCCTGGCATTGGGACTTTGGAGGCGGGGAAACAGATGAAGGGTCGGTTGTTACGCATACCTTTCCAGGACCTGGAACTTATCCGGTTTGTTTACAAATTACGACTAATTGCGGTCCGCTGTTGTATTGCGAGGAAGTCGAAGTGACTTGTTCGCCCCCAGATGCCGAATTCCTCTATGCGGGTAATGAATTTAACTACAACTTTATCAGTGACCCCAATCCGGAAATCGACTTCTGGTTCTGGGAGTTTGGAGATGGGACCACTTCCAACTTTACCAACCCGCTACATACTTTCCCCATGCCGGGAGCATACGAAGTATGTTTAACCATTGGCAATGATTGTGGTATGTCGCAAACCTGTCAAACCATCAATGTAGCGTGTACACCTCCTCAAGCCAATTTCAACCTGACCACCAATGAGTTAATGCTTTCAGCTCATGATCTTTCGGCCCTCAATCCTACCGAATGGAATTGGGATTTTGGCGATGGCAATACATCAACTCAGCAACACCCTCAATACAGTTATAGCCAACCCGGCACCTACGAAGTGTGCCTCACGGTAAGTGGTGATTGTGGCAGCACCGAAGTATGTGAATTCATTACGGTGAGTTGTGCAGCTCCAGAAGCCAACTTCTTTAGTGACCCCATTGACTTGCAATTAAACCTTGTCGACATTTCCACCAATGCCCCTACCGAATGGAGTTGGGATTTTGGCGACGGTGAAACTTCTAATCAGCAGAGCCCAAGTCACATCTACGACGAGCCCGGCAGTTATGAAGTGTGTTTGACGGCCTCCAGTATTTGCGGCAGCTCAACATTTTGCCAAATGATCACGATTTCGTGTACGGCCCCGGGAGCAGGGTTTTCTTATGATAATAACCAATTGGCGATCAGCTTTACCGATCTTTCGGTCAATAACCCAACCCAATGGCAATGGACTTTTGGAGATGGCAGCACATCCACAATGGTCAATCCGCAACACAGTTATGCGGCCCCTGGTACTTATGAAGTTTGCCTGACGGTAAGCAGTATTTGCGGAAGCACACAAACGTGTGAAATGGTGACCGTGAGTTGCCAGGCACCAGCTGCTGGATTTGGCTTCAGCGCCAATGAATTAAACCTTTCCTTTAACGATAACTCTACCGGTATTGCGACTTCGTGGATGTGGACCTTTGGTGACGGTACCACCTCCAATCAAGCTGATCCACAACATACCTACCAACTTCCCGGCAGCTATGAAGTCTGCCTCACGGTATCTAGTATTTGCGGAAGCACGCAAAGTTGTCAAACCATTAATGTGAGCTGTACCCCTCCCGAAGCGGACTTTAACTTTACAACCAACGAACTGAATGTCAACCTAATAGATCAATCTCCGGGCACCCCTACCAGCTGGAGCTGGGTGATCAGTGATGGCACTACTTCCACTGCTCAAACCTTCATGTATACTTTCCCAACGCCAGGTACCTATGAAGTCTGTCTAACGGTTGGAAATATTTGTGGCAATACCACCACATGTACCAATGTAACGGTGAGTTGTACGGCTCCTCAAGCGGCCTTTTCCACTACAACAAATGAATTAGAGGCCGCTTTCACCGATTTATCCACGGAAAATCCAACCTCCTGGCAATGGGACTTTGGCGACGGAACAATTTCTAGCGAGGCATCTCCGGCACATACCTATGCGCTTCCGGGGAATTATACCGTTTGTCTGACGGCCAGTTCGATTTGTGGCACCACCACCAGCTGTCAGGAAGTGATCGTCACTTGTCCGGCACCAATCGGTACATTCACAGATACGATCAGTGGCTTACAGGCTAACTTTAACGGCACCTCCCTTGATGAGGTTGACGACTGGGCCTGGGACTTTGGCGACGGTACAACCGGCACTGGACCAGAGGTAGAGCATATCTACCCTGAGTCCGGAGACTATGAGGTGTGCCTGACCATCACCAACCTTTGTGGCAGCACGGAGTATTGCAAAACGATTACCATTAGCTGTTTGGCTCCAGAAGCGTTATTCTCTGTAAATGGCACTACCAACACACAAATCTTTATGGATGCCTCGCTCAATAATCCAACGTCCTGGCTGTGGGATTTTGGCGATGGCAATACCTCAACGGAACAAGATCCGGTGCATACTTATGCCGCGGCAACATGGTATACCGTGTGCCTGATTGTTACCAACAACTGTGGCACAGACACCACTTGCACCAATATCATGGTAGTCAGTGATTTGGATGATCCGGCCCAACAAATTGGCATGACGATTAGCCCAAACCCAACCATCGATCAGGTGCAATTGGCGTATCAATTGCCGATGAATGGTGATCTGCAATTGACCATTTACAACAGTCAGGGCCAACAGGTACAGCAGGAAAATTGGACCAGCCTTCAGCAACAAGCCAGTAAGTTGGTGGATCTATCTAACTTGCCCGGGGGTGTCTATCACTTCCTCTTGCGACACGAAGATGGTAGTTGGGGACTACAAAAAGTGGTCAAGATGTAGTAAAGGAAATTTTCTGTAGCCTTTTGCCGGGAATGCCCCGTCTTAGAGATGCCGACATAGCATCTCTAAGACAGGGCGCAATTGCGGCTGTCCGTATTCTGTTTTGAACTATTTATAGGAAGATGTATGATCGACTACTTTTGATCGGAATCGGGAAGGACGAGGGGGAATGTTTTCGGAGAAGAACCGGATAGCTGGACCATCGCTTCCTCTCCGTTCATTCCGTTTCTTATTTAGTAATTTTCACGTTCACCGCATTAGGACCTTTGGGGCCCATTTCAACTTCGAAGGTCACCTTGTCGCTTTCTTGAATAGGCGCTTCTAAATTATTGCTATGCACAAAAATACTATCTCGGGTTTCCATATCAATGATAAACCCATAACCCTTTTCATCGTTAAAAAACTTCACTTGACCTTGCCGGATAGGGTCAGCTTCTTCCCCTTTTGGCGGAATGCCTAAGACAATGTCTTCTGCCTTAATCTTTTTCTTTTTGGATGGATCGGGAGGAGTACGGGTCAGGTTCCCATTTTCATCTACGTACGAAAGCATGTCTTCAAACTTCACTTCTCCTCTTTCTTCTTTCTCCGCTTTGCGCTGTTCCCGGCGCTCTAATTTGTCTCTTTTCCGCTTTCTACGCTTCTTTTCGTTTTCCTTTTTGTTAAAGGACTGCTGCGATTTTGCCATATTTCAATTTTGGTTAAAAATATCCCATTTGAGGATGAAAACCGATGGCAAACAATTTTGTAAAATGCCTACGCATAGCCTCCAAGTCAACGAGGAATTGCAAAGTTACCGAAATTTCTTCGGCTTGCCTTGCAAAGTATCTTATAATAGTACCTGTCTCTTATACACATCTCCGAGCCCACTAGACGACATCTCATCTAGGATGCCGTCTTCTGCT
>CAXHCA010000015.1:0-69937 GCA_964015035.1 uncultured Saprospiraceae bacterium
TAGTCCCTGAAGTATATTCGGGCAAGCTATTCAGTCCCGGTAAAACCGGGATTTTAGCGCTATACGAAGCGTCTAATCCCTCTTGGATAAGCATAGCTGATTTACTACACTATTGGAAGAAAAAAATTGTTGACAGTTGTAGCAGATCAACGAGAAGGAGGAAGAATTCTCTTTCCCGTTTCGATAACCTTCTGCAAAATTCTTACGTCAGGAAGCATGGCATCTTTCTTCACTTCTTCCTCAAACAGATCCATGTTGTCTTGACTTCCATAAACCAATGCTAAGTCAGGTGCAGTGACATTCATGTAGGTGTATGAACCAATACTAGCAACAATTAAAAACAAAAAGAGCAACTTTCGGGCATTAAGGCTTTTCATGGTGTAGAATATTAAATCTTTCCAAAGTTAATAGAATTATACCAAATCAAAGCTCGAAATCGACGAGTGACGGTTTTTCATCTATCAATGTTTGAAAAAAGTCTGGTGATTATATATTTGAAAGACGCTTTCGAAAAGAAAATGGTTGCAAAAATGCCGTTTTTTTTTAATCTTTTTTTACATCAACCCTCTAGCCGCAATATTCCCCTTGGGTATTGCCGCTATTAACTGCTGAGTATAAGGGTTTTGTGGATGTTCATAAATATCATCTGCCGGTCCGGATTCAACTATTTTCCCCTTTTCCATGACCATAATGCGATCACTCATAAACTTCACCACCGAAAGATCGTGTGAGATAAAAATATAAGTCAATTCGTGATTTTCTCTTAGGTCTAATAATAGATTGAGAATTTGGGCCTGAACCGAAACATCGAGTGCGGAAACGGATTCATCACAGACAATAAAACGCGGATTTACGGCAAGGGCTCTGGCGATGCAAATTCGTTGGCGTTGCCCCCCGGAAAATTGATGCGGGTATCTATTAAAATGATCTGCTTGCAACCCTACTGTTTCCAATAGTTCCACCACTTTTTCCTTATATCTCTTATTGGATTTGCCCGGTTGATGGATAGTCATGGGTTCCAAAAGGGCATTGCCCACCATCATACGTGGATTCAAAGCAGCAAAAGGATCTTGGAAGATGATCTGCATTTCTTTGCGTAATGCCTTCATTTCTTTGCTGCTCAATTGCAGAATATCCTGATCTCCAAAAATCACCTTTCCAGACCTAACAGGTTGCAACCGCAAAATCGCCCTTCCCAATGTGGTTTTACCACACCCGGATTCTCCCACGAGGCCGAGTGTCTCCCCTTTTTTTACATCAAAACTAACGCCATCTACGGCCTTTATATAGTCGCGCACGCCGCCCCACAAACGCTTCTTTCCTGGAAACCAAACACTCAGGTCCTCGACCTTCAACAAGGTTTGGTTTTGCTGTAATTCTGTATAACGAGCTCGGTGTTGGGCGGCGTCCACTTTAAGGGTGGACAATTGCTCGGCAACCGCTTTTTCTTTACTTGAATCCATAAAATCACTAACCACCGGCAATCGCCTCAAGCGAAAATCCAATGGAGGTCGACAAGCCAGCAGGCCTTTCGTATAAGGATGCTGAGGACGAAGAAAAATATCAGCGACATTCCCCTGTTCCACAATTCTCCCCTGCTGCATGACCAGTACCCGATCCGCAATTTCTGCTACTACGCCCAAATCGTGCGTAATAAAAATGATAGACCCAGAGAATTCCTCTTTCAGATTGGCCATTAATTTCAAGATCGTCTCCTGGACAGTGACATCGAGGGCCGTAGTGGGTTCGTCTGCGATTAATACATCCGGCTGGCAAGACATGGCCATTGCTATCATGACACGCTGCTTTTGACCACCGGAAAGCTCATGAGGATAAGCATTATAGATTCGGTCCGGGTCGGGCAACTGCACTTTTTCAAATAGCCCTAACACCTGTTGTTTGGCCTCATTTTTATCAACTTCTTTATGCAACAAAATGGCCTCCTCAACCTGATGGCCGCAACGAAACACAGGATTAAGCGAACTCATAGGCTCCTGAAAGACCATCCCCAGACGATCGCCCCTTATCGCTGTCATTTCCTTTTCGGAAAGTTGTAACAAATTAATGGCTGCTTCTGGACCAGTCTTGAGTTTGATCATTCCTCCGGCAATTTCGCCCGGCGGAACTTCAACCAGGCGCATCAGCGACAATGCCGTGACCGATTTTCCAGATCCAGACTCGCCAACAATACCTAAGGTTTCTCCGCGATAGAGGTCAAAACTGATCCCATCCACGGCTTTCACCGTACCTTCTTCCGTATTAAATCGGACTTCTAAGCCCTCCACTTCCAAAAGCTTATCCATAACCGTCGATTAATCCTGGCGTAACTTTAGCTCCACATTGCCACCGTTTATCTCTAATTTCAATTTATCGAGATTTTCCATCCAGGTAAAGATTGTGTCACCGAGAAATTCCCTTTTCCAGGTCATCTTTTCCAGATCTTCGATCAACGAGTCATCTTCCCGAAGCTTTTTGAGCATATTTCGGGCCAATACCATATTGGGCGACACCTCATTTTCCATACATTTGTACTTGATCAACAAGTAGACCATTTCAATCAGCACCTCTTCCTGTGGCGTCTCAAATCCCTCTCTTGGGATGAGTTCCAACAAGGCCAACTCTGCCTCTGTTGGTTCCGCTTCCCACAATTGTTGAAAAACTTCACCGTACTGTTTGCTGATTTTATCGGGAACACGGCGGTTCTGCTTAAGCGCGTCACGCCCCGAGGTCACTCCCCTTACAATATGGCTGATGTACTTACTTGGCAATACCATCTCTTTGGAATGATCCTTCCTTTCTGCCGTGGTACGCCGCCAATCAAATAGCCGAATCAAAAAAATTCGCTCCCGCCGGTTGAGTGATCGCATCAAATTACTGTTCAATGCCTCTTGATGAGGATTTTTTTCATAATAAGCTGGCTCTTCCATTTGGGAAAACTCCTCCTTTGCCCAGTGTAAGCGGTTGCGCTCAATCAGTTTCTTTTCCAGGCTTTCCTTCAACCTCGCCAAGGGCAGTACATCATTGAGTGCATAGCGGAGTTGCTTATTTTGGAAAGGTCGCATTTCCCAATCGGTAACTGCATACCCTTTATCCAATCGAATACTGAGTTCACCCTCCACCAATTTACGAAAAGCCGCCGGATAGCGGTATCCAACCAAACCTGCTGCCAGTTGGGTATCAAAGGTGTTTTTGGGTACAAGACCGTAATCAATATTGAGTAAACGGTAGTCGTTGTCTCCGGCGTGGGTGATATTGAGAATTTTAGGGTCCGCCAACATTTCCAGAAAAACCGAGAGGTCTTTCACCCCAAAGGGGTCAATTAAATAATTTCCATTAATTGTAGCGACCTGAATCAAACAAAGACGGGTAAAAAATCGTTTTTCTCCTACAAATTCGGTATCAAAACATAACCAATCTATATCTTTGTTTTCGCGATAAAATAAGTCGATTTGGGGTTGTTTTTCGATTAAGAGGTACTGGTCCGGTGTTAAAGACATGTAATATTATGTGTTAAGGAAAAGATAATTAGCCGTATCTTTTATGCATTAATATTTGCGAAAGCATCAAATTTAATAGATGTTGAGCGGGAAGAAAAGAGTTTCCCCATAAATATCTCGTACGCTAACAATTTATAAAAATCATTCTGATGAAAATCGTCAAGAGAATTCTCCTTTTTTTTCTCGTGTTACTCGTCCTGGTAGTGGGAAGTGCCATTGCCTTGCCCTTCATCTTTAAAGATGAGATTGTCGCGCTAGCCAAGGATGAAATCAATAAGAGTATTAATGCCAAAGTAGATTTCGCAGGTGTTGATCTATCGCTTTTTCGGGATTTTCCAAATCTGAATTTTCAGATGAGTGATTTTGTAGTGGATGGAATCGACCAATTTGAGGGTATCCGTTTGGTTGAGGGTAAAGAGCTGGGCTTTAGCCTGGACCTCAAATCAGTCATCGCTAAATCAGGACCCGTAAATGTTCGGTCGGTAGAACTGATTTCACCAAAAATCAACATTAAGGTCTTAAAGGATGGAACGGCCAACTACGACATTGCGATTCCCAGTGAGCAGCAGGAGGTCGAAACAAGCAGCGAATCCGACTATAGTGGTTTTGAGGCCGCGCTTAAATCCTATCGCATCGAAGACGGTTCTTTGATCTACGATGATAAGAGTACTGATACTTATTTGGAAATTGAGGGGCTAAATCACGAAGGTACCGGCAACTTTACCATTGATGTTTTCGATTTGGATACGGAAACCGAAATTGAAGCAATGACGGTAAGTCAGGGAAGTATCACCTACCTGAAGAAGGCTAAGATGGATCTGGATGCCATTTTCAACATTGACCAAAAGAACAGCAAGTACACCTTAAAAGACAACATCCTGACAGTTAACGCCTTACAAGTTAATGCCGAGGGTTTTGTACAATTGCAGGACAATGATGATATACTGTTGGACTTGAACTTCAATACACCACAAAATGACTTCAAAAACTTGCTCTCGTTGATTCCCAATGCCTACATTGAGGGATATGAGCAGGTGAAAGCCTCCGGCGATTTCAGTCTAAACGGAAGTGTCAAGGGGGTTTATAACGGAGAGAAAGAGCAATTGCCTGCCTTTCAGGTAAATGCCTTGATCAACAACGGTAACTTTCAATACCCAGATTTACCTTTAGGGGTAACCAATATCAATGCCGATGTGAAAGTGAACAGCCCGGCAAGTGATCTGGATAAAATGACGATCAATGCCTCTCGCTTTAGCCTAAAAGTAGGCAACAACCCTTTTGATGCGAAATTCAACCTGAGCACACCTATTTCAGACCCTAACGTAGATGCATTAATCAATGGAGTAATTGACCTGGCGGCAATCAGCAAAGCCTTCCCAATGGACGGCATCGACGAATTGGCAGGAATAATCAATGCCGATGTCAAAATTAAGGCGCGGATGTCACAAATTGACCGCGGTGATTACGAAGCAGTAGATATGCGAGGTACCGCTGATGTCAACAATTTGAAATACCGAAGTGAAGGATTACCTGCAGTGGTGATCAACCAAGCAGCCATGACCTTTACCCCACAGCGAGTCGAGATTGGTAATTTTGACTCCAGGCTCGGAAAGAGTGATATCAAGGCCAAGGGAAGCATCGACAATATTCTGGCCTATTTCTCTCCGGAAAAGACCATGAAGGGGGATATTACCTTGACCTCCAATCTTTTTGATGCCAATGAATGGGTAGAAGAAGAAACGACTACAACAACGTCGGCATCTCCACAAGCCTTAGGAGCTACGCCCTCCGCACCAACGGAAGAAAGTGAAATTTTTGACCGTTTCGATTTCAAAATTGATGCTGCAATCAACGAAATTGTCTATGATGTTTATCAGCTAAAAAATACCAAGGCAGTTGGACAAATTAGTCCTGAACGCATGAACATTCAATCCTTTGAAACCCTGATTGGAAAGAGTGATTTGCGGGGTAGTGGAACCATTACCAACATCTTTGATTATGTCTTTGATGATGGCACCCTTGGCGGGAATATTGATGTAAAATCCAAGCTGTTTGACCTAAACCAGTTTATGACTGATGATGGTTCAACCCCGGCAGCCTCCGGCGAAGCCACCATGGATCAAGCCGCAATGGACCCGATTCTTGTTCCCGGCAATATCGATATGACCATCCAGGCTGATATGGACAAATTATTGTATACCAACATGACAATCAACAACTTAAAAGGAACCTTAGCCGTAAAAGACGAGGCCGTTGTCATTGAAGAAGGAAAAGCAAAAACATTGGGAGGCGCTATTAATCTGAGTGGAGGTTATGACACCAAAAATCCTGAAGCACCAACTTTCAGTATCAAGTACGACCTGCAAGATATGGATTTCCAACAGGCGTTCACCACGTTCAACAGCTTCCAGACCCTAGCCCCGATTGGAAAATTCATCAAAGGAAATTTCAGTTCTACCATGATTTTAGATGGGGAACTAGGCAAAGATATGATGCCCAAGCTAAACACCCTCGACGCTCAAGGTTTTCTACAGACGATCAATGGAGTGATCAATGGCTTCAAACCACTGCAAGCAGTTGGTAATGCTCTTAATGTAGATTACCTGAAGGAAAGCGTAAAATTGGATAATACCAAAAACTGGTTTGAAATCAAGGATGGTGTCGTAGAATTAAAGGAAGCGGATCACAAATTCAAAGATATTGCCATGACCATTGGTGGCACCCATAGCTTGGATCAGGAGATGAATTACAATTTGACGGCAGCCATTCCTCGAAAATACCTGGAAAATAATGCCGCCGGTGCCGCAGTCAATACCGGCCTCAGTGCGATTAGAGATCAGGCTTCGAAATTGGGGATTCAGATCAAGCAAAGCGAGGTGCTGAATGTCTTGATCCAACTCACTGGCAGCATTACTGATCCAAAGGTAAAATTCAAACTGCTGGGTGCAGATGGAGAGGCCTCATTGGCTGACACGGCAAAGGATGCTGTAAAAGAAGAACTAGACAAGAAAAAAGAGGAGTTACAAAACCAGGCCAAGGAGAAGATAGACGAGGTAAAAGCGAAAGCCCAGGAAGAGGCCAATAAAGCAGTAGACTCTGTTAAGACTGTGGTGAAAGAAAAGGTGGAAGAAACCAAGAAAGAATTGGAAGACAAAGCCAAAGAAGCCCTCAAAAATCAACTGGATTCCGCAGCACAGAAAAAAGTAGATGAGGTAATTGATAAAGACAAGATCAAGGAAGAATTGGATAAATTCAATCCGTTCAAGAAGAAAAAAAATGGCAACGGGGGCCGGTAGATTACCGGCTCATCTCGAAGGTTGCTTTGTGCTCAAAATCCCGGAAGTCTACTGGACTTACCCCAGAAACGCCTTGCTCTGCCATATAGACGCCGTAGATGGTATCTACTGCTGCCATCGTCAGCTTGTTGTGTGTCACAATAATAAATTGTGATTCTTTAGAGAACTTCTTGATGATCCGGTTGAACTTCTCAATATTGGCATCATCTAAGGGAGCATCTACCTCATCAAAAATACAGAAGGGAGCTGGCTTCAGCAGGTAAAGAGCAAACAACAAGGCAGTAGCGGTTAGCGTTTTTTCTCCTCCTGACAATTGGCTAATGGTTTGTGGCCGTTTCCCCTTTGGTTTAGCAACAATTTCAATCTTTGATTCGAGCGGATTATCCGGTTCCAAGAGGATCAAATCGCAGTTATCATCCTCAGTAAACAGGCTACGGAATACCTCAATAAAATAAAGGCGGGCTTTATCAAAGGAGTCCAAAAACTGAGTGGTTGCGGTCTCCTCTATTTCTTTGATGGTCTGAATCAGGGATTCCTTTGCCTCCACAATATCATCCCTTTGGGTAGAAATGGTTTCGTAGCGTTCCTTCATCTCATCGTAGGCCTCCACCGCCATGGGATTGATTTCTCCATAGTTATCCAACCGACTACGAACACGCCCGACCTTCAATTCTAATTCATCTGGATCACGGTCGGGGTTTTCCGGCGTTTTATTGACAATATCGTTGATTTCTATGCTGAATTCAATCTTCAACCGTTGGGCAATGGAGCTAATTTCAAATTTGACATCACTAAACTTCTCCTTCAGTTGGTTGACCAAAATCTGAGCATCCTGTCTCGCGCGGTTGATTTTACGGAGTTTATCTTCCAATTCATTGATGCCGCCTCTTGCCTGATAATAGTGCTGTTCTGCTTCGGTCAATGAAGACTCCCTGGTTTTCCGATTTTCGTATTGTTTAACCAGATTCTCCTGCAACTGATCAATATTATCCTGGATTTGCTTCAACTCCGCATCGCTCTGCTCCAACTGAGTGGCATTACTTCCCAATCCAGCGTGAGTTTCCTCCAGCTGTTTTTCCCGAAAGGCCAGTTCACGTTGCAGGGCTGTAACCTTATTTTGTTGGCGAATAAAGGAAATATTCTTGTCGTTGTATTCCGAAGAAGCCTGACTCATTTCCTCGGCTACCTGCCGGTAGGAGCCATCCGTATTGGAAATCTGTTCTTTGATATCCTTGACAATGTCCAGTTTCTCGATGAGTTGCTGCTCGATCTTCTCATTGGCTTGCTCCAACTGCCTAATGTTGTTCTCTATATTTTCCCGCTTCTCATCTGTTTCTTTGATGAAAGATTCAAAGTTTTCCAAGCGTGTCAACAAGGAAACCTTTTGCTGCATCAACTGATTGAGCTGGTGGCGTTCCTGCTGAATCTCCGTATTCGTCTTTTGGGCTTTTAACCGCTCTAATTTAGACTTAACATCGTAAAAACTCGTAGACAGGCGATTTTCCTCTCTTTCCAACTTGGTAATTGCCTTTTCCAGGATTTCCTGATTCTTCTTACGGCCAATCTTTTTCCCTTCAAACAGTCCTACCGATCCCCCTGACACACTAAACTTTCTGCGGATAAAACTACCGCTACGTGAAAGGATTGTGTGATCACCGGCAATCTGCCCTTTCAAGTCTTCTGCCTCAGTAATCAGTACATTTTCTAATAAATAGTGACATAAATTCCGATAGATTGGATCTGTTTCGATAAGGTCAATCGCTTGTAAGGTATCCGGCAGCAAAGTCATTGGCGCCTGATAATCCTGGAAGGCATCCAATAAGAAAAAATTGGCCTTCCCCTTTTGACTTCGGCTCAACAATTGAATTGCCTGATGAGCTTCTGCCATATTGCCCACCACATAATAATTGAGGTAAGGCTCCAGGTAATTTTCAATGGCAATCCGATAGTCTTCCTTTACGTATAGGATGTCTGAAAGTAAAGGTGTCTCCTTTTTCCAGTCCTTGCTGGCGCTCAAAAAGCGAATTGACTCCGGAAAACCCTCGAGATTTTCGATCATGCTTTGGGTCAACTTAAACTCGTTTTGCTTGGCATCAAGCTCCCGATTAACCCTGGTCATTTTTTTGTTGATCTCCTCTAGTTCCTGTTCTGCATTCTGAATATTTAGCAGCCTCTTTTCCTCCTCCTTTTCCAATT
Organism: uncultured Saprospiraceae bacterium; assembly: GCA_964015035.1. GTDB lineage: Bacteria > Bacteroidota > Bacteroidia > Chitinophagales > Saprospiraceae > BQJU01. The sequence continues at coordinate 8,990 of CAXHCA010000015.1, forward strand.
CTTCCACCACCTTGGTTTTGGCATTCTCGTCCTTTTCCAAGGTATCAATCTTATTTTTCAGCCCCGTCACCTCTTCCATCCGCATTTGGATGTCCAATTGGTTCCGTTCAATCTGCTGTCGCAAATTGTCGATTTGGTTGAGATTGACGGCCTTTTCTTTTTCCAGTTCAAACAATGCCCTTTCAGCTTTTTGCTGCTGATCCATTACCGCATCCAACTCCGTCTTGATGGCTCCATGGCTTTCCCGAATCTTAGTTAGTTTTTGCTCCGCCGTTTCCAGCTCCTGTTCTAAACGGGCTTCAACGTGCTTCTCGGCATTTAACTCGGAGCGATAATATTCTATATCTTCCTTGAGTTGACTGATACGGGATCGGGCCACCTGAATGTCTGCACCCAGTTTTTTCTGATTTTGAATGATAAACTCCTGCTTTTGCTCCAGCATCCGTTTATCATTCTCCATGCCTCTTATCTGGCCAATCAGTTGATTCAACTCTCGTTGGCGATCAGAAAGGGCCTTTTCTTTGTCGAGATTGGACTTCCGTTGTTCTTCAAGTCCCGCTTCAAGTTGATTGATTTCCACATCATACCCTCTATAGCGGTTTTCCTCCTGCTCAAGTTGCACTTGCAATTTCTTGTGTTTTTCCTTGAGCAAGGAAATTTTTAAGGTGGCCAATTCAATGCTTAGTTCCTTGTACTGGTCCTTTAATTCAAAATATTTTTTGGCCCTTTTGGCTTGTTTTTCAAGAGTGGATAGATTGTTATTGATCTCGTACAGAAGGTCTTCAATACGATCCAGGTCTTCAGAGGTACTCCGTAGTTTATTGAGCGTTTCCCGCTTTCTAATTTTATACTTGGAGATACCCGCGGCCTGCTCAAACATTTTCCGACGAGAATTATCTTTATCGGCCAAGATATCATCCACCATGCCCAAGGCAATGATCGCATAGGAATTGGAACCAATGCCCGTATCCAGAAATAAAGAAGTGATATCCTTGAGTCGGCAGGTGACACCATTTAATTTATATTCTGAATCTCCGGTACGGTACAACATCCGGGTAATGGTCACCGTGTGGTATTCGGTAGGAAGGAGATTTTTCGTGTTTTCGAAAGTCAAGGAAACCTGCGCCACACCACTTTGCTTACGCTTTTTGGTTCCATTAAAAATCACACTGGTCATGGTATCCAGGCGCAATTCTTTGCTTTTCTGCTCCCCTAATACCCAACGTATGGCATCCACAATATTGGATTTACCAGAACCATTCGGGCCAACAATACCGATGACATCGGCATTGAAGTTAATCACCGTTTCGTTAGCAAAGCTTTTAAAGCCCTTTATTTCCAGACTCTTCAATCTCATAGCCCGCAAAAATAGAAAAAATAAAGATTACTTCCCCTTTTTACTTTCAAGAAGCATTTCAAATGCCTCGTCATCGGTCAGTCGTTAATTCGATCAATATACTTATTTTGTGCTTTATTCTTGTGCCGCTCCAAGAACTCCTGGTACATGGCTTCTTGTTCTACCTTTGTGAGTGCATTCCCCTCATATAGCCCCACGTTTTTCCGTTGACGGTAAGCTTCATACACACTGACGGCCACCGCCACTGATACATTCAAACTTTGGGTCATTCCCATCTGTGGAATTAGAAAGTTGCCATCCGTGTGCTTTAAAACTTCTTCTGACACTCCATCTTTTTCATTGCCAAATAAAAGTGCAATAGGCTGTGTCAAATCCAGGTCATATAGAGAACGGGCATCTTCACTGAGGTGGGTCGTCAAGATCAAGGGGTATTGCTGGCGGACATGTGCAAAGCAAGCTTCAATATCGGTATAAAAATGTACATCGACCCATTTACGGGAGCCCGCAGAGGTCCGTTTTCCCAGCGTGATGTTTTTGACATTTAAACCAACTTCCGAGTAAAGCACAAAGATTTCCCGAATGCCTACCGAATCACAGGAGCGCATGGCGGCACCAATGTTGTGCTGGTCGTGCACATTTTCCAGGATAATGGTCAAATCTCGCTGCCGATGTTGAATGACTTTTCTGAACCGTGCTTCTCTTTGAGGGTTCATACCGTCTAGTTGTCCACCTGAAATTGGTAATCCTGGAATTTTACAATATTGACGTATTTGTTTTCAAACTTCTGAATGGGCCCAAATTCCACACCGGTGGTCGTTGGCGCAACAACCCGCTCAAAATCAAACCGAGTCAATAACATACTCTGCGGATCCTTTTCCATGGAGTACTGAAATTTTGTACCATACTTATTGAGCATTCTGCCAAAGTACAAAACAACGTCATACCCCAAATAAGCCTCTTCGGTAGGCGTTGCACCAAAGCGATCGTAAAATTGCCGCTGGAACAACTGGATTTGAGGAGAAAGTGGATCGACAAAACTGCTGGTACTAATTCTGACATTCAACTTTTCGTAGTAAGAATAGTCAATTCTTTCAAATTGCATCCATTGAGGCATCCCATATACATATATCTGATCGGTTGGCTCCTTGGAAGTATCAATTTTTCGCAATAGAGAATAGACAAAGGTCTCCGACCAGGAAGGAATGATAAACACCGTGGTATCTCCCAATTCTATAAAGGGCAGGACTTCGATATTCTCCAAACTGGCCGTTTCATCAGAAATGATCAATTCTTGAAGACGAGTGGTGTCCATCGACCCGGTTACCTTTTTGTATTCGTTATAAAAGTAAGCCAAGCGCTCCCGTTCCGGATCTCGTGCACGGCTCACCAGAACAATTTGTTCCGGCCGGAAGTGTTGCAGAGCGTGCCTCATGATTGCCTCACTATGGGTTTGCAAGGTAGGATTCACCTGAATATAATTGGGATTTTGCCCTACGATGCCCGTTGCCGCACTATGTGGAGAGACCAGAACCTGATCTCTTGTTCTGACTGCATCTGCTACTAAACCAACATTTTCGCGACGATAAGGCCCAATGATCAGATTGGCCCTATTTAAGTCGTTATTATTCCGCAACATCCCCGTCATGACGCTTGGTGAGGCTTTCGTGTCCAATACCGACAAATTGATTTTCACCCCTTCACTACTCAACAAGTCCAGCGCCAATTTTGCCCCACTATAGAAATTGAGTGCCCATAAAGAATTCTCGTAAATGGATGGAGCCGTTGGGCTAAACCGGTCCGTCAAGAAGGGTAAGATCAGAGAAATGTTGTAAGAGGACAAAAACTCCGATCCTATATTATCGGTGCGGATGACATCGGTTGGGTTTCCACTCCCCCCCAAGTCTACACCATCCGAGGTGATCGGTGGGTAGCTACTCGTTGGAATTTCCTTCCAGACGATGGTATCCATTTTTTCAGAAGGGGTAGTATCCTCTATAATGACATAAGTGCCCGTTTCGGGATCAAAGACTTTCCTTCCGGAAATTGGATCGAGAGTCTCTCCAATTTCTGTCACATCCTTGTCCCCTTGTGCTTTGCGAAACAATTCGCAGGAACTCAAAGAACACACGCAGATCACCAATAAAAGTGTTAGACTTTTATTCCCATTCAATGGTTGCAGGAGGTTTTGTACTGATATCATAGACGACACGATTGATTCCTTTAACGTTATTGATAATTTCGCTGGACACAGTGGCCAGGAATTCATGAGGAAGCCTACTCCATTCTGCTGTCATCCCATCTTTTGAGTTAACCGCCCGCAGGGCTACAGTTTGTTCGTAGGTTCGTTCATCTCCCATTACTCCCACCGATTGAACCGGCAAAAGTATGGTTCCGGCCTGCCAGACCTCATCGTAAAGATCGAATTTTTTTAGATTCTTTATAAATATCGCGTCGGCCTCTTGCAATAAAGCGACCTTTTCGGGGGTAATATCCCCTAAAATACGGATTCCCAGCCCTGGTCCTGGGAAGGGATGCCTGCTCAAAATAGCTTTTGGCAAGCCCAACTCACGGCCAACTTTCCGGACTTCGTCTTTAAATAAGCTCCGCAGCGGCTCTATAATTTTCAATTTCAAAATATCGGGCAAACCACCCACATTGTGGTGTGATTTAATCGTCACGGATGGCCCGTGCACAGAAACGGATTCGATCACATCCGGATAAATGGTACCTTGACCCAAATAGGTAATGCCATCCAATTTGCTCGCCTCCTCTTCAAATACTTCGATAAACATGCCGCCGATAGCTTTGCGCTTTTCTTCTGGATCGGTCAATCCGGCCAAAGCTTTATAAAAACGATCTTTAGCGTCAATGCCAACCACGTTTAAACCCTGTCCTTTATAAGATTCCAAGACCTCCTCGTATTCGTCTTTGCGCAATAATCCGTTATCAACAAAAAAGCAAATCAATCGGTCGCCAATAGCACGCTGCAACAAAGTAGCAGCTACTGAGGAATCTACACCTCCGGATAAGCCCATCAAGACTTTTTCTCCCTCTAAGTGGTTCCGCAGCTCATTCACAGAATCTTCCACAAAATGTACAGGAGTCCAATCACCATGACAGCCAGCGATATTGACCAGAAAATTGTGTAAAATCTTTTTTCCTTCCAGGGAATGGGTTACTTCCGGGTGAAACTGAATACAATAGACAGGGGCCTTGAATTGCCCATCTGAGGCTTTAAAAGCGGCCACATCAATGCTATCAGTACCTGCCAATAGTTCAAATCCCGGAGGGATCTCCATAATGGTATCTCCGTGAGACATCCACACCTGAGTATTGGCACTTAGATCTTCCAAAAAGGGATCTTCCTTAAATTTACGGCTCAGGCTGGCCTTTCCATATTCCCTTTTATTAGATCGTTGCACTTTACCGCCCAACTTATGTGCAATGTACTGTGCCCCATAACAAATTCCCAAAACCGGACGATGCCCAATCAACTGATCAAGGTCCACCTGAAGGGCCTTTTCATCAGTCACAGAAAAAGGACTACCCGATAGGATAATGGCCTTAACGGAATCGTCCAGTTCCGGAATTTTATTGTAAGGTACAATCTCACTGTAAATATTGAGTTCACGAACTCTTCTCGCAATCAACTGTGTATACTGCGATCCAAAATCTAGAATCAAAATTTTCTCATTCATGGGGCAAAGATATACTTTGGCCGCAATAATCAAGGTTTTTAATCGAGATAAACATCAAACTCTACCCGACGATTTTTCTCCCGGCCATCTTTATAACGGTTATCCGCAATAGGTTGACTTTCGCCATAACCCACATAACTCAATCTAGAACTGCTAATGCCTTTGGAAACGAGATAATCGTAACAAGCCTTCGCCCGCTTTTCAGAAAGCGATTGATTCGCCGTAGAACTGCCAATACTATCGGTATGTCCACTTACTTTGAGCTTATAAGAAGGATACCGCTGCAGAATATCTACAATTTGATCCAAAACGGTGAAAGATTCCGATAGAAGAGTAGCCTGAGCGGTCTCAAAATTAACAGCTTGCACTGCAAACTCTAGGGTCTCCTTGTCTTTCTCCTCAAGTTCCGGACAACCATTGTTATTGGTGGGGCCAACCTCATTGGGGCACTTATCGTCAGCATCGGCTACACCATCTCCATCCGCGTCCGGACAACCTCGTCCAGAAATGGTACCTGCTACATTTGGACATAAATCCTCTTTGTCGGCAATGCCATCTGCATCACTATCAGGACAACCACGAGTGGCGACCGTTCCTGCCTCATTGGGACAGTCGTCATCGGCATCAGCCACCCCATCACTATCCGCGTCCAGGATTGGACAGCCATTATTAGTTGCCGGTCCGGCTTCCGTTGGACATTGATCGTCTTTATCAATCAAGCCATCTTCGTCCGCATCGGGGCAACCTCTAAGCGCAGCAGAACCGGGCGCATTGGGGCATTCATCTTCTCCATCGGCAATACCATCATCATCGGCATCCGGGCAACCATTCAATGACAGAACCCCAGCCAGGTCTGGGCAAAGGTCTTCTGTATCACTCACACCATCGCCATCCCTGTCCGAAACAGGTGGTTGTTTTGGCTCACTTTCCCCTTCGCCGAGCAATACCAATAACCCAACGCCAACCTGAAAATTATCTCTCAAGTCGCTAAAGCCAATCCGATACTCTGTTTTGGTGGACAGATAGGTGTGGTGTCCGAGTCGAAAGTTCAATCCTAATCCCAATGGAGCTGCAAAATCCATCTCTTCTAATCCCTCCAGGATGCCACCAGCACCTGCGTAGAGATAGGGGTAAATGAAGCTTTGTTCCTTAAACAACTTTAATTGAAGTAAAACATCAAGGCTAAACATGCCTTCGGAGTTAATCCCTCCTTTTTCGTCAGTTGGCAGGTCTGCTTTATTTATCCGGAAAGGGACGGCCAGATTCAAGGCATTATTCAAATGGCGCACATATTCAATCTCCATTCCCGAGGTAAATTGATCCGTGTCAAATTTGTTGGTGATGGGCAATTGGTAATTATAAAACTGTGCTCGAACGCCTATACCGTCCTTGGCCCCGGAATACTGTCCGAAACTCAATTGCACAATCATTAAAATGATGATGGGTACTAATAAAAGTTGTTTCATGATTTGTAACTAGTTTAGTAGAGAAAATAGTTTGATAACCGAATGTACTTGTGTCTTGTGCTACTCCATTTCCCGTATCCATGCTTTGATCAGGTCTAGTCCTTCCTGATGCACCATTTGTCGGCCCAATTCCGGCATCATTTCCCCCGGATTGGTCGACTCCATGCGGTAGACCAGAATTGACGCATTGGGTGAGCCCGGCACGATGCCATACATCCTGCCGCCCGCTCCTTTACCTGCTGCAATGGGCGCCTTATTAACCCCCCACTGTGCCGGATCATCGGTATAAATATCTAAATACATGCCAGAGGTGTTGGCCGGGCCTTCCGGATTATGGCAATGTCCACAATTACTATCGAGGTAGGCTCTGGCCCTATCTGCTAATGTACCACTTTTTTCGTCATTCCAATCGGCTAATTGAGGAATTAATTGCTTTTCCGGTTTATCAATTAATATACCCATTGCTGCCCAGGAACTCAATTGGCCTGAATGATTCAGTTGGCGTGCAGAGAGACCAATGGGAACCAAGTCCTTACCTTGAGCATGACAGCTTTTACATTGCACCATATTGGGTACCTGATAATTTAAGCTTTGTTTTTTACCCTGAGTATTTTTCCATTTGATTTGCCGATTGCCTCCCGCTACCTCCAAATAAGCTTCTGTTTGTTCCTCATTCCAAATATAAGGCAAAGCGGTCCAGCCTTCTTTTCCTTTTTTCAAAACACGAGTTTCCAAAATAAACCGCCCTTTGTCAGGCTTTGATTCCTCTTTGAAGTAATAGAAGGTCTTGATCAACTCCGTGCCTTCCGGCAAATCCAAAATGCCTCTTCCCTTGTAAACAATAGTGGTTCCTTCGGGAAGGCGAATCATTCGGGATTTTTGCGCATAATCAGAAAAAAGCGGCGCATTAACGTCGTAGGGAATTACGCCGGAGGCTGGAATCAAATCAGCTATATCCCCCTGAAAGAACCCATATTCAGAAAGGGTCATTGGATAGGGCGCATCTTGCTGCTCCAAAGCACTTGCCCACAGACCGATGCTCATCAATAATGTCAGTATTCTTACGATCATTTTCATCCTAATTATTTAACAATTTTGCCGGTTCCAAAGCCGCTTGTTTACAGTCAAATCCATCTTTGTCCGTCGTGTAACTTTTCAGGCCTTCGTTGGCATTTAGGTTTAGAAAGGTCTCATTGGTGTTATTGCTGATACAAATTTGGTGTTCTGGCTTTAAGTGACCATCAGCATTCAAAAATTCCTTTTCTACTATGCCATCATACATGATATTGGGCACTTTTCTTCCAAATTTCAGAAACAGCCACACCCCCATTTTGTGCTTCCAAGTCGGTTTCATTTTTCCATTATTGCCCTTTTCAAAGAGATTGTCATGAATGGAAATCCGAGCAGGATAAGGATAATAGGCTTCATCCTCAATGGGTTTTTCCGTAAAGTAATAACTGACAATACCCGTACCAACGGTCTTATTATCAATGATTTGGTTTTCAAAAATTTCTATATCACTCGCAGCTAGAATTAGTATACCGGTACCCGGCGCCACTTGTCCTACGGTATTTCCCTTCGGTGCAAAATTCTTGTAATTATTGGCCTTTACCAAATTATTAAAAACCCGTACATTTCCTCCTTTCTTTTTAATCAATCCCGGCAGGTCAAAAACCAAAATCCCCCCAGTATTTCCCTCTGCAACATTATTATAAACATCCGCCATGGTCGAGTTTTCGATTTCTATACCTGCCACATTGCGATAAGCGCGTGAATTACGCACGATAATTTGATGGGATTGGCCTACATAAATCCCCGCATCAGAAGCCCCAATAGCTTCACAAGAGTCAATCAATACATTTTCACATTGCACCGGATACAACCCATAAGCTCCATTATTTTTACTCGCTTTACCCGTCCATTCCGTGCGCACATTCCGAAAGGTAATGCCCTTGGTTCCTTGTACTTTAATGCAATCCCCTTTTGTATCTTGAATGGTAAAACCCTCCAATACGATATTTTCGCAGTTGGTGATCTTAAGCCCTTCGGCCCCAGTTTCTTGCTTGGCAAATGAAAGTATGGTTTTTTCTCGGCCGGCCCCCTTGATCGTTACCCCTTTTTTAGCATCCATCAACAGGCTTCCCGGCAAAGTATATTCACCAGGGGGGATAGAAATTACGGCCCCTTCTTCCGCCAAAATGAATTCCGTTTGGATGCGCTTCTGAAAGTCAACTTGTGCCTGGCTGGTTTTGATGTACCCAACAGTGAGCAAAATCATCAAGAATAATAATCTCATAAAGTTTAAATTTAATGAAAAGTTCAAAATAGGAACTTTGACTTATTTAATATTTCGATTTTTTGAAAAAAATTCATTTTTTATTTTTTATTTTTAATCTTTAACCCCAGAATATCAGCTTTTGCAGCACCTAATAAGAATATATTTTGGAACCAACAGACATTAATAATCCAGAGTATTTCCACAAGGTAGTGGATTGCCAGTATGCTTGTCCTGCGCATACCCCTGTCCCTGAATACATTCGGTTAATCGCGGCCGAACGATATACGGAAGCCTACATGATCAACTGGGAGTCAAATGTTTTTCCCGGTATTTTGGGGCGTACCTGCGACCGTCCCTGTGAACCTGCCTGCCGCAGGGGAAGGGTGGAAGAAGAACCTGTTGCCATTTGTCGACTCAAACGTGTCGCGGCTGACAATAAAGGTGAAGTAAAAAATTTAATGCCCAAACCTCCTGAAGAAAAAAATGGCAAAAAAATAGCATTAATTGGTGGTGGACCTGCTTCTTTAACCGTAGCACGTGATTTGGCGCCACTGGGTTACGAAATTCACCTTTATGATGAATGGAATAAAGGTGGTGGCATGATGCGAACGCAAATCCCCTCTTTTCGCCTTCCGGAATCCGTACTTGACGAAGAGGTCAACTACATTCTCGACATGGGCATCCACACTCATTTCAATCACTTTGTATCTAGCATGCAATCGATTTTAGAACAAGACTATGATGCGGTGTTTGTGGGAACCGGTGCACCCAAAGGTCGAGATTTGCATATTCCCGGCCGGAAAGAAGCAGATAAAAACATCCACATCGGCATTGAATTTCTAGCCTCAGTAGCCTTTGAACATATTGATAAAATTGGCAAAAAAGTCATTATTCTTGGAGGAGGAAATACGGCAATGGATTGCTGCCGGACTTCGCGCAGATTAGGCGGTGAAGCGGTAAAAGTGGTGGTGCGTAGTCCTTTTGAGACCATGAAGGCTTCTCCTTGGGAAATCGAAGATGCCATCGCCGAAGACATTCCGATTCTCAACAACATGCCTCCCAAAGAATTTGTGGTAGAAAATGGGAGATTGAAGGGCGTGATCTTCCAAAAAGTAAGGGCAGAATACGACGAAAATGGCAAGCGTAGCTTGATCCCCACCGGGGAGCCTGATGAGTTTATAGAAGCAGATGACGTCATTATTGCTATTGGCCAAGACAACTCTTTTCCGTGGATTGAGAGGGACTTAGGGATTGAGTTTGGCAAGTGGGATTTACCAGTACTCAATAAAACTACTTTCCAGTCTACCCTGCCCAAGGTATTTTTTGGCGGTGATGCGGCCTTTGGGCCGGAAAACATCATTACCGCAGCTGCCCATGGACACCAGGCCGCAATTTCGATTCATCAGTTTTGCCAAGGAGAGGATGTTTTTGACCGCCCCCCTCCTATGACCAATCTGGTACGACAAAAAATGGGCATCCATGAGTGGATTTATGACAGTCCGGTAGTGGTTGACGAACGTTATGCTGTACCACATGAAAGCAAAATGCTTACACTCAAAAACCGCAAGGTGGAAGTAGAATTGGGATTTGATGCCCTTACCGGATTTAAAGAGGCCCAACGCTGTCTCAATTGTGATATACAAACCGTCTTTGATACCAGCAGTTGCATCGAATGTGACGCCTGCGTGGATATTTGTCCTACCTCTTGCATCACCTTTACAAAAAATGGAGATGAAGAAGACCTTCGCACCAGACTAAATGCTCCGGCAAACAACTTAAGCCAGGACCTCTATGTCTCCGAAATCTTACCCACCCAAAGAGTTATGATCAAGGATGAAGACGTATGCCTTCACTGTGGCTTGTGCGCCGAAAGGTGCCCTACTGCCGCCTGGGATATGCAGAAATACCTTTACAACGTTACTAAAGCGGGACAATTATGCACCAAATAAGTACAGTCAATGACATGGTTATTCGCTTTGCCAATGTCAACGGTACTGGATCGGCCAGTGCCAATAATATGTTTTCTAAAGCCATCTTTCGGATGGGTATTCCTGTTTCTCCCAAGAATATCTTTCCCTCCAATATCCAGGGATTACCCACCTGGTACGAAGTTCGGGTCAATGAGGATGGCTATCTGGGGCGAAGGGAAGGAATCGATCTCTTAGTTGGGGTCAACGCCCAAACCCTGGCCAAGGATATTCAATCCGTAAAATCGGGGGGCTATTTTGTCTATGATAGCACTAAAAAGCTGCATGCCGAATTCATTCGGGGAGACATCAACTACATCGGCATTCCAATGATGGAACTCAGCATGAACCATTTTGAGCATCCGCGCCAGCAACAGTTGTTTAAAAACGTCATCTATGTCGGTGCTCTAGCCGCCTTAATCAATATTGAGCTGGATGTCTTAAAACAGATCATTCAAGAGCAATTTGCCCGTAAGGAAAAACTGATCCCTTCCAACTTCAAAGCCCTAGAATTGGGATATCAATACGTAGTTGACCACCACCACCCGCTGGATATCAGATTGGAGCGCCGGGAAAAAGTGGGCGATCAGATCATGATTGAAGGCAATACGGCTACTGCTCTAGGCGCTATTTACGGAGGCGCCACCGTAGCGGCCTGGTACCCAATTACCCCCTCTACTTCTGTTGTCAAGGCTTTTGAGACCTACGCCAAAAAATTAAGAATCGACCCCGAAACAGGGAAGAAAAAATATGCCATTTTACAGGCTGAAGACGAATTGGCCGCTATGGGAATGGTGATCGGCGCCACGTGGAATGGAGCAAGGGCCTTCACGGCTACCAGTGGCCCTGGTGTATCACTGATGAGTGAGTTTATCGGATTGGCTTATTTTGCAGAAATTCCGGTAGTCTTGATCAATGTACAGCGGGGCGGCCCCTCCACCGGCATGCCCACGAGGACCCAACAGGCAGATATTCTATCATCTGCCTACGCTTCCCACGGCGATACCAAACATGTTTTGTTGTTCCCCAGCACCCCAGCAGAATGCTTTGAAATGACAGCCGGGGCTTTGGATCTAGCCGACCGGCTACAAACCCCCATCATTGTCATGTCGGATCTCGATCTGGGCATGAACAGCCACCTATCTCCTCCCCTGGTCTGGGATGACAACCGAAAATATGACCGAGGTAAAGTATTAAACGCCGAACAACTAGAGCAAATTGAGCAATACGGCCGCTATCTTGATGTCGATAATGATGGCATCTGCTATCGGACCATTCCTGGAACGCATCCAACGAAAGGTTCCTTCTTCACCAGAGGTACCTCCCGGGATGAATATGCCCGCTATAGTGAAGATGGGGCGGTCTATGTCAGGGTTGTCGACCGGATTCTTAAAAAGTGGGAAACAGCAAAAGACCTAGTTCCTGCCCCTGAATTTTATCAGGATGGAAACCGCCACAGCAAAGGAGTGCTCTTTTTTGGCACCACCACCTATGCGGCATTAGAAGCTATTGATCTGTTAAAAAAAGAAGGCATCTTACTTGATGCTATACGTATTAAGGCATTGCCTTTTAATCAAGGCGTTGCTGAGTTTGTGGCGACACACGACGAAGTATTTGTCATTGAACAAAATCGCGATGGTCAATTCAGGTCATTATTGATAAATGAACTTGAAGTTGCCCCACAAAAGCTGCTTCCAATTCTCAACTATGATGGCATGCCCATCACTGCCGATACCATTGTGCAGCACATCAAACAATCGCTTGCCGTTTCTACCAACCACAAAAGCAAGGTATTATGACCTATATAAAGCCAAAATTCAGACACCCGGAACTACCCAAAAACAAGATTGGCTTTGCAAAAGTCGATTATGAAGGAGCGATTTCTACCCTGTGTGCCGGATGCGGCCACGACTCTATCAGCGGGGCCATCGTACAAGCCTGTTATGAATTGTCTATCGAGCCACATAAAATCGCGAAGGTTTCGGGCATTGGCTGTTCATCAAAGACACCAACCTATTTCCTGGGTAATTCTCACGGATTTAACTCGGTACATGGACGAATGCCTTCGGTGACAACCGGTGCCAATATGGCCAATAAGGACTTGATCTACCTTGGGGTTTCAGGTGATGGAGATACAGCCTCTATTGGCATGGGGCAATTTGTTCATGTCATTCGCCGCAACCTCAATATGGTTTACATTGTGATGAACAATGGCTGCTATGGGCTCACGAAAGGCCAGGATTCAGCCACAGCCGATAGAGGGTCAATTAGCAAAGCCGGGTCCATAAATCCTTTCGAAGCGATCGACTTGGTGGGTTTATCGCTTGAACTGGGGGCCTCCTTTGTTGCACGTAGTTTTTCCGGCGACAAAACTCAATTGGTCCCATTGATCAAGGCTGCCATTTCTCACCCTGGTTTTGCCATTTTGGATGTTTTATCGCCTTGTGTAACCTTTAACAACAACAAAGGCTCTACCAAATCATACGATTTTGTTCGGGACCACATGGAAGCCACAGCAACCATTGACCTAGTTCCGGAAGAAGAAGAAATCACTGTATCCTATCCAGCAGGAAGTGCGACCAGTGTTCGTTTGCACGATGGATCTACGATCCAATTGCAGAAATTGGCCCCTGATTGGAACCCAACCGATCGACAATCAGCTTTTAATAGCCTGCAGGCAGCAAAAGCGGAAGGGGACATTTTGACCGGCCTATTGTACATCAATCCGGAGAGCCAAGACATGCATGGGATGATCGACACCGTGTCCACACCACTTAATCGATTGGAAGAAAAAGATTTATGCCCAGGGCAAGGCGCCTTGGAAAAAATCAATGCTGGGTTCCGATAATTGGAATAATGTGCACCGAGATCGTTGAGTCCGATTTCTAAAATACATGAATAGCTTTGTGGTTTAAAACCAGTATCCCAGGTTAAACCACAAAGTACTCTCCTCGTTTGATTGTCCGTAAGTAATTTCAATGGGACCTAATGGTGTTTTCACCCCATATCCAAACCCCAGGCTGTAAAAGCTTCGCTCTCTGTACTTAAAGGGGTTTACGATCGTATTAACGTAAGCAAACTGTGTGCTCACGGTAACGTACTGGTTTTTAAAAAGTCGATATTGCCCATAGAGTTGTCCACCCAACAAATCTTTTCCAATCACCTTGGCAAACGGTAACCCAATGAAAGGTTTAAAATTGTTAATCAGGTTTTGGTTATTGCTCCCCAAGGCATAATAAAACGGTTGAGAAGGCGGACCGAAGGTCAATCCCGCATTAGCATGTACTCCTAAGCTTAACTTTCTATTCAACCGGAAAATCTTCAGATAGTCAAAATCAAAATTAAATCCCCAGCCTTCATTTCGATCCTGATTAGAGCGTGACAAAGGTGAAATGACTCGGGCTTTGATGATGATTTCTGCCCCCCGCCTTGGAAAGGAAACATCATTTCTGGTATCGTATTTGAAAAATGCGGACCCATTAAAATACACCCCTCGATTGGTGGCGTAAAAGGAGGTTTGAGAAGAAGACAAAATTTGATCATTGGAAGATCGAAAATATTTGAGTTCTGCGGCCAAACCCAAGGAAGCAAAATTATCGCTAAATAAGCGCACATAAGCCTCATTGGAAAAATCAAGATAATTGAGCTGTATCTCTTCTAAAGACAGAGAATCATTGATGGGAACAGCTTCTGCCAACTCAAAGGGGATGTCGTTAAAGCGTAGGTATGAATTAAATCCAAAATCCGGACCGCGAGCACTTTTGAGCAAATAATTGAAATCATAACGAAATTTATCACCAATGATCAGATCAATGGAGCCCACTGTATTGCGAATGCCAAGATTGAGAAAAGTCAAATTTAACAACAGACTACTTTTGAAAACGGGATCATAATGTAGGCCCACCCTCAACTGACGATCATAGCCCGGTTTTATTTCTGGCAGTAGGGTCAATGCATAACTATTTTCCGGAACGGTATCAAGCTGGTAATAAATAAAGTTGAAATACCCGGTTCCATATAATTGTTTCAAGCCTGTATAAAAGTCATTGTTGGAAATCTTTCCAGGAAGCTTCACCGGAAAATTGGACAAAAGATAAGATTTGGAAAACACCGGGTTAAAGGCCAATACTAACGAATCCACAGAAAGGGTATCTTTCGCTGGAGGCAAGGGGTTTCTCGGTATTGTTGGTAATTCTTGTTGGCGTTTGGCAATAGCCACCAAATCATCAAATACGGCCCGGGCAGCATCTTCGCCAATTTGAATGAGGGAATCCACTGCTTCAAAACTAGTCAGGCCATAATTTTCAAACTGGGGATGCAGGTAAATATCACAATATTTCACCTGTTCTTTAGAACGCTCTACCATTTGAAAAGAGCCAATTTGCACCAAAAGATTACCAATAGACCCCAATTCATCCTCATGATAAAGCCCGTCCTCCACACTCACGCCAATGATAATATCTACCCCACGTCGCTTCATTTCTCTGGCGGGAAAATTGTTAACAATGCCACCATCACTGATTAGACGGCCATCAATTCTCACCGGAGACAACAAGCCCGGCAATGCCCCGCTAGCCCGCATCGCCAAAGGCAACAGGCCGGAATCCATGATTACCTCTTCTCCGTTTGAAACATTCGTCCCTGTGCAAAAGTAAGGAATGGGTAATTTGCTGAAATCCCGAATATGGTTTACACGACTGGTCCAGCGGCTAAAGAGCTCAAATACTTTTTGTCCTCGGGAATAGGCGGCTGGGAGGGTAACCTTAAAGTCCTGCAAAGAAAGTGAGAGGGCATACTTTTCACCGTATTCCTTTTCAAAGAAAGACTTATCACGACGGGGCTGTAGTTCTTGAATGGTAGCAGTGATATCTGTGGCGTGCAGCAAGCTATCCATTTCTTCGGGGGTCCAACCGGCAGCATATATCCCTCCAACAATAGCGCCCATACTGGCTCCACCAATATAATCTATTCTGATTCCGGCTTCTTCCAAGACCTTTAAAACACCAACATGGGCATAGCCTTTCGCTCCACCGCCACTGAGTACGACGCCAACTTTAAGCGGTTGTTGCGCTAAAAGTACGCCTGCGTTGAGGAGCATGATTACAAAGATTCTCAAAATGGTCATCGGGCCAATTATTTTAATTACTATCTTTTACGTTTGAAAAGTGGCGTAATATGCGGCTCCCAAAAGGGCTGTCTTAGGATTAAGGATTACCCTTACGGGAATGGCTTTCAGTAAAGGGCTCAAGCGTCCTCCCCTAAAAAAGTGTACCAAAAAATGATCTTGATCCAGAAATTCCAGATTTTTAGGCGCAATGCCACCTCCGATCAATAACCCACCTACGGCTTTCAACTTTAAAGACACATTGGCTGCCTCCTGGGCTAGGTAACGTACAAACAAATGCATGGTTTCCTCACAGATAGGAACCCCCTCTTTGGCCTGTTGGCTCACAATTGCTGGAAGATCGGAAGTTGTTAACAGGTCCGCCAGCCAGGAAGGTTCTTCCCGCATTTTGATATCTCTCAGAAACCGGTAAATATTTTCGATACCTTGGCCGGAAGCAACTCGTTCCCAGCTTACATGGCCAAATTGAGCTCGGAGATAGGTGAATAATTCGATATCAATATCTTCCCTTACCCCAAAATCAGAATGCCCACCTTCATTGGCGAACGGCCGGTAACGCTGACCATCCCAGTAAAGTCCAGCTTCCCCTAAGCCAGTACCGGGAGCAATCATAGCGGCATTCCCCAATACATCTTCCTCGCCCGAATGCAATGTTACTATATCTTCCTCCTTCAACGCCCCCAAACCGTAGGCGTTGGCTTCCAAATCATTCAACACGGAGACGGACGCAATATTTAACTGAGTTTTCAATTCCTTTTCGTCCACCACCCAATTGAGATTGGTCGCACTTGCACGCCCGCGAATGACAGGCCCCGCAACCCCCACCGAAAGTCGATCCGGAATAGTCTGCCCCGCTAAAAAATCTTGAATAATGGCTAACAAAGAAGGGTATTTATCAGAAACAAAGGTCTCTTCCCGGATCATGACAATTTCCTCTTCCGATGTTACAAACAAGGCCATATTGGTCTTTGTTCCGCCCACGTCCGCAGCCAGAATTGTTACACCCCCAGCCGGTTCTTCACTAAGATAGGCCACAGGATATAGGCAGGGGGAATTAAATGTATTTTTCCAAAGCGCTTTTATTTCTTCCATCTGAATCTTTTGATAATAATTTTCATCAATAATATAAAAAGGATTGCGAAATCGGGTGTTTCAATAAAAGAATTATGCCTTATTGGCAGGCAATGACTTGGGATTACAGGAAGGGGCCATAGAAGAAGGCAATATTGTAATTGTAGCTGAGACCGTTGGGAAAGTGACAAAGATTGGCTCCCGCACCGGTGAACCTGAAACTCACGATGACATCATGATCATTGTGCTCAACTCCAAAATGATAACTGACAAGGTGAACAACTGGAGTCATAACAAAACGCCTACTTGTTTATAACCATTTCTTTCTTTGAAAATAATAAATCAATGAAATAGCGATGGCCCCCATGATCCCAAGTAGGATGAAATAACCATTGCGCCAATGCAACTCAGGGATGTAGTCAAAATTCATTCCATAGAGGCCCGCCAGAAAGGACAGTGGCACAAAAATCGTGGTGATGATGGTCAAAACTTGCATCACATTGTTCATCTTAAAGCTCAGTTCGGACAAAAATAAGTCTTGCAAGCTATTTAGTAAATCCCGATAGGTATCCACCATATCCATAATCTGAATGGTGTGATCATACAAGTCCCGAATAAACACCAGGGTTTCAGGATTCATAAATTCATTTTCAGATTTGGAAAAACGCCCCATCGCTTCTCGCAAGGGAGCGATTGATTTGCGAACAATTAGCATTTCCTGTTTGAGCCCGTGAATTTTTGATTTGGTGTCACTGTTTGCATTTTCCAGGATTTCCAGCTCTAAATCTTCAATAGCCCCTTCGATCTCATCCAAAGTCAAGAAGTAGTTGTCAACCACATTGTCCAATAATGCATAGGCCAGATAATCGCCCCCCCTTTTGCGGATTTTGCCTCGGCTAGTGCGCAGGCGCTCCCTCACTGATTCAAAAAGATCATCCTCTTCTTCCTGAAATGAAAGCACAAAATTATTCGTAAAAAATAGCGAAACCTGTTGCGTTTTCACCTTTCGCGTATCCAAATTGAATTTAAATTCACGAAACAACAAGAAGTTGCCATTGTCGTACTCTTCAAACTTTGGCCGTTGGTGGATATCCACCACATCCTCCAAAATGAGTGGATGCACGCCAAAAAACCGCCCAATTGACTCTACAAGTTCAGTATCGTGTAATCCACGAATATCGTACCATTCTACCTGGTCTTCTCCCGGCTGATGAAAGGTGATGGTTTTGTGGTTATCCAGCAGTTTTTCTTCCAATATATCTCCACTATATCGTAGATGGTGGATAAGAATCTGTTCTACCTTTCGCTTACCAGTAAAGACTACTGAGCCAGGAGGTAATCCTATCTTTTTTCGATTTTTTTTGGCCATTTTCGGTTCAAGATTGTGTGTCGGACATGTGTTTGGGGCAATAAACTCGAATTTTCAACTGGATATAGGCCAAATTAACAAAAATCGCCACTTCTGGCAATTGAATTTTGGACCAGCTGCAGCCGAACAAATCATTGAAGTCCAAAGTTATTGCTTATACAACAAACCTGTAACTACATGGCCATACTTGGTAAGGTGATTAAAACCGCTATCGAACTCAAGCAAACCCTGACCCCAGAGATGAAAGATGCCCGGGAAGCACAAGAAACACAACTCCGCAATCTTTTAGAAAAAGCAAAAAATACGGCCTTCGGAACCTATTATGGTTTTTCCACAATTCTAGATTCGGAGGATCTGATTGCTACCTACCAAGAGAAAGTGCCTCTACACGATTACGATAAAATCAATGAGCGATGGTGGCAACAACAACAAATCGAATCTGATATCACCTGGCCTGGGAAGCCCGACTTTTTTGCATTGAGCAGTGGCACCACCGGAAAAACCAGTAAAAGAATTCCCGTCACTAAAGAAATGTTAGCCTCCTTTCGATCAGTAGGCATTTCCCAGGCCGAATGTTTGGCCAATTACGATTTGCCTGCTGATGTTTTTGAGAAAGATATCCTGATGTTGAGTAGCTCAGCCGATTTGGCCCGCCACAATGGGCATTTGGAGGGAGAAATCAGTGGCATCAACACCAGTAACTTGCCCGCCTGGTTTAATGGTTTTTATAAGCCTGGACTGGAAATTGCCCAAATTGATGATTGGGACGAACGGGTGTCCGCCATTGCAGAAGCCGCTCCAGAATGGGATGTGGTTGCCATTGCAGGGATCCCTTCCTGGGTCAAAATGATGCTTGAAACGATCATCAGGCGGCACCAATTGAAAAACATCCATGAACTCTGGCCCAATCTGAGTATCTATGCTTCTGGCGGTGTCGCTTTTGAGCCATACCGTAGCAGCCTGGAAAAATTATTGGCAAGGCCATTGATCTATATGGATACCTACCTGGCCTCTGAAGGTTTCTTTGCCTTCACTGCTCGTCCGGATACGCTTCAGATGAAAATGGCCCTAGACCATGGCATTTTTTACGAATTCATTCCCTTCGATGAAACGGGCTTTGACGAAACGGGGGAACTTCTGGACAATCCAAAAATATGTACCATTAGTGAGGTGGAAGAAGGGAAGGATTATGCCTTGTCGGTTTCCACACCGGCAGGAGCCTGGCGATACATGATTGGCGATACCGTCAAATTCAAGGATTTGGAGTCCTTTGAATTTGTGATCAGTGGCCGAACCAAATACTTCTTAAATGTTGTTGGCGCTCAATTATCTGAAGAAAAGATCAACCAGGCCATGAAAAGTCTGGCCGAGGCATTTGATTTACCGATCAACGAATTTGCTGTAGCTGCCGTGCAAAATAACCAAGAGGAATATATCCATCAATGGGTGATCGGAGCGGAAGGAAATGCGGACGAAAACCAGCTAAAAAGCAAGTTGGACGAAATACTGCAATCACTTAATAAAAATTATGCTGTGGCCAGAAAGAAAGCACTAAAAGACATCAAAGTAAAATTGGTAACTACTCAAGAGATGTACCATTGGCTGGAAACACGTAAGAAAAAAGGTGGACAGATTAAAATGCCAAAGGTAATGAAGGCAGAAATGATGGAAGACTTATTGGCTTTTCTAGACTAGTCGAGGATGCTGCCTTTGGCTACTTTTTCATGCATCAAAAGGGTAACCTCCTTCGGTGACATATAGAAACGTTCGATGCGAGATTTGTAGGTATCCGGTAAATGCGAGTGCTTCAGGATATACTTCTTGGTCTCCAATATCTGCTTCGCAAAGCCATGCTCGATGGCGTAGATGTCTGCTTTTCGTTCTGCACCTATCTTGAAGGTGTGAAAATTTTGGTAGCCAATACCAAATCGAATCATGCCCCAAACCCCACGATCTAAATAATCCATGATGTGCCCTAGTTCATGAGCAAACCAGCCAACCAAGACTTCTTCCGGTAAGGTGTCAATGCGGATGTAAGACTGTAGTTTTGCCTGGTTACTGATTTCAATCTTATATCTGCGGTTATCCTTGTCCCAGAATTGCCAATCGATAATGGGCTGAGCACGCATAGCCGTCTGTGGAATGGATCTTCGCTGCACAATGATTTCATGTTTATGCAAGGCTTTGAATGGCTCAAATGCCTGAATAAAACAATTGCGTACAAAATCCGAAGAAATATTTTTAAAATGCAGGTTGTATTCGTTGTCTTCCTTCATCAGCTCTACAACAGGATAAAAACAAAGATGTTTGCAGCATCAAAAAAGACTTAACTGCGGGTTTTTCATTTGTTGGTGCAGTTCCAAATTATATTCCGGCATGCTTTGCCCCTTAAAATAACGCTTTTGGGCCAGGGCAACCTGCTGCGCCACCATCTCAGCAATCGGCCCTTCTCCGCGCATGCGGGTACCAAAACGGCTGTCATTCAAATTTCCGCTATGACAATCCCTGATCCGATTGAGCACCCGTTCTGCCCGATCAGGCATCGTTTTGCGTATCCAATCTTCAAATATTTCTGCTACATCACCATTCAAACGCACCATGGTATAGGCAATTTTTCGTGCCCCACAATTAGCCACTGCCTTAGCCATCTCTAGGATTTCGTGATCGTTCAACCCAGGAATAATTGGCGCTAGCATCACATTTACCGGAATCCCTCTTTTGGACAAGGTTTCAATCGTTTGCAGGCGACTTTTTACAGAAGCAGTACGAGGTTCGAGAAGACGTCTTAAGTTCTCATCGAGTGTCGTCACGGAAATAGATACTTTGACCAGCCGCAATTCACTCATTGGCTCCAGAATGTCGAGATCGCGGAGCACCATATTGTTTTTGGTGATGATACCCACCGGATGACGGTATTGCCACAGCACCTTGAGAATTTGGCGGGTGATTTCAAATCTTCTTTCGGCGGGCTGATAGCAATCCGTATTTCCGGCCAGCATGATTGGCAATGGTTGCCAGTTTTTTTGTTTGATTTTGGCTTCGAGCAGTTGCGGAGCGTTTTTCTTCACGAGAATTTTCTGCTCAAATTCTAGTCCTGCGCTATACCCCCAATAAGTATGCGTATTGCGCGCATAGCAATAAATACAACCGTGTTCACATCCTTGGTATGGATTCATCGACCAAGCCATGCCGATATCCGGGCTATCTACTTTGTTGAGGATGGTGCGGGCATGTACGTCGGTGTAGCAAGTCAGTGGCCCGCTCCCATCTTCCGCCAGTTCGGGTTGATCATCATACACCAATTGATGATAAGGATTGGCAGGATTGATTTGGGCTCCCCTACCCTTAATATATCGGGATGCTTTCATGTTTCAAAAATAACATTTTTGTTTGTTTTACCAAACTTTAAAACAAAATATTTTTACAAATAAATACTTATTTTGCTCTTCAAAAAACGGTATGTCTATTTCCCGCAAAACCTTCTTCAAAGGATTGGCCATTGGGACCCTCTCCCTGCCATTTGTACTCAAAACGGTACAATCCGGAAATGCCCGGCAAGACAATAGCCCTCTATTAAAATCCAGTAAGCGCTATAAGTGGAAAATGGTCACCACCTGGCCTCCCAACTTTCCGATTTTAGGTGAAGCTTGTCAGTTATTTGCCGAAATGGTAGAAAGAATGTCAGGCGGAAGAATGGAAATCCGCGTATACGGAGGAGGAGAGTTGGTACCGGCCCTTGAAACCTTTGATACGGTCCGCAATGGAGGGGCTGAATTAGGTAATGGCGCAGCCTACTACTGGGCGGGTAAGATTCCGGCAGCCCAATTTTTTGCTACCGTCCCATTTGGCATGAATGCCCAACAAGTCAACACCTGGATTACCAGTGGCGGGGGGCAGGAATTGTGGGAAACCTGTTATCGCGACTTCAATTTGGTACCAATGATGGCAGGAAATACCGGCGTACAAATGGGCGGCTGGTTTAACCGGGAAATCAACTCCATTGAGGATTTTCAGGGGTTGAAGATGCGTATTCCCGGGCTGGCAGGAAAGGTGCTGGAAAAAGCAGGTGGAGCACCGGTTCTATTAGCGGGAGGCGAAATCTACACTGGTTTGGAGCGAGGAGTCCTCGATGCTACCGAATGGCTGGGTCCCTTCCACGACTATACGATGGGGTTTCATGAAATTGCAAAGTATTATTATTCTCCCGGTTGGCACGAACCCGGTACCGTGCTAGAATTGATTGCCAACAAAGAAAAATTTGATGGCCTTCCCGAAGATCTGCAAGCCATTATTAGGGCGGCAGCGGCTTATTTCAATGCGTGGGTATTCAACCGCATGGAAGCAGCCAATGCGGAATATCTAGCCGTGATGATCGAAAAGGGGATTGATATCCGAAAATTCCCAGTAGAAGTATTAGATACTTTACGGACCTATACCCAGGAAGTCATTGAGGAAATGACCAGCAAAGATGCTTTTACCAAGAAAGTCTATGAATCCTACAGCTCATTCCGCAAAAAAGCAGTGAATTGGGCAGAATATTCCGAAAAGGTATTCTATGATAACTTGCAGATTTCCTGATAGTTGCTGAAGCTGTTTAAAGTACAATCACACAGAAGTTTGCGAAGACAACCCCGTAAATAATTAATGCTCCTATTTCCAAATAAATAGGATTTCGGGGAATAAAATCACCACCACTAAAAACAGTAGTTGAATCAGTACGAAGGGTATGATGCCTCGGTATAAATGGCTGGTCGTAATACTCGGCGGTGCAACTCCCTTTAGATAAAAAAGTGAAAACCCGAAAGGCGGTGAAAGAAAGGAGGTTTGCAAATTCATAGCCAGCAAAATGCCAATCCAAATTAAATCAACACCATAAGCCTGAAATATGGGCGCAACCACCGGAACAATAATGAAGATGATTTCAATGAAATCAATAAAAAATCCGGCCACAAAAACGATGACCATCACCAAGCTAAGGAAAACCATAGGGCTAAGGTTGGAAGCCTGAATCAACTCAACCAGGTAAGTATCGCCCTCCATCTCCCGAAAAACAAAAGAGAAGGTGGTGGCTCCCAATAAGATGACAAAAACCATGCTCGTAAGATGGGTGGTTTCCTGCATCACCGATCTGAGCACTTTCAGATTAAATTTACCTTGAAAGATCGTGAGTAAAGTTGCTCCCATTGCCCCTACTGCCGCAGCCTCAGTTGGAGAAGCAATGCCCAAGAAAATCGACCCCAATACAGCCAAGATCAGTAGCATTGGCAAGATAAAGGCGAGGGTTACTTTCCTGACAAAATCGTGGGCTTTAAAAGCCGCAATCTCTTCTGCGGGAATCACCGGCGCCTGATTGGGATACAATTTTGCGAAGATCAAAATATAGAGAATATAAACGACCACCAACAAAACACCAGGCAATATCGCAGCGGCAAATAGCTCACCTACCGAAACGTTGAGCACGCTGCCCAATAGCACCAAAACCACAGATGGAGGTATGATCTGTCCTAAGGTACCCGAAGCGGCAATCGTTCCCGTAGCCAATTCCGGTTGATAGCCACGCTTCAGCATGGTGGGCAAGCTAATTAATCCCATGGTGATGACCGTGGCACCAACGATACCGGTAGACGCCGCCAATAGCGCCCCAACAATAACTACTGAAATGGCCAGCCCTCCTTTCACTTTGCCAAATAGAATGGCCATTGTTTCCAGTAGCCTTTCGGCCAATCCTGACTTTTCCAGCATGATACCCATATAAATAAAGAGAGGTACGGCCAGTAAGACATAATTGTTCATCACCCCAAGGATACGTGGTGGAAGGGCGGTAAAATTGGACGGATCCAAGAAGCAGATGGCGTATAGCAATGAGATTCCTCCCAACGTAAAAGCCACAGGGTAACCGTAGAGAATAAGGATAAAGATGCTTGCAAATAAAAGTAGAGCTAATAATTCCATGAGTTGGGGCTTTGCTATTCAGTGATTTTATCATCAGACGCATCGGCCTGTAGCGTTTCCACTGATTCAATTATACTGGAAATTCCTTGGAGGAAAAGCAGGAAAACGCCAATGCAAACACTAAATTTTATCACATACAAGGCCGGCAAGCCTCCGGGATCAGGAGAGGTTTCTCCAATTTTGTAAGAAAGCAAAGCAAAGTCGAAAGCATAATACATTACCAATATGCACCAGGGAAGCAACAACACCACACCTCCAACCAAATTAACCCAGGCTTTCTCTTTAGGGGTAAACTTACTGTAGAATACATCCACCCGCACGTGACGATCGTGCTGGAAGGCATAACCCGCCCCCAACAAGAAAACCAATGCAAAAAGATGCCACTCCAATTCTCTAATCCAGGCTTGCGTATCGTTGAAGATGTATCGGATCACCACATCAAAGCAAACCAGCAATACCAAAATTGTTGTCAACCAGGAAACCGTTTTGCCCACTTCCTCATTTAGGCGATCAATCCCTTTTTTCAGTTTATGCCACATAGGTATAGGTGTCGTTTTGCCAGGAAATTTACAAACACTCTACCTATTTACGAATTTCTCGCTTGAAAAATCTCCGCCTATCGATCGAAGCGCTGCAAATCAAGGGCTTCAATGATTTGAATTACTTTTTCCGCATAGCGTGGATCTGTAGCATAACCAGCCTTTTTTAGTCCTCTGGCCCATGCTTTATAATCCGTCTTTTTCAATTTGAGCAGGTGCCGGTATCGTTTGCTATTTAGTAGAATGGAATGTTCGCGGTAACTATCCGTAGCGGATTCAAAAACGCGAAACATATCATAAATGTCATCATCCGTATAATTGCGACATGTACATGAACGACATTTTGTCCGGCATTTGATCCCAAAGTGATTATTTGATTCCCGTGCCAGTCGACTATCGCCAGCATCCGACTCCAGCAATCCCTGGGCCAGTGTTATGCTGGCAGGAATACCATATTCCTTCATTTCTAAACGGGCCTGCGCAGCAAAACGATTAACGTAAGCCAGGCAATAATCGATTTTTTCACGTACAATCGCCCGATTCACATTTTTTCGACGGGCATAGTCCGGACTAAGGATGAAGGTGAGATTGCGAATTTTTTTGCTCTGCTTAGACTGAGTCACTTCAGCCTTCTCCGAAGTTTCGGACTTGTCCGATGACTTTAAGGCCGATGGCACGACGGATGCCGCCGGAGTAACCATAGCTGTTTGGCCTCCTCTGGAATTAAGGTTGAATTCAATCGTGATATTTTTATTAAACACCACATACAGCATCAGACACAATAAAAACAAATCGAGCCAGTGTCTGGCAACCCAGCCTTCGCGAACTTGGTAAGATTGATTGGTAGATATTCCGTAATCCATAAACACTAACTTTTCTGCTCGATCAAGTGTTTAACATCTCGATCAAAGCATGCTGAAACAAACAAAAAATCCAAATGAAGGCACAAAATAAACATTTTGTTTATTAAAATCAAGTTTTAAACATTTGAATTCTTCATTGGGTCTCAACAGAAAAAGAAAACAAAATTTGGAAATGTCTTAAAAGGAAAGAAAAATGTTTACTTAGTGTAAAATTTACACTACATTTAAGCCGAATATTTTTCCTTCTTTGATGATTCCAAAGGGTCAACAACAAATACCTGTACAATCGCTCGTATTGGGGGGCATTTTGTGATCAACACAAGACGTTTGAGAAACATAAATTTTTGGACATGATAGTAATTGCTGATAGTGGATCTACCAAGGCTGATTGGGCCGTCATGAACAATGGAGAGATTCACAATCTAAACACCATGGGATTTAATCCTGTGTTCCACAGTTCCGACCTTATTTATTCAGAATTGGATAAGGTTTTTGCCACCACTCAAAGCAAGGATGAGGCACTAAATGTTTTTTATTACGGATCTGGGTGCTGGGATCAAAAACGAAAAGCAGTCATTCATCAGGCGCTCGGAAGGATCTTCAAAAATGCTCATATTGATGTCGAACACGATCTACTTGGCGCTGCCAGAGCTACTTGTGGAGATCAGCCCGGTGTCGCCTGTATTATTGGTACAGGCTCCAATTCTTGCCTTTACAATGGGGTTGATGTGATCGACAATGTAACCAACCTGGGCTTCATTTTGGGAGATGAAGGAAGTGGCACGTTTTTGGGCAAGCAGTTGATTCAAGCCTACTTTTACCGGGAGATGCCCAAAGCATTGGTTCCAACTTTTGAAGCCTTTGTTGAAGGTGGTAAATCAACAATTCTCGACAAAGTTTACGGCAAAGAAACTCCGAATGTTTATCTTGCATCCTTAACAAAGTTTATGGCCGAAACCAAAGACCACCCGTTTATTCATCGGTTACTTTACGAAGGCTTTGAGACTTTCATCGACCGACATGTACGCAAGTACCGGGGGCATATGGGATTGCCCATTCACTTTATCGGTTCTATCGCTTACTATTTCCAGGACATTCTCAAGCTGGTTCTGGAAGAAAGATCAATGATTGCTGGTCAATTCATTAAAAAACCGATTGACGAACTCGTAAAATATCACACAACGGTTGCCAACTAAAGAATATGACAAAGGAAATAAAACGAATAGCTGTTTATACCTCGGGCGGTGATGCCCCGGGAATGAACGCCGCTTTAAGAGCAGTAGTGCGAACTGCCTCATTTAATGATCTTCATGTTTACGGAATTAAAGGCGGTTATGAAGGCATGGTCGATGGCAATTTAGCTCGGCTGGAAGTCCGAGACGTTGGTAATATTATCCATCGTGGTGGAACCATTTTGAAAACGGCTAGAAGTGAGCGGTTCCGGACACCGGAAGGCCGCAAATCTGCCTATGAAGCCCTTTTGGCTTTTGACATTGATGCCTGCATCGCTATTGGTGGCGATGGAACCTTTACCGGAGCTGATATTTTTTCAAAGGAGTATAAGATACCGATCATTGGGGTTCCGGGAACAATAGACAATGACTTGTATGGCACCGATTATACCATTGGTTTTGATACCGCCGTTAATACAGCTATCGACGCGGCTGATAAAATCCGCGATACAGCGGATTCTCATAATCGTCTGTTTTTTGTAGAAGTAATGGGCAGGCATTCTGGCTTTATTGCTCTTAATACCGGTATTGGTAGTGGTGCTGCCAGCGTGATGATTCCAGAGGTAGAAGCTACCTTGGAAGGATTGATTGAGACACTACGCAAAGGAGCCAAGCGCAAAAAGCTTTTCAGCTTGGTCATTGTTGCCGAAGGAAATCGTTATGGTGGCGCAGCAGAAATTGCCAAGAAAGTACAGGAAGCCTTTAATTACTATGATACGAAAGTGACAATTATTGGTCACCTCCAGCGAGGGGGCTCCCCTACTGCTATGGATCGCGTGTTGGCCAGTCGATTGGGTTTTGGAGCAGTAGAAGGCTTAATCAATGGTGAGAAAAATGTGATGGTTGGAATCATGAACAATAAGGTCTGTTATAC
The DNA here is from genome assembly GCA_964015035.1 of uncultured Saprospiraceae bacterium. Taxonomy (GTDB): domain Bacteria; phylum Bacteroidota; class Bacteroidia; order Chitinophagales; family Saprospiraceae; genus BQJU01. The sequence goes on from CAXHCA010000015.1 coordinate 36,781, forward strand.
ACCATTTGAAGAGGCGATCAGCAAAGCTAAGACCCCTGATAAAGACTTAATCCGTATGGCAGAGATCCTGGCTATTTAGTAGCCAGGATTGCCTTGTTTTTTTGAAATTCCGCATATTCGTAAAGCAGTAAAATAGCGGGTAAAATGAAATGCGGAACCCGGTAAACAAATTGGAAGGCCCATTGATACATCATTTCTAGCCAATATTCTGGATAGAAATAGGCCCAAATTCTGGCAATACTGGTCATGGCCCCCCAAAATACCGCATAAGCCAATGCAGCCATTCTCACCTTTCGCCAAGGTAAAAACAGGCAAAAACTAACCATAAAATCAGTGAATCCCGCAAATAGCAGAAAATTTGCAGCTCGCTCATTGCCAAATCCCAGAATACTCATAGTCATCGTTAAAAAATTCTCAGGTATGGGGTAAAACCCCACGGCATACAACCCATGGCAGGTAAAGGTTAAGGCAGTAGCCACTTTCAAACTGGTTTGCATCTTTGGAAGCAATTGTTTTTGGGAATAGATCCACAAAAAGAAGAATGGAGTGAAAATTTGTAGGGTATATTCAAACAGTTGCCCAAAAAAATAAAATTTTTCCTTCCAGTAGAGCAAAGATAAAATCAGCAAAAATACGCCGCCAATACGAATGATCCAGCCAGTTAGCTTTTTAGCAAACGGATAAACCAAACAAGCCAGGCCCGCAATCAAATAATACCACCCCAGAGCATCCACAGCAATTTCGATGCTGCCGTCAACATTCGGGTTGGTCACGTAATCACTCCAGTGACCGCCAAACAAGCCTTCGATTACCGGACGCATCCATTTTTCATCCCATAATAAAGTACGCAAAGGCGCATCCCAAAAAAGGTGTTGCCAGGCACGCCCCCAAAAAACACAGACCCCGGCGATCCTTGCCAGTAAGATAAATTGAGTTGTTTTACGTATATCCTCCACAAATATTTTGTTTCGTTCTTACTAATTAACAAAAAAGGCCACCTTATAAACCGAATAAGGTGACCTTTTGGTATTTTCTCAACAACAAATTACGCCTCCTCGTGATGCATAAGGAAGGCTTTCAGAAAATCATTTAAATCACCATCCAATACCGCATCGGTTTGGCTTGTTGAATGATTTGTACGATGATCTTTGACGCGGCGGTCGTCCAAAACGTAGCTCCGGATTTGTGATCCCCACTCATTTTTCATTTTGGTTGACTCTACCTTGTCTCGTTCAGCCCGCTGCCTTTCCAATTCCCGTTCATAAAGACGGGACTTCAACCCCTGCAATGCCTTTTCCCGGTTCATATGCTGAGAGCGTTCCTGCTGGCATTCCACCACAATTCCCGTAGGAAGGTGGCGGACACGCACCGCAGATTCCGTCTTATTGACGTGCTGCCCACCAGCACCACTGGCCCGAAAGGTATCCCACTCAATATCTGCAGGATTGACTTCTACTTCAATGCGTTCATCCACCATCGGGTGCACAAAAACCGAAGCAAAAGAAGTCATGCGTTTTCCCTGAGCATTGTACGGACTCACCCTAACCAGCCGATGGACCCCATTTTCACCTTTCAGCAAGCCATAAGCGAAATCTCCTTTAATCTCAATCTCAGCAGATTTGATACCGGCTACATCACCATCTTGTTGGTTGATGACTGCCACCTTATGACCTTCTTTTTCACCCCACATTGTATACATGCGAAGCAGCATTTCTGCCCAGTCACAAGCCTCCGTTCCACCAGCTCCGGCATTGATCTCCACAATGGCCCCAAGTTCATCCTCCGGTCGGTTTAGGGTAGATCGAAACTCCAGGTCTTCGACTGCCGCCAATGCTTTTTCATATTGAGCATCGACATCCTCTTCCGTTGCCTCCCCCTCCCGGTAGAACTCATACATCACTTCCGTTTCTTCTACGGCGTTCTCTACTTTCTGATACTGTTCTACCCAGTTTTTATGGCTTTTAAGCGTTTTAAGTACGCTTTCAGCCTCATCGGGGTTATTCCAAAAATCGGGATTTAGCGTTAGCTGTTGCTTTTCTTCAATTTGAATAAGACGTTCATCCACGTCAAAGATACCTCCTCAGAGATACCATACGGTCTTTTAAGTTCTTTAGTTGATCGGTTGTCATAATTATTTCACATTTTCTAACTCAACGTAAAAAATAAGCTCGGCATTAGCCGGAATATTAGGAGGAGAACCTGCCTCACCATAAGCCAAAGGAGCTGGAATAAACAAGAACCCCTTAGCACCTTCTTTCATTAATCCGATACCTTCATCCCATCCTGGGATCACGCGGCCCATGCCCAATGGAAATTCAATGGAACGTCCACGCTTAAACGATTGGTCAAATTCCGTACCATCGGTAAGCACACCAAAATATTGTACACTAACCGTCTTTCCCGGTGTTGGAACCATTCCTGATCCGTCTTCAACAATCATATACTTCAGTCCGGAAGAAGTGGTCTGCACTTGGCCGTCCAAAGCCCCGCTGGCATATTTGGCAACCGTCTCATCAACCAGAGCTTTAACTTCAGGTTCACGGGCTTGTACCACAGAAGCCTTCGCATCTTCTTCTTCACGCTTTTTCTGCATATCGGCGGCATAATCCTCCGCACTCTTGATACTCATCAACACTAAGTCATAATACATAGTATTGGCATTCTCAAAGCCCTGTGGCTTGCTTTCGATGGTATCCAGAGAGATGTAGATCGTGGCGCTATCACCAATACTCATTTCTTGTAGGATCTCTTCAACAGGAGAAGCCTGTCTGTTTGGGTCACCACCAGGAGCGGGAATTTGCATAAATGGCTCTTGGCCCTGGTCTCGGCTAGAGTTCACTACCTCACTTTCATTTCTCATTTGCGCATGAAAATAGACGTACTCTCCCGGTTGTGGCTTAGCGCCATCATTACTGGTGTGAATCTTGTATTTGTAGCCGCTAGGAGTCACCTTCTCTGCTGTTGCTCCATCTTGGCATGAAAATGCCAAAAGAGCCAATCCCACGATAAAAAAATGCTTAATGTTCATAAAAAGTTGATTAAAAGATTTTTTGCAAAAATTGTTTAAACTATTGATTCAATTGTTCCTGGTAGCTAGGTAGTAACGCCTTAAAACGACGTAGGGTGCTTTTTAAAGTCTGAAAGGAAGATCCGCCTGCCGCATTTTTATGCCCACCACCTTTAAAGTGCTTACGTGCAATTTCTTGTACATCAATATCCCCTTTCGATCGTAAAGAAAGCTTAACGATGGTCGGTTGTTCGGTAATGAATGCCGCCATTTTTACCTTTTTCAGCTTGAGCAAAAAGTTGACAATCCCCTCCGTATCGCCCCGCTGAATATCAAAGGTTCCATAGTCCTCTTTGGTCAGGGTGATGATCCCCGTACTGAACTCCGGCAAAATCTCCATCCTGTTGTGTAGGCAATGGCCCAACAACCGCAACTGCTTTTCTTCTAGACTGTTGAAAATCAAGTCCTGGAGCAAATAATCGTCTACCCCCAGGTCAATCAGATCTGCCACAATGCGAAATAGTTTGGGTGAGGTGCTATATTTGAAAGATCCGGTATCGGTCAAAACCCCCGTAAAAATGCATTCACCAATTTTTTTATCCAAGTCTGCCTCGGCTCCTAATAACTTGATAAAATCGTAAATCAATTCACAGGTAGAACTAGCAGTAACATCTGAAAGCATGAAGTCACAGAAAGGGTCTGGATAAAGGTGATGATCAATCATGACCAGCTTCAATTGCCGTTTCCGAGCTTCAATTAAGTCGCCCACTTTATCTATGCGATCTAAAGCATTAAAGTCGAGGCAAAACACCATTTCACATTCATCGATCGCTTTTTGCGCTATTTCTGGATCATTGTCATAAATAATAACCTTATCTGCGCCTGGCATCCACAACAAAAAATCGGGATACTCGGAAGGTGCAATCACTTTTACCTGGTGCCCATTGTATTGTAGAAAATGCAGAAGTGCCAGTGAAGAGCCTATTGCGTCTCCATCCGGATTTCGGTGTGTAACAATGACAATGTCTTTGGGGATATTTAGAAGTGCCTTAAGTTCTTTAATATTTTCCATGTGCCCATTTGTGCCGCAGACATCCCCATTTTTGATCTTGCCGAATAAATTGCAGCAAGATCGGTACCGCTCTATTAGGGATGATCCAGTGGTATCGTGTCAAATTAAGATGCGAAGTTGCCAAAAAATATGAATTTAACCAAAATATTATCAGCCGCGTTTAGCAGCTTTAGTTCTGTTTACTTACTTTTGCGACGCTTTTTTAAAAAGTAAGTTTGTTAAATAAAATAATACCAAGATAACAATGGCAGGAAATACAACCTTTACCATGATCAAGCCCGATGCAGTAAAAGCAGGGCACATTGGAGCAATCCTTGCACAAATCAACAAAGCTGGATTCAGAATTGTGGCGATGAAATTGACTAAGCTTTCTCCAGAAAAAGCCGGTGAATTCTACGCCATCCACAAAGAACGTCCATTCTATGGCGAGTTGGTGGAGTTCATGTCTTCTGGTCCAATCGTTGCCGCTATTCTGGAAAAAGACAATGCGGTAGAGGATTTCCGTACCTTGATTGGTGCTACCAATCCTAAAGAAGCCGCTCCTGGCACCATCCGTGCACTGTATGCCACCAGTATTGGTGAAAACGCCATACATGGCTCAGATTCTGACGAAAATGCCCTCATCGAAGGCAGTTTCCACTTTGCCGCAACCGAACAATTCTAAGGTAAATCTTTTCGGTCCCTACGGGAGATACCAGGAATTTATTCGCCGGTATCTCCCGTTTTTTTTATTCAATTTCAACAATAGTCACACCATCTCCACCCATCTCCGCCGGTGGATGTGAAATTTGCATTGGCACATTGTATTCTCTCAACTTCTGACGCACCACATTCCTCAATACCCCATTACCTTTTCCGTGCACGATGCGCAAATTGCTGGCACTAGAGACCAAGGCCTGATCAACAAAATCCTCTACAATCTTCATGGCTTCTTCCATGCGCATCCCGCGAATGTCGAGCTTGCTTTGAAAATCAGCTACGGAAGCCACCGTATCCATCTGTACACTTCGGGACTGCTGAATATCCAATGGTTCTCCAGCATGTTGGAGGTCCCGGAGTTTGACCGTCACCCGCATGGTACCCATCAGGAGAGTGGCTTTGTTTTTATCGATATTTTCCACCTGACCTGTGGCGCCTCCGGTCCGCAATTTTACAAAATCCCCTATTTTAATGTCTCCCTTCTTTTCTTTTTTGGTGGGCGGTTGATAATAAATTTCTTCGCGCAAATCGGTCACTTCATCCACCAACTGCTTCCGATCTTCTTTCACCTGTGCAGCTGCCGCCTTTGCTTTTTCCAGGTTCTGCTGTTCTTTCAGTTCTCTAATAAGTCGCTCAAAATCCTTATTGCTTTGAGCTGTTTGTTGCAGGGCTGCTTCTTTTGACTCCAGCTTGAGCTTCTTGCGCCGATACTCCAGATCCCGGTGCAACTGGTCATAAGTTTTAATCAGTCGCTCCAGAGATTGTTGTTTATCATTTAAGTTTTTTAGCTGATCCTCCGTTTCTTGCTTCTCTCTTTGCAGGTCCACAAGTAGTTGGTCCACCGCTTTTTCATTGGCCCCGGTACGGTGTTTGGCATATTTCAGTACCTTGTCACTTAGCCCACTCTTCTCCGCAATTTCAAAAGCATAAGAACTACCGGGCCGCCCTACTTTGAGTTCATAAGTAGGTGACAAAGTATCGCTGTCAAAATTCATGGAGCCATTCAAAATACCTTTGGTTTTAAAGGCAAAAATTTTCAGGTTGGAATAATGCGTGGTAATTAATCCAAAAATCTTTTTAAAGTTTAACTCCCGCAAAATGGCTTCCGCAATCGCTCCTCCGATTTTTGGATCGGTTCCTGAACCAAATTCATCAATCAAGATCAGGGACCGGTCATCGGCCTTTTCCAAAAACACCCGGGCATTTGCCAACCGAGAGCTATAGGTACTCAGATCATCCTCTAACGATTGCTGATCACCAATATCTGCAAAGATGCTGTGAAAAACTCCTACCTCAGATTCCCGGTCAACAGGAATAAGCATGCCTGATTGCACCATCAACTGCAACAAACCAACCGATTTCATCGTAATGGACTTACCGCCGGCATTGGGGCCACTCAGTACCAAAATCCGGTTGGCACCAAACAGGGTCAGGTCAAACGGAATGGTCTTCTTACCCAAACCCTTATTTTTCAAAAAAAGCAAGGGGTGAAATCCTCTCAGGATGCCAAGACGTGGGCGAGGTACCAACTTCGGTTTTTCTGCATCCAACAAAAAAGCCAATCTAGCCTTGGCCTGGATTACATCAAAACGAACCAACAAAGATTGGTAAATTTCCATCTGCGGCACGTAAGGTCGTAAAGTAGCACTTAGCTCCTTCAAGATACGGTAAATCTCGCGCTTCTCCTCCGTTTCCAAATCAAAGATATCATTGTTGATATCAATTACTCCTTCGGGCTCAATGAAAGCCGTTTTTCCGGTAGTTGATTCGTCGTGGATAATCCCCCGTATCTTACGCTTGTGCTCAGAAGGCACACTCAACACCCTCCGGCCATTTCTGAAACTCTCCACGTTATCTGTCAACCAGCCTTTGGTACGATAGGTATTGACCAAGCTGCGGAACATCCGATCCAATTCCTTCTGTTTGCTGGTCGTCAACCGACGAATGCGCATCAATTCGGGAGAGGCATCAGCGCGAATATTCCCCTCTTCATCGATTACCTTATCAATGGCTTGGATCAGACTTTCATCAAAAGTATAAGGCCGAACAATTTGATACAACTTTGGGTAGGCTGCTTGTCGCAATTGGTTGAAAAACCGATAGATGTTGCGGACAAAACGCAGGGTAATATTGATGCGGACCAATCCTTCCTCAGGCAAAACAAACCCGTCCACTTCCAACATCCGCAGGTCTTCCGAAATATCCTGATAGGTATTGATCGGCAGGTGGTCGTTCTTGGATATGGTCAGCTTGTACTCCTTTACTTCCTCAAGTAATCCCTCAATAATCTGCACGTCAGTTTGAGGGCGCAGTTTTTTCACCGCCGCCTGTCCCAATTCACTCAGACACTCCCTTTCTACCAGTTCCAGTACTTTATCAAATTCCAACTTCTCGTATAAATCCCTCGGTTCGAGTTCCATCTTTTCTATGTATTTCTCCGACAATTTTTGTGGATAAAAGTCACCAGCACGGGTTCTTATTTTCGTATCGCCACTCGCTTATTCAAGCGCAAAACTACACAATTCAATACATTCCTGCGACCACTAATGAAAAAATTCAAGGATCGCAGTAAACACATTTAGTCAAAACAATTTGGGGACGAGAGAGTTCCCACTACCAGTTAATTTTCCTGCCGTATTGGCAAGAAAAACCGAAAACACTACCTTTGAACCTTCTCAAACCATTCAACTCGTATCGACGTGGCAGGTAATTCATTTGGACAGGCATTTAAAATAACTACTTTTGGAGAATCACATGGCAAAGCCATTGGTGTGATCATTGATGGCGTTCCGGCAGGAATCGAATTGGATGAGGAATTCATTCAGCAAGAGCTCGATCGTCGGCGACCTGGACAATCCAAAATTGTGACGCAGCGCAAGGAAAGTGATACCGTACAGGTATTATCAGGTGTTTTTGAAGGAAAAACTACGGGGACTCCATTGTCAATGGTTATCTTTAATGCGGATGCCCGATCTAAAGATTACAGCCATATTGCCGATAAGTACCGCCCCTCTCATGCCGATTATACATACCAGGAAAAATATGGCATTCGGGATTATCGCGGAGGTGGACGATCTTCAGCGAGAGAAACGGCTGCCCGGGTTGCGGCAGGTGCAGTGGCCAAACTCTTTTTAAGGCAACAGCAAATCAAAATCCAGGCTTATGTAAGCCAGGTGGGAGCGCTTGCTTTAGCAAAATCCTATCAGGAATTAGACCTTGATCAAACGGAAGGCAACATTGTCCGCTGTCCAGACATGGAGATGGCTGAACAGATGATTGCCCATATTCAGGAAATACGGAAGGCCGGCGATACCATTGGAGGGATTGTCAGTGCCGTGGTAACGGGATGTCCGGTAGGACTTGGGGAACCCGCATTCGACAAGCTACATGCCGATTTGGCGAAAGCCATGCTCAGCATCAATGCTTGTAAAGGATTTGAATATGGGTCGGGCTTTGCCGGCGTGGCCATGCGCGGATCTCAACACAACGATGTATTTCAAAATGAGGCAGGTAAAATCGTGACGACGACCAACCACTCCGGAGGCATTCAAGGAGGCATTTCCAATGGGATGGATATTTATTTCCGGGTCGCGTTCAAGCCTGTCGCTACGATTGTAACGGAGCAAGATTCCGTCAATGAAGCCGGAGAAGCGGTGAAGGTTGTTGGCAAAGGCCGACATGATCCCTGTGTTGTACCTCGCGCAGTCCCCATTGTGGAAGCGATGACCGCCCTGGTATTGGCAGACCACCTCTTGCGACAGCGGATGACCCAATTGTAGGAATTCTGTAACCGTTAGGAAGTTGCTGCGAGTACAAAATCATTCATCCTTCACTAAAGAAATAAACACCTCCGCCTATCATCAGCATGCTCCGATCTAAATAAAAATAAAATCCGGGGTATTCTTTACCTTTACGGCCAAAGGGCGAGACAATAATACTAATATGCATTTTACACGGCGTTTTGTCCTTGGAACAACGGGATCCCGAAGAATTCTAAAAACAGCCTATTTAGGTTGAATATTGATCTCGGGAATTTGTCAAGAATCATTTTTATCAGGCCTCCATCTACTTAAAAACTATGAGAAATACATTATTAATTGCCCTGGTTTTATTAGCAGTTGCTTGCAATAGCTGGTCGCAGCCAGCCACTACTTTACGCATTTCCTTTTACAATGTAGAAAACCTTTTTGACCTCAAAAATGATCCCATCAAGAAGGATGATGATTTCACTCCTACCGGCAAACAGCAATGGACAAAGGAACGCTACCAAACCAAGCTGAAGCGGATTAGTCAGGTCTTGGATAGTCTGGGTACTCCTACTTTTCTAGGCCTTGCGGAGGTGGAAAATTTATCAGTAGTGAAAGATCTGGCAAAAACCGGAGGGTTAAGAAATATCAAATACGGATTTGTACACCAAGAATCACCGGATGTGCGGGGCATTGATGTAGCTTTTATGTATGATAAAAAACAATTCAAGCTACTTTCTTATAGCTTCATCCGTATTGATTTCCCGGAAGAAGTCGAAGCCAATTATACCAGCCGAGATATTCTGCATGCCATGGGCAAACTCCCCACCGGAGACACCTTGCACTTCTTTGTCAATCACTGGCCCTCCCGCAGAGGTGGTTTAGCCAAAAGTGAGCCCAAAAGGATGTGGGTAGCCCAACATTTGCGGTTGGCAGTAGATGATATCTTCCGCGAAAATCCGGATGCCAATGTCATTATCATGGGGGATTTCAATGATGAACCTGACAATAAGAGCATCCTACAAATGTTGAATGCCCATCCGCGAAATGAATCGCCTGAAGATGGACAATTGTACAATTGTTTTTCGGAATTTGATCAGCAAAACATGGGCTCTTATCGCTACCGCGCCGATTGGAATGCCTTGGACCAAATTATCGTGAGTGGGTCATTATTGAATGGCCATTCTACATTTTTGGCCGCTAATCCCATCATTTTTAAAAGAGATTGGATGATGTATAACAACAACAAATATGGCCCTTCTCCAAATCGCACCTATGGAGGACCGAGGTACTTTGGAGGATATAGTGATCACTTACCAGTGAGTCTGGAATTGATCCGGAAATAAAAAAAGAGATTATGAGCCGGAATTTTTCACCTTTTTAGCGCTTCCTTTCAGACTTTGAAAAAACTCTTTAAAGGTGTCAAATTCCTTGCGGTAACTGATACCGGAGCCCACTTGTAATCTCCGACCACCGCCAATATCGGGCTCTAAGCGTTGATAGATTCTCAATTTCAGGGTTCTATTCTGATTGAGCACATATTCCAAAACCAGGTCGTTGCCGACAAAGGTGCCACTGGTTTCGGGAGTAGCGCGTAGGTTGTTCCCGAAGTCTACATTCCCCCCCACTTTGATGGAAAGACGGTCATCAAAAAGGTTTTGACGGATACTCACTTCCAAATCGTTACCTCCTGTGTTGAGCCCCTGATCCAGATTTAGCTGTTGGTATTGATTGTAAGCGATATTAAAATTGAAATCCGAAGCCAATTCACTATCTCCAATCACTTCAGAAAACAATTCAGTGATCAGTAGAGAAAGTTGATTGGATAAAAATTCACTCACGGTATTGGCCAACACATCACTCCCCGTAAAAGATAAATCAGAGGGCAAGAATTGGCCCACCACAATCAAGCCAAACACCTGTCTGTTGAGCTCACTTTGGTCGCGCTTTAGGATGCGCAGTTTATTTCCCGCATAAGTCTCCATTTGTCCCGTCAGGTTGGGAAAAGCCAGATCGAAATTGATGGAGGGTTGCAACAAGTCACCTGTTAGTTTAAGGGTCAGATCTACCGCAGTAGCCTGGCTGGCTTCACTCAGCAGGGTTCCATCGTCACTCGCCAGGTATTCCTGTATAAAGCTAGCCAGTGAAGCCTTCAGATCCTTGTATTCGGCTTCAATATTGATTTTTGCACCAAAGGGGTCACCATTCCATTTAATGGTACCTCCTTGTTTAATGCGAAAATCCTTATTGACCACATTATACAAGGTAAAAAGATAATTTCCTTCACTAATGATATAATCCCCGTACATCCTAAAATCTTCGCCACGAGGCACTAGAATTCGAATATTGCCCCTGCCCTTTCCAGAAATGATATCGCCGGCCTGTTCATCAAAAATGAGTTCCATTAAAGCCCCTTCTGAGACCGTCAAGTCCATTTCCAAACTGAGTCCCTTCAATTCTTCCTGGCTGACCAGCTTTTCTTTGTCTTTTTTTCCGTGTTTATCTACAAAACGAACATTCAACGCCGTTGCCTCCCGTTGATTACTAACGGGGACCACGATGTGTGTACTATCTTCCATGGTGGCATTGACGTAAATATCTGTTTGTTTAAAGGATCCAGTAAAGCGCACCTCACCACTTCCCAAAGCCTGACCATAGAATAAATCATTGTCTCCCTTGTGAGTATCCAGTGCCAAAAAACGACTGGTATGCAAGCGCGCGGCCAAGCCCAAATCTCTTAAGTGGTTGTGACTGATACCACCGTATAAGACCGCCCGATTGCCATATTTATCATTTAAAATCGTACCAGTCGCATCAAACAAAAAGTTGTCGACGCGAATAAATCCCCGGTCAAATGTATACCGGGTATTGAGATAATCTACGGTAACACCACCATCGCGTACACTGATAAAGCCTTCTGTATTTGGCTGGTCCGGGAAACCAAAAAAGCGTAAACTAGAATTAAATTGTCCGATGGTATTGTTAGCAATATCCCCGATCCAATACTCTCCAATTTTCAACGGATAAGCCGCAATATCAACGGCAAAGTCAAAGTATTTAGCCTTCTGCTGTGGCGGTGTTTTCCGCGACTCGTTTGGAGACCCCAGATTATAAGTTCCCTCCGCCAATAATTGCATCGTATCTTTAGTAATAGAAAGATAGGCTTGCAGTTGGCTCTTCAAATCGGGAGCTTCTGCATCCAAGCGAAAGGCGCCAAAATCGTCTTTGTTGATCAAAAAGGTATCGGCTATGACGGTAGCCCGAATGTCTTTCATCTTAAAGATATCTCCAATTTCTGCCTGTACATTAAACTTACCTTTAAAATCCAGTTGATCGTAAACCCAATAATCGTTAATAAACTCGAAATCAAAATTGAGCATGGACAATTTAAGCCCCTTTTCATCTCTTTTCTCCAACAGAATTTTTCGATCGCGATTGGTCAAGGTGAAATTTCGCGTATCAACATATTCTTTTCCAAAAGTGATAAAGTTGTTCTCATCAATCGTCCATGGGTTCTCCAGAATGACCAAGTCAGATTGCTTAAAGCGAATTTCAAAATAGTTGCTATCCGGCAGATAGAAAAAGCCATTAAGGTTGAGGTTATCTAACAAACTGGAAGACTTGGTAGCGTAATTTAAACCAAAGTTGATCGTATCGCCTTCCAAAATACTCAAAAAAGTAATGGTAGGTAATAATTCCTTCTGGTTGACCGAGGTAGAACCGACAATCATATCCAGGTCTCCTTCGTTTTGTACACCGTCATAAGTCAAAAAGACCTCTTCGAGATATACATTGTCATAAGACAAGAAAGGTAGACTCAACTCCAATTCCAACGAATCGTTCCTTCCATCGTACGCACCCACCAAGTGTACATTCTCTAACCTACCCAATTTTTCATCAATCAACCAGTTCAATCCTTTCGAGTCCAATATGGAGACGTCGTAAGTAAAATAAGAAGTATCAACGGGAGATTGAGGTGATTCCAATTTGAAACGGGAGGAAAATCCGGGATAATTAGTGGTGAAATACTGTGCAAAAACACTGGGAATTTGATCTACAGCAAATTCACCTTTCACCTTTGCCTTCACTACATCAGACTCAACCTCGAAGTGTTTTTCACCGGAGTCTTCTTTTCCAGCAATGACTAAAATAGAGTCAATCAAGTAATTGGTATCGTCCTTGCTCAGGTTAAAATTGGTCACTTGCGCCCGCCCTTCCAGATCGGATAGCTGCTGATTGCGTAACTTAAGATCTACCGTTCCAGCCAATTGGATATTTTCCTTCGATAAGTTCAAACTTTTCAAGGCAAGTTTGTTGACTTGTGCCTGGAAATTAAAGAAGGGGATGCGGTTTGTAAAGTCGATTTCACCTGCAAAAGAAAAATCAATATTTTCGTCTTTGATTTGAAACGTACCATCAAAGAGGTTCTTATTCAATGTGCCAGCCAAGGCTGCATTTTTATAATTGTAGCCCTTAAACTCAAAACTTTCAATATTGGCGGTCAACTCAGCATTAGCCGCTTCGGCCGTTAGACCACTACCATTTTTCACTTCTGACCTAAAGTTGACCATCCCAAAGTCCGTATTATCTGACCAGATGGCGAGGTTAAAATCCATCAGGCGTAAGATACCTGAGTAGTTGGCTTTGCGCAAGCCATTTTTGAGGTTCATGCGCATATCGAGTTCCGCCTGTCCAATGCGAGATTTTAAAAACCCATAGGCCACAAAGTCGGCAAAGAAACCATCAAAACGTCCTTTAAAGTCCAAGCGCCCTAAGCGATCAAAATTGGTTGGCGGATTGAAGTTTGGAATCAGTTCCCGTAAGGTGGTCATATTGGTCACCAAACGCTCCAATTCCAGGTTGAGAATTTCTTCATTTTTGATAGCGAGGTTTCTAGAATTAAAATTCCCCAATAACATCGAACCGTCTGCCAATTGGATATTCAGGTCATTCCCCCGAAGGTTATTGACCTGTCCGCGAATACGGCCGTCCACATTCAACACCGTATTCCGGTTTTTTCTAAAGAAAACGTTTTGTTCCAATCCTGGCGCAAAGGTCATAATATCGCTCAAGGCAATTGAAGCGTCCGTCACCCGCAAATCCATGCGCACCTCATCATTAAAAAACTCGAAGTCGCTGTATTCTTTAAAGCGGAAACGAAGTGTATCCCCGACTTCACTATAGGGCGTAATAATTTTCAGGTCATTGAGTTCTACCCCACTGGATGATACTTTAGCATCCATTACCGAAAGCTCATTCAATTGAAAACCACTAGATTCCTGAAGAGAAATGAGATTTACTTTACCGGAATATGCTTCTTGTTGATAAACAAAACTGTCTATATTGATCTTAATATCCGACACCTCTAAATGTTTCCAGTCCAATACCGTAGGGGCGGTCAATTTTGTCGGAGATTTGCGGTAATTGTGCAAACCAAACAGGCCATCTTCAAGATTAAATTTTCGGATATAAAGACGGAAACCAATCGAATCCTCTGTAATTATTTCACTACTGTCCGGGGGAACTACCGGTGGCGGTGCCGGGAAAGCAGGTATTTCCGGAAGGGGTTTTTCCGGAAAAGTATTGACCAAAATATTGAGTCCCTGCAAGTATACAGCTCCGGCATCAATCATTTGAGCCGGTAAGTCCATTTCATTGAAATATACTTCTCCTTGTGGCAAGAAGAAAGAGAGTTCTTTCCCCTTGACCTCATCTTTTTGATAAAACAAGATATTATCCAGCCTCAAGGATTCCAGATTGAGCCGAAATGGGCGTTTTTCCCCTTGGTCCGTGTAAGTAGTATCCGGCGGAAATAACCGACTTAATGCGATATTGATATTGCTAAAGGCGTCTCCTTCATCTTGGCGAAGTTTGATCTTTGCATTGGACAAACTCAAATCCTGAATGACCAATCCTTCCCGCAAGAGTACGATCGGATTGAGGTTAAAATCAGCCTTTAGTGACTGCGTATACAAGAGGGTGTCTTGGTAAACATCCTCAAAGTACACACCATCCAAGACTAGCTTGTCAAAAAAGGAAAAGTAGAGGTAGTCAATCTTGACAGGGGTTTCCAGGGTTTTACTCAATGATTTTGTGACCTTATTAACCATCCAGTTTTGTACTCCGGGAATCTGCACCACCAGCACCAGGAAAAGCAGTAATCCCAACACAGTCACCCCTAGCCGCTTGGTCCAGCGCAACAGCAATTGCCACCAGGATGGTTGGGCAGGAATATCCTTCTTTTCTTCTTCTTGCGCTTCTTTCATGAAATCTCTTGGTGTATCTCTTTAAACCCTAAAATACCCGTACAGTGTTCAAAATCAATTAAGTTTAACGATTATTTAAAGTGCCTTTATAAACTCTAGAGCCCTTCTTTCCGACCAATAGAATCCTTCTTCATCAACCGTTACAAACCCTACGTGTCCGCCGTAATCGGGGATATCTAGCTGCAGGTACCTATTGGCTGCCACGGCCTCATGCGGATAACACTGTTCACTAAGAAAGGAGTCATCTTTAGCGTTAACAATCAAACAAGGCACACAAATATCGTCCAAAAAATACAAACTGCTGCAACTTTCCCAATAATCCCGAGCATCTCTAAAGCCGTGGATGGGTGCCGTATATTGATCATCAAATTCCTGGAAAGTTCGAGGTGCAGGCCTAGAAACATCTACCCTATCGGGAAACCGTTGTGCTTTTTCCTGCACTTTGGCATTCAGGCCGTCTAAAAATCGCTTGAGATACATTCTATTAAACCACTTCTCAATTTCTACATTGGCGGACGAAATGTGACAAGGCACGCTATAGGCCACTCCACCAATAATTTCCGAAGGAATCGTTCGACCTTGTTCTCCCAGATATTTGAGCAACACATTTCCACCAAGGCTAAAGCCAATCAAGGCAATTTCCTTGTATCCGAGCTGTATGGCATGATTGACCACTACCTCCAAGTCATCGCTTACCCCCATGTGATAGGAACGCAATAAGAGATTGGGTTCACCACTACAGGACCGAAAATTAATACCTACTGCATCCCAACCGTGTAGATTAAACACCTTGGCCATACCACGGATATAGGGGCGATCCGCGCTGCCTTCCAGGCCATGCAACAGGATCACCAATTTCTGGCGCTCTACCTTAGACCAATCCAAGTCCAGAAAGTCTTGATCTGGAGTTGCAATGCGTTCTCGTTCGTAAGTGACTCCTCCAATTTTCCGGAATAGCGCAGGATAGACAGTGTTTAAATGCCGATTTCGAAAAAACAGAGGAGGCCGATAGTCTTTAGACTGTACCACAATTTTTTATTCGTTTTTATAAACAATGGCTTCTTTCCTAACAAAAGTCACTTCCTTCATAACGGATATTTCAGGTAAAGGATTTCCCGGAACAGTGATAATATCTGTAATTTTTCCGCCTTTATCGTTCCAGATCATCCAGCACTCCAAAATTGTAATCATTAACGAAACGCCTTAGGCTGTAACCTTGACGTCAAATTGCGGGCACTGATCGCTGTCTCCAGAAATAAAACTTCAGTAGCCGCCGAAAGGCTATCCGTATAAAAAGGGCCAAAAAATACCAGATAACCTGTTTTTTGGTTGGAATAACAGCCCCTCCAGATAGCCGTCACTTCAAAATCTGCATCACCTAGTTTATTGACGCGGTTGCGGGCATCATTCAGGTTGATCACAACGGTGTCTTCTACAATATAGCGAGTGGTATCGCTGTAGGGTATTCTCGAGCAGTCATAATACAGTAATTCACTATTTTTTCCGGTTCTCATCAGAATATCGCGGGGAGCAACGAGTGGCGATTCCTCAACAGGCTCCGGTTCGGGAGTCTCCGTTTCCACCGTATCTTCCGGAATACGTCGTTTGCTGAGGTCTATTTTGGTACTATTGTCATAAATACTTCTTTCCTCCTCCGGCAAAACACCCGGCTCCGTTGGTGTATCAACAATGTAAGTACGGGATTCTTTTTGTTGCTCTCCTGCCAGTACATCCTCCGCGTATCGTTTTTCATTTACATAAATCACAGGGCCATTTTGCCACTGCACCACTAACAGGGTAGCAATGATCACTCCCGAAAACCCTACCATCGCCATCTGATAGAAGGGCCATTTTTGGAAACGCAGCAAATCCATAGATTTACCTCCAACTTCTACTTTGGGTAAAACCTGTGCCAGAATATTGTGCAGAAAGGTATTGCTCTTTGGCAAGTTCAAGCGGTTTTGCAACTCTTCTTGAGAAAAAAACCGAATGATACGTCTTTGAATTTTGGAAACTTCCACTTTAGATGGAGTCACCAGCAAACGTGGTTCAAGATTCGCTTCCAGTCGGATAAGCCCGAAGCCATTTTGCATGCATTGTCGTTTTAATTCCCGAAGATATTTGTCTTTTAAATTGGGAAAGACATCAGCAGCAAAAGCGATCCATTGTTCATCGGCATAATAGTTCTTAAACTGTTCCACTGCGTAGATGTAGCGATAGCGGGAGATGCTAAAGAATTGGAAGAAAAATTTATAAAACAGTGCCAATAAACCAATAACGGTTGTGAGGATAACCATGGAAAGAAAGAGGCCTACTTCCTGATAAAGATAAAACCCGGAATAATGCAGAAACCCCATGATACCCGTGGTCAATAATCCAGCAACTGCAAAGCTGTCAAAAAAGAGTTTAACGCTTAAAGGCTGATAATTGAGTTCTTCTCTTGAGTGATAGGAAGTGGCTTCAAAAGTGGCGGTAAAGGTGTGGCCATCTTCCTTAACAAATGACAAGTAGCCATCGGCAATGATGCCCCCTTCGCCTTCCATATCAATACTGGCATGGGTCTCTCCTTTCCGTGGCCGATGGCGATAGTACCCCTTGAGGTAACGCAAGGTGGCCCGTTTTACATCGTCTTCCGTCCAATTGTTTGGCATAATTTATATTCAAACAGCTTCTAATTCTCGCCACAAGGTAATGACTTCCCTGGCCTCTTTCACATCGTGTACCCGCAAAACACGAGCACCTTGTTGCAAAGCGACCATATGCAAGGCCGTCGTTCCATTTAAGGCCGCTGATGGATTGACCTTTAAAGGCTTACATATCATCGATTTACGAGAAAGGCCAGCCAATAAAGGCAAATCCAAAACCTTAAATATGTGCATCTTTTTTAGTAGTTCGTAATTGTGGGCCACGGACTTACCAAATCCAAATCCCACATCCAGAATGATGTCCTTAATATTTAACGCCCTTAGCCGACCTACCTGTTCAATAAAGAAGTCAAGAATTTCCAAGGTCACCTCTTGGTAACGGGGTTCCTGTTGCATAGAATTGGGTATCCCTTGCATGTGCATCAAGATATAAGGCACCCCCAATTCTGCTACTGTTTCGTACATATTGGGATCCAACTTTCCGGCGGAAATGTCGTTTATAATAACAGCACCTGCGCCCACAGCTCGTTGTGCCACCTCCGCCCGTATCGTATCAATGGAGATATAGGCCTCTGGAAAATGCTGATGCAACGCTGCAATTGTTGGCAGCACTCGTTGAAGCTCCTCTTCTTCGCTAATTATTTCAGCGCCCGGTCGAGAGGACATGCCACCAACATCGAGAATGGTAGCGCCTTCTTTGAGCATTTTTTCAGCCTGCTCAAGCAAATGTTTTTGGTTATTCACACGGCTGTCGGCAAAAAAGGAATCTGGCGTGATATTGAGGATTCCCATAATAATGGGGGAACGCAAACTCAATAAACGTCCCCGACAATTCAGGCTAAGTTGCGGATTCAGCATCAATTATAGATTTGAAAAGCATAAAGTTATTAATTTTACAAAAAATTGAACTATGGCAGATATAAACCCCTCCTCCAACTCGGCAGTAAGGGTAGGTAGAATGTTGATCTTCATCTTAGCCCTAAGTTTGGCTGGCATCGTTGTCTATCGGCACTATAGTGGCAAAACTGGTGATTACACCATTGTGCCGAGGGAAATGCAGGTCAATTATATCCCCGCAGATTTTAGCGCCAATATCGATCCCGATGATGCACTGGTGATCCTCTCCAACCCACAGCGCTATAAAAATGACTTCAATCGACTGATTCACGATCTTAATATCTCACTGATTCGGCATGTTGGTAAGCGCATGGGCCTGACTCAGGAACAGATGGCTAAAGTGGAGCAGGAATACGAAAAGCAACATCCTTATCTACGGAGCCTCTATTACAATGAATTTGTCGCGATGAAGGATACCACATCAACCTTGTATCAAACTTGGTATGACAATGAAAACACCAACGCCATTGAAGTATTGAATGAAGTGGCCTCTAAATATACTTGTTTTTTTGTCAATCAGATCATCACCACTGTTTTACCAACCGAAGGTGGCAAATTATTTGGCAAAGGCAGCAATGTTGATACTCCTTGTGGTGTGGCCCTGACCGAAGCATTGCGGCCCACGCTGAAAAAATGGGAAGAACGAGCCGCTATCGAAGATTTTAGTCGCTCCAAGGGTTTGTTGCAGGAAAAGGTTGAAAGGGTCATTGCCGAATTGGCTACCCTCGAAATTCGCGATAAAAAAGGCATCAACAAACAGCTACAAACCAAAATCTGGGGATTCTCTGTATCTTCTTCAGACATCGAAATAACAGCCATTAGTGTATTGAAAATCGGGTTTCGGCTCAATGACTATTTTGACATTACCTTGAGTTCAAAAAGTGGTGTGGTCACAGTCACCCTACCAGAACCGGTAGTGCTGTCTCACGAGGTGTATCCCAAAATTGACAAGCTCGATATTGGTTGGTTGCGGGAAGTCAAAGACATCAACCTGAATCAAAGCTTTAACCTGTTGCGCGAGGAATTTCGCAGAGAAGCCTACGCCGGCGATGCCATGGATAAGGCCAAAACGCAGGCCGTTGAATTGATGAACACGATGTTCACCCCACTTGTCAGTTCAATGGACAAACGCTATAAGCTGAAAGTCCAGTTCAAAAAACCACCATTGGACGATCTGGAAGAAATCAATGATGACTCCAGACCACTCGATTAATCTTGTGAGCCCATAGGTGTGATGATAAAAAACACAGTATTGTCAAATCCAAGCGCTTATCTAAACTAAGTCTAAATAAATTTGCTTGAGTGAGGCTTTGTCGCTATTTTCGCTGTTTTGGAAAATAAAATCATGCAAATAACCTCGATCATACTAGCTGATGCACAATATCTAACCCGTTTGGGATTGCGTTATCTGCTTTCCCAAAAGGAAGCCTTTCAGATCGTTGCAGAGGCCAGTGACGAGGAAGAGTTGCTGGAATATCTTCAGGAAAACCCCAAAAGTGTAATTATCTTGGATTACAATCAGCCTGGCAGCTTTAGTTACAACACGATTCGACAAGTTCGATCAAGTTATCCAAACTCTAAGATACTAATTATCAGTGCAGACAATGACAAGGGGAACATTTATCAGGTTTTGGAACATGGTGTCAACAGCTTCCTGACCAAAGCCTGCGACGAAGAAGAAATCTTTGATGCGGTGGAAGCTACCGCAAAAGGAGAACGCTTCTTTTGTGGTAAAGTCCTTGACATGATAATGGAACGTTCGTTTGGTAAGCCAGGTGACGATTGCGCCCCTACTCCATTGACTCCCAGAGAAATTGAAATTGTGCGTTTGACGGCTAAAGGGTTAATTGCCAAGGAGATTGCAGATGTACTCAACCTCAGCCCACATACCATTTATACTCATCGCAAGAATATTATGAAAAAGCTGAAGTTAAATTCATCGTCGGAATTGGTACTCTATGCCGTTAACAATGGCATGGTCGATTAGACCAATTCAAATTTATCCCCGGTTTAGCAATCTTTTAAGGCCTTCACCCGTTTTATATTTGGTTTTTTTTAATAAACTTGCGTAAATGTTTGATTTCATTTACCTTACGGCTGGTTATTTATTATCTTAATAACCAATTTTGTTAAACCCCCGCTATTAATCTTGTTCGGTTATAACAAAAAATAACACTATGAAGACCAAGTTAATTATTGGATCCATTTGTTTGCTGCTTGTTCCATTTACAATGCATGCTAGTAAGTTGTACGTCCTGTATGACGCCAAATGTATGGACAAACTGGAATATGACTACTCCCAGAGTAATGAAGATTACACTGTTTATCACGTGAATGTAAGCGCTGGTGAGAAAGTCATTTTGGAAGTTGGCCGCGAAAGTAAGGATGCCATTTCTACTCTACCAACTCCTTTTATTGGATGCTCCAACGGCTCTTTTGATTTGCGGTTGGTAGATCGAATCAATAAGCGTATTGATGAAGTATTTATGGTTTACCCGCGAGGTAATAAATATTTTGTCTCACCAATTAGCTTTGCCTCCTATTATGAGTACGACGATCAGACCATTACCTATATTTCTCCTAAATATGCATTCAAATTTGATCGCAAACAAGGTGCGATAGGTGAAAACATCAGTAGTCGGAAAAATGCAAAGGTTTACTTTGAAGGTCAGCTGGAGAATGATTGCAACGGCATTTTATTGTTCCGCCAGTTTTCCAGTAATAGCAGCTTGGCCCATACAGATTTGATGCTGGTTCCCGAAGTAGGTGTGGTAGAAGAACGCAGTGGTGCCAATCTAGAGGATGCACAGAATAATGCCATAAAAATTGATGATGTAAATGGTAAGTCATACGAAAGATATTTAAAATCCATTTGCAACCAAGGGCCAGCTAGTGCGGTTTACACTTCTTTAAGTGATATCCCTCAAGAACCCAATGTGACCCCTGTTTTTCCCACACAAAATCAACCTGAGTTGGTAAGAAAGGATGGTTCTGTACAACCACTACCCACATCCTTTGACAATACATCGGCACAAAAAACAGCATTCCATACCGTAAAAAAAGGGGAAACGCTATACGCCATTTCCAGAAAGTATGATGTGACGGTTAGCCAGATCAAGGAGTGGAACAATAAGAGTGGAAATATGATCCGGGCCGGTGAAAACCTGAGAGTGAGCAATCAAAATGATACGGCAATGGCCCAACCGGAGCTTACGGCTAAAAGTGCAAGCTGGCAGCCTACTAAAACAACCAGCAGTGCCATTGCCAATCAGTCACAACCGACCAGTATGTCCACCAGTACTTCTGAGGAGTACCATATTGTACAGCCCGGTGAAACGGTCCCCTCTATTGCTATGAAGTATGGCTACACAGAGGCAAAATTCCGGGAAATGAATAATTTGGGGAGTAGCCAATTCATTAAAATTGGTCAAAAACTCAAAACAACTGATTGCAATTGTCCGGCTTCGGCCAGTAACACCCCCACTGTATTTAATCCGGTGGTTCCCGCTTACCAAGAGGATCTGATGCCTAGATCGGTTGAACCAACACCTTATTCTCAACCGGTTTATCCTAGTGGTTATAGTACAAGCAGTTCTTCCAATATGCCAACCGCCTACGAGGCGACTCAGGGAAGAATCAATACCAGCAACTATAGCTATCAACCGGAGAATACCACTCCCAAAGGTGGCATTCAGTATTATGATACACCGGTGCCACAACCATCCGCACCAACATCGACCAATAATTATTACCGTACAGAAACCAATAATAGTAACTATTACCCAAGTACTTATCCCACTACACCTTCCGGATATCAGGGTACGAGCAATCAACCTGATTTTGACGAACCGGTGATGCCCCAAAGTTATGAAACGGTGACGAGTTCTTTCAAAAGCCCCGCAACTACAACAGTTAAAGGTAAAAGAACGACCCACTTGGTGGGTGAGGGCGAAACACTATATTCCATTGCCAGAAAATATGGCATTAGTGTTGAGTATTTGAGAAACATCAACAATATGGAACGCAATGAAGTGATTATTCCGTACCAACGGATATTCATTAACTAAGCTATTAAATTAAAGATATCCTTACTGAAATAGGGTAAAAAAGATACATTTGTGAAAAGGCCGGAAGTTCCGGCCTTTTTCTATGGCAATCCAGCCAAGCTTGTTATTTTTAGCATCAAAGAAAATTGACCAAATGGGATTATTGCTATTTGTTGGATTTATCACCATTCTTTTCTCATTCCTTTGTTCCGTATGGGAAGCGGCTTTACTAAGCATTACTCACTCTTTTGTCGAGTTAAAACGTAAGGAAGGAGGAAAAACAGGTAAACTACTTAAGCGGTTCAAAGAAAACATCGACCAACCACTCTCCGCTATCCTCACCATGAATACCATTGCACACACCGCTGGTTCGGTGGGGGTTGGAGCATTGGCTGACAAGGCTTTTGGAACAGGAAAGATAGTGATCGCTGGATATGAGGCTCCATTTTCAGTGGAATTTGTAGTGGGCACGGTCATGACCCTGGCAATCTTGATATTCTCAGAAATCATTCCCAAAACCATTGGTGCCAACTATTGGCGAAAGCTCGCCCCCTTTACCGTTCGATCCTTGGAAGTGATCATTTGGTTATTGTGGCCACTGGTTTGGTTTACCCAAATTATCACCAAAAAGTTGAAAAAGGAGAAAGACCGTAGTGTCTTTAGTCGGGCAGATTTTACAGCTATGGCCGAAATTGGAGAAAAAGAAGGAATCTTCCAACAGAATGAATCCAGAATTATCCAGAATTTATTGCGCTTTCATACCATTGATGCCCAAAGCATTATGACGCCAAGGACTGTCATTCAAGCAGCCGATATAGACACAAAAATCGAAGACTTCTTTAATGCCAATAAAAAAATGCACTTCTCTCGCATTCCCGTCTACAAAGACAATAAGGACAATATCGAGGGGTTTGTATTAAAAGATGAAATATTAGCCAACATTATCAACGGCCAAGGCTCGGCACCGCTCAACGCCATTAAAAGAGGCATCATGATGGTCAGTCAGGATTTCCCTTTGCCGGAGCTCTTTGATAAGATGATGGAGAGAAGAGAACAAATTGCATTGGTGGTCGATGAATTTGGTGGATTAGCAGGCCTCGTCACTATGGAAGATGTCATCGAAACCTTATTGGGAATGGAAATTGTTGATGAGCTCGACAGTACCGAGGACATGCAACTACTTGCCCGAAAAAATTGGGAAAAGCGGGCCCGCCAACTCGGACTTTTAACACAACCTTCAGATGATGAGAATGAATAAAACTACAATATATCTTTAACAATCAATGACTTGTTTACCCAGCAAGAAAGTAGACCAATTGTTTTAGCCATATTTTGGCCAATTTAAACCCGTTCCGTCATAAAGATCGCTGCATGATCCAAGTTTTCTGCAAAATCGGTGCCTATCCAACCGATTAATAGCTCCCCTGTGCAAAGAATATCGTAAATTCGTTGACAGCTTGATATCATTTTCTAGTTCGGGTTTATGAAAGGCTTGATCTTTAAGCACACTTATTGTAAATTTGACACAAAGTGGCTTGCGAGAATTTGTAAAAACAATCACGGAAAAATACGATGAATTTTCTTTCCAGCTTAAATCGCTCAAAACTAATCCATCAGCTATCCGCTCAACAATTTGATTTGGCAATCATTGGAGGGGGAATCACTGGTGCAGGCATCGCCTTAGATGCTGCATCGCGGGGATTACGTGTGGCACTGGTAGAAAAAAAAGATTTTGCCTCCGGAACCAGCAGTAAGTCAACAAAACTCATTCACGGTGGGTTGCGCTATCTCAAGCAGTTTGAAATCGGACTGGTTCGGGAAGTGGGGCTTGAACGAGCTATTGTACACCAATTGGCCCCCCACCTCGTGGTACCGGAGAAAATGCTACTTCCCTTGATCAAGGATGGCAGTTATGGCGAATTGGCCACTTCTTTTGGCTTGTGGGTATACGATATCCTGGCAGGAGTAGAAGGTGAAGACAAACGCAAGATGCTGACCAAGGAAGAAACTATTGCCAAGGAACCCCTTTTAAAGAAAGACATCCTAACCGGTGGCGGCTTTTATGCCGAATACCGCACCGATGATGCCCGCCTCACCATTGAAAACATCAAAACGGCTAGTCAATTTGGCGCTTTGTGCCTCAATTATATGGAGGCCACTGATTTTAATTACAACGGCGAACATCAAGTGAACGGCATCATTTGCAAGGATGCCTTATCAGGCGAAACCATCAACATAAATGCTCAGCATGTGATCAGCGCAGCGGGCCCTTGGGTAGACCACTTGCGAAAAGTAGACCACTCTTTAAAAGGAAAACATTTGTTCCTCTCAAAGGGGGTGCATATAGTGGTGCCACATGCTCGATTTCCGGTGCGCAATGCGGTTTATTTTGATGTCTCTGATGGCCGCATGATTTTTGCTATCCCACGAAATAGAGTGACTTACATTGGCACCACCGATACGGCTTATAAAGGAGATATCAATAAAATTCCGGTTTATCAAGAAGATGTTGAATATCTCCTTGCAGCGACCAATGCGATGTTTCCTGAAGCTAATTTGAGTATTGAAGACGTAGAATCCAGTTGGGCTGGATTGCGTCCGCTGATCCATGAGGAAGGGAAATCCGCATCTGAAATGTCCCGAAAAGACGAATTATTTGTTTCTGAAAGCGGCTTGATTTCTATTGCTGGCGGCAAATTGACCGGTTTTCGGAAGATGGCGGAAAAGGTCGTGGATGTTGTTGCAAAAGAGATTGATCGGCCACTTAAAGACAATCATACCGAAAAAATCCCTTTAACCGGTGGCATTTTTGCCGATGTTGAAGCGGTAAATGCCTACCGCAAAGACCTTTCAGCGCGAATTAGTGCCTTAGGATTGACCAATTATCATGCCGCCTATTTGGTGGCCAATTATGGCAAGCAATCTGAGGATATATTGGTTAAAATGCAGGAATTTCAAGACGAACCAAGTATTGCATTGGCCAGAGCAGAAGCCTGGTATACCATAGCACACGAATTGGTCCTCACACCCCTTGATTTTTTTGTCAGAAGAACCGGTCGTTTGTATTTTGATCTACCAAGCATACAACCTGTCAAAACAATCATACTCAACGATTTTAGAAATTACTTCCAATGGGATGAAGCTAGTTTCCAGTCGGCAAAGGAAGCACTGGAACAAGCCATTCTGGAAGTCTCAACTTTTGAACCTTCTCCAAAAGAAATCGTCCAATAATATTCCTTCACGGAAATCATTTATTATGGAAAACGACAATCAACCCGTTTCACCTGCGGTGGTATCCACCAATGACGAAACGAACCAAATCAGCATTATTCATATTGATGAAACGGAAGGTGGAGTCCGGCATCCCGATGTTCAATACAGCTATATTCCAAACGATATTGTTGACGCTTACCGGGAAGAAGATGGTACACTCGTTTATCGAAGCCAAAATGGTATCACCCTGAAGGTACAGGTTGTGACGCAGCAAATACTTCGATTCCGCTATGCCTTAGATGGCCAATTCCAAACAGACTTCTCCTATGCATTGGATGAACAGTGGCGACACCCACATCCAAAATATACCACGGGCAGCAACGATGAGGCTTTTTACATCAATACCGGTATCATTTGTTGCTTCATCGACAAAAAAAATCTTCAGGTGAAAATTGTGGATGTTGAGCGCCAGCAAGTGATCAATGAAGATGCCCATCCTTTTTATGCCTCATCAACGATTCTACACGGTGTAAATGAAATCAAAATCCGAAAAAAAGCCCCGGAGGACGAGGTTTATTATGGCTTAGGAGACAAAACCTGCGCCCTCAATCTCAGAGGTCAAGCTCTGGAAAACTGGAATACAGATAGCTTTGGTTTTACCAAGGATACCAATCCATTGTATCGGACCATTCCCTTCTATTATGCATTGCATCAGTCCATGGCTTATGGCATTTTTCTACACAATACCTGGCGAACTCATTTCGACTTTGATGCACAAAAAACAGGAGAACTGAGCTTCTCAAGCGCGGGTGGGGAAATGGATTATTTTTTCATTTACGGACCAAGGTTATTGGATGTGGCCCAGCAGTATATGCGGTTGACCGGCACACCGGAATTACCACCGCTCTGGGCGCTAGGTTTTCACCAATGCCGTTGGAGTTATTACCCGGAAAATCGAGTGCGGCAAATAGCTGCAGAGTTTCGGAAACGCAAAATACCCTGCGATGCCATTTATCTGGATATCGACTATATGAACGAATACCGGTGTTTTACCTGGAATAAATCCTATTTTCCAAATCCACCTAAAATGATTGGGGATTTAAAGGAGCAAGGATTCCATATTGTGGTCATGATCGATCCAGGCATTCGGGTAGACCCCAATTATCACGTATATCAGCAAGGGCTTGAAGGGAACCTGTTTTGTCGACGATCTTCCGGTGAATTGATGAAAGGGCCAGTATGGCCATCCGTTTGTGTTTTCCCTGATTTTACCAATCCCAAAGCCCGCGAATGGTGGCAGGAACTCTACCGTGGTTTATATCTGGAAGATGGCGTGAGTGGTTTTTGGAACGACATGAATGAGCCGGCTATTTTCAAAATTCACCACATGACCTTTCCCGATAACGTCCTACACGATTTTGACGGGCTGCGAGGAGATCACCGCAAAGCACATAATGTCTATGGCCAGCAGATGTCGAGAAGTACATTCGAAGGCCTCAAAACATTGAAGCCCCAAAAACGGCCCTTTGTTTTGACCCGAGCCACATTTTCCGGAGGTCAGCGTTATGCTTCCGTCTGGACCGGTGATAATGCCGCCAGTTGGGAGCACTTACGATTGGCTAATATCCAATGCCAACGGCTCAGCATTAGTGGTTTTTCGTTTGTCGGTTCCGATGTGGGAGGATTCATTGACGTACCCGATGGAGAATTATTTGTGCGTTGGCTACAATTAGCGGCATTCCATCCCTTATATCGGGTGCACTCTATGGGTAACAATACCGATGGCGCTGCCGAAGTTGACGCAGGTTTAGTTCAAGAAGCAGAAAGTACCAATCGACTAGACCAGGAGCCTTGGTCTTTTGGGCCCCCTTATACAGAGCTTGCCAGGGAAGCCATCGCCTTCCGCTATACCATATTACCGTATCTCTATACGGCCTTTCGGCAATATGTCCGGCAAGGCACACCTGTGATCAAATCACTGGCTTTTGTAGATGAACATAATCCAGAAGCCTTATCACGAGAGAACGAGTTCGTTTTCGGGGAAGACCTATTGGTTGCACCTGTATTGGCCCCGGGATTGACGGAACAAACGGTTTACCTACCTGAAGGCCAATGGCTCGACTATTTTGATGGATTTACTTATGAAGGAAGACAAACCGTAACCTGCGCGGTACAGAGAAATCGCTTACCGGTATTTGTAAAAGCAGGTGCGGTCATTCCCAATTATCCAGTGATGCAATATACTTCAGAAAAAAAGGTGGAATATCCAACCTTAAGGGTGTACGCCGGGTCCAAAAAAGATAGTCAATTTTACTACGATGCAGGGGATGGTTATGGCTATCAAACGGGAGCATACCGTTTACACCAATTTCACACTATTTATCAAGACGGGCAGCTATCCATTACCCAACAGGTTGAGGGCATTTATGCATCACCCGTGAAGGGATTTAAGCTATTGGTACTGGGCTTAAAGGCAGCTCCACAACAAGTATTGGTTGATGGAACAGAAGTACTATTTGAATATGTAAAAAATCAATTGACTTTTAAAGCCGGAAGTACTTTCTCAGCGATCGACGTGAAGTAAAATAGCTTTCATCAAGTCCAAAAAAAAAAGAGGCGGTGTAAAATTACACCGCCCCTTTTATGGATTGAAGCAATCGCATTATTTATTCTTGGCAAAATAGGAAGTCTCGTTGGTGCCACCATTTTGCACATTTTCCAAGCGCTTCTTAAACTCACCTGAAGTGGCCAAATCGTCCTGACGAGCATAAATCTCTCTCAAAGCGATCAGCGTATTCATGTCATTTGGATCAATTTTCTCTGCTTTTTGGAAGTAAGGCAATGCCTTATCAAACTCTGCCATCGCGTTGGCTTTAAGTTCGTCTACTTGCTTCAGCTCAGCTTTGGAAATACCGGTGATGGCATTCATTTTCACAATCTGTGCTGCCGCTCTGTTGTAGTATAATTGGCCAATGCTATAGATGGCATCAAAGTAATTTTCATCCTTATCCAACACCTTCTTGTGGTATTCCATGGATTTATTGAAATACTCTTCCGCCTTTTCTGTATTGCCAGCTTCTGCTTCTTTTTGGTACAGGTTGTCATAGACACTACCCAAAGTGGTGTATAAAGACAAGTTTTCCGGCTCCTTTTCAATGGCCAAGGTCAGTTTTTCCAACAATACATCCATCTTCTGTTCTGCCAGGAAGTGATTGATTTCTGCAAAAAGCAGCGAAGTGTTATCTGGAAATTTCGTTCTTCCTTCTTCCAGGTACTTGTAGGCAGCATGGCGATCATCCTTAGAATAGATGGCATACAGTTCTTCGTAGATCTCTGGTTCAGGATAACCGGCTTTGTACAATTCTTCAAAGTACATTTTAGCCTTCTCTGGTTGCTCAGCACGCATCGCCAATAGACCGTTGGTATGCATTTGACGGTTCACTTCTTCTTCAGTCGCCAATTTACTGTCTACACCATTCTCTTTCAAAATCTTGTGTGCATCTAATACTGCTTCGAAATTAGCAAAAGAACTCTTGTAGTTACCATCCTGGTTGGAGTAATATCCCATATTGTAGAGATTCTCCTGATTGTCCTTAATGCCTGTCAAGGCCTTCTTGACCTCGTATTTCTTTTCAGCTAGTTCCAATGCCTTTTTATAGGATTCAAATGCCACCAAAGCAGGATCTTCAACATCTGGCAAGCCCTTTGCCAATTCTGCCAATGATTCATTGCCCTTCGAAATAGCAATCTGTGTAGCGATTTCATCATAAATCTGACCTCTGGTCTCCCAGGCTTTGGTCATCGATGCAATCTCAGGATCCTTAACAGCTATATCGATATTTTCGAGAGCTTCCTTAAGCTTCTCTTTATCAGAGGTGTTTCCTTTAAAAAGTCCATAGTCACGATCCGCAGATCGAAGTGCTTTCTTTCCTTCCTGGGCAAAGCTCGTTCCCGAAATAAATGCGATTGCTAATAAAGCAAAAAATAGTTTTTTCATAATTCGCGAGTTAAGTGTTGTAGTGATTTAAACTATTGTATTGACGAATCTTTATCCATCATGGGTATTTACAAAATGTTAAAATTACCCGTATCTTTTGTTAAGATTAGCCGATTATTCTTCTTCGTCTCCGTTTTGGTCTGCTTTATCTACCGTTTCCTCGTTTTCCAAATCCGCATCTTCGTCTTCAGAATGAGGCACCACGGCAATGTCCGCAATGTGATCCTCACTATTGAGTCGGATTA
The DNA here is from genome assembly GCA_964015035.1 of uncultured Saprospiraceae bacterium. GTDB lineage: Bacteria > Bacteroidota > Bacteroidia > Chitinophagales > Saprospiraceae > BQJU01. Next base: position 66,614 of record CAXHCA010000015.1, read on the forward strand.
CTCTGACGCCTTGAGTGGCGCGGCCCATCACGCGAATTTCGTCAATGTGCATACGAATCACGATACCAAAACGACTGGTAATCATCAAATCATCTTCTTCCCGAACGGCTTTGATGGCAATAAGCGGTCCTGTTTTTTCAGTAACCTGCATCGTCCTCACTCCTTTACCCCCGCGATTGGTCAAGCGATAATCATCAAATTCAGACCGTTTGCCCAACCCCTTTTCAGAAATCACCAAAATAGTGACCTCCTTATCCTCCGAATCGATACAGACCATTCCGACAACAAAATCATCATTGCCACTCAGCGAAATACCTCTCACCCCTGCGGCCGTACGTCCCATAGAACGCACTTTGCTTTCGTTAAAGCGAATGGCATTACCACTGCGAGAAGCGATAAAAATTTCGTTTTCTCCATTGGTCAACTTAGCTTCTAGTAGTTGGTCATTTTCGTTGATACTGATGGCGATAATACCACCGACACGTGGACGGGAAAAGGCTTGTACCGGAGTCTTTTTGATGATGCCCTGCTTGGTGCAGAACATGATGTAGTGGTTTTCCAAAAATTCACTATCATTAAGGTCCTTCAATTTAATATAGGCCCTGACCTTATCCTCTTTGGGAATAGACAATATATTTTGGATAACTCGCCCGCTGGATGTTTTGTTTGCCTCTGGAATCTCATATACCCGCAACCAATGACACTTACCTTCTTCGGTGAAAAGCAGAAGATAATTGTGATTACTGGCTATAAAAAGGTGTTCGATGAAGTCTTCATCTCGGGTTTTTGATCCCTGAGAACCACGGCCACCACGGCTTTGCGTACGGTATTCTGATACGGGAGTCCGTTTGATATACCCCAAATGTGAAATCGTGACCACTACTTCTTCGTCCTCAATCAGATCTTCGATAGATATATCGCCATCGGAGTAATTAATTTCCGTCCGGCGCGCATCTCCGTACTTTTCTTTGATTTCCAACAGTTCATCTTTTACAATTCCCCGTTGCAGTTCTTCACTGGCCAGGATAGCCCGATAATGGGCTATGCGTTCCTGTATTTCATCATATTCGCTGCGTATGCTGTCTCGCTCGAGGCCGGTCAGCTTTTGCAAACGCATATCCAAAATCGCTTTGGCTTGCTCTTCAGACAATACATTGCCTTCCAATACCTGATAATCATCAGTTTGGCCAAATTCAATCAGATCTTTGAATTTTTTCCAGAAGGCATCCTTATCATCAATGAAATCGCCCCTCATCAATCCCTTCTTCGCTTCATCCGGATTTGCGGAAGCACGAATCAAAGTGATCACTTGGTCCAGATAATCCAGGGCAATCAACAGACCAATCAGGATATGTGCGCGGCTCAAAGCCTTGCGCAAATCAAATTTGGTCCTCCGGACAATGACTTCGAGGCGGAATTTGATAAATTCCTCAATCATATCCTTGAGGTTCAGAATGCGGGGGCGGCCATTGACCAGTGCCACATTATTTACCCCAAAGGAAGACTGTAATGGCGTGTATTTGAATAATTTACTCAATACCACACTCGCCATAGCATCGCGTTTCACCTCCACCACGATCCGCAAACCGTTCCGGTCTGACTCATCACGTAGGTCACTAATGCCTTCTATCTTCTTTTCATTGACCAGTTCGGCGATTTTAGCCACCAAAGAGGCCTTATTCACTTGATAAGGAATCTCAGAAATAATAATGGTTTCCCGGCTACCATTATCGATGATGTCCGCTTTTCCCCGCAACACCACTCTTCCTCGTCCCGTTTCAAAAGCATCCTGAACCCCTTGGTAGCCAAAGATGATCCCTCCGGTTGGAAAGTCTGGTGCTTTGATAAATTGCATCAATTCAGCAATGGTGATTTCTGGATTGGCCACCGTTGCCACAATACCATCTACTACCTCAGAGAGGTTATGTGGCAGCATATTGGTTGCCATACCCACCGCAATACCCGAAGCTCCATTGATCAGCAGATTGGGCAATTTGGAAGGCAGTACGGTTGGTTCTTCCAGCGTATCGTCAAAGTTCAACGCAAAATCAACGGTATCTTTATTAATATCAGCCAGCATTTCGTCACTGATCCGTTGTAAACGGGCCTCGGTATAACGCATGGCCGCCGGACTGTCACCGTCCATAGAACCAAAGTTACCTTGCCCGTCCACCAAAGGGTAGCGCAACGACCAATCCTGGGCCATCCGCACCATGGTATCATATACGGAAGAGTCACCGTGTGGGTGGTATTTACCCAGCACCTCTCCGACGATACGTGCTGACTTTTTATGTGATTTGCCATAGGTAAGTCCCAAACCGGACATACCATAAAGGACCCTTCGATGCACCGGCTTCAAACCATCTCTTACATCGGGTAGCGCACGTGAAACAATGACCGACATTGAATAATCAATGTAGGCCGATTTCATCTGATCCTCAATATTAATTGGGATAATTCTTTGACTCGGAGCCATTCACTCGATTTAACTTATAAAAAAATGTTTTCCACTAACAAAGAAGCCTTTTCTAAAGCCAGGCAAAGTTAAGAAAAATTGGCCTAAATACGCAGCACAAAAAACAAATAGTTGCTTCGTTTCCCGGAACATAATTCGTCCATTCTTGTTGAAAAACTCAAAAACACAAAAATGGGAAATCATCAAGATATAAAACGTACCAATGCTCTGATCCCAAAGTTTTTTTAATCTTTGCAAAAATTTAGAAAATGGCAAAAACGGTAAAGCCTTATAATGAAGGTGAAAGTAAAAAAGTACAAGTATCGAGGATGTTTAACCGCATCGCACCTTATTACGACTTTTTGAACCGGTTCCTTTCTTTGGGCATCGACACCATCTGGCGAAAAAGAGCCATTGATCAGTTGAAAGGATTACCCAATGAGCTGATCCTCGATGTGGCTACCGGCACTGCGGATGTTGCCTTGGAAACGGCAAAAAGGCTACAACCTGAAAAGATCATCGGGCTCGATATTTCCAGTGAAATGCTAGAAATCGGGCGAAAGAAGGTAGAAAAAAGAGGGTTGGAAACCACAATCGAACTCATGGAAGGTGATTCCGAAAATTTACCTTTTGCAGACAATACTTTTGATGCAATTACCGTTGCATTTGGGGTTCGAAATTTCGAAAATCTTGAAAAAGGATTGAGCGAAATGCACCGGGTCTTAAAAACGGGCGGCCGATTGGTGGTGCTGGAGTTTTCAAAACCGACCATTTTTCCAATCAAACAAATATTTAATGGCTACTTTCGGTACATTTTACCCCAAATTGGTCGTTTAAGTTCCAAGGACCCTAAAGCCTACCGATATCCT
>CAXHCA010000016.1:0-63854 GCA_964015035.1 uncultured Saprospiraceae bacterium
ACCCAAAATCTGCAATTTTCGCTGCTAAAGCACCACCTCCAAACAAGCACTTAAACACAAGGGGTTCAATTTATTCGCACTGTCCATGCCTTTCCCTCTAATTCCCCACTTATTTCTATATTTACCATAAAAAGTGCAGACCATCGACGAATTAAAAAATACCCTGCCACAAGTGGGTGAAGTGAAATGGATTGGTATCCGTCCGGAACGAAGAGCCGGGTTGGTTGCTGTGGACAAAGTGGCGTTGGATGAGCAAGTGGGAGTAGTAGGCGATCACTATAAGGGAAGTAGTGGCAATCGACAGGTGACCCTGATCCAAGCAGAACATTTGGAAGTAGTAGCGAGTATACTGTCCAGAGACGCTCTGCATCCCGGAGAAGTACGCCGTAATATTGTGGTGAATGGCATCAATTTGCTGGCATTGAAGGACCAACAATTTTGTATTGGTGAGGTTGTCTTAGCGATGACCGGACACTGCCATCCTTGCTCGCGTATGGAGGAAAATTTGGGGCCGGGGGGCTATAATGCGATGCGCGGCCACGGGGGCATTACCGCAAAGGTGATCAAAGGGGGAACCATTCAGGTAGGAGATTCGGTTCAGATAAAAAAAATTAGTTGATAAAAAATACCTTATGGCAGACATTAGAATAGCTTGCCCAAAATGTGATTGGGAACCCGATGGCGGCGCCTATTGGCACTGCGATTGTGGCTGTGTATGGAACACTTTCGATACTGCTGCCAAGTGCCCACAATGTGGCAAACAATGGGAGTTTACACAATGTATTCCCTTTAAAGGAGGCTGCACGGCTATGTCGCCACACTTGGATTGGTACCAGGGACTGGATGAATGGCTGTTGGAGCAATTGGAGAGCATCCACCAGTCAACATTGATTTGATACTAACTAAACTATAAGCTTCATGTTAAGAAAAATTGCCTTATCAATCATCAGTTGTATGCTGGTTGCCATCGGCTTTGCTCAGCAAATTACTACGCCTGAACCTACCGAAGTGTGGGAGCCGGTAGCGCGTGTCGTGACGCCCGGAATGAACCAGGCACCGCCTTCGGACGCCATCGTTTTGTTTGACGGGAAAAGCACTAAGGAATGGAAACACCAGGACGGAAACGACATCAAATGGACGGTTGAAGATGGGGTGCTGACCGTGAATCCTGGAACCGGAGATATCCTGACTCGTCAGACCTTTGGAGATGCTCAATTGCACATCGAATGGAGAACACCGGCTAAAGTGGTCGGGGATGGTCAGGGGCGTGGCAATAGCGGTGTCTTCTTGCAAAATCGCTACGAAGTCCAGATTTTGGACAATTATCAAAACAAAACTTACTCCAATGGCCAGGCGGGCTCCATTTACAAGCAGTCCATTCCATTGGTAAATGCTTGTCGCCCTCCAGGTGAGTGGCAGACGTATGATATCATTTACCAAGCACCTCGTTTTAACGCAGATGGTATCAAGGTTGCACCGGCATTTGTGACCGTGATCCAAAATGGCATTTTGGTGCAAAACCATACAGAAATTAAAGGAACTACCGAATACATCGGCTTACCCAAAAATATGGCACACGGTGATGATTCTATCAGATTGCAAGACCACGGTAATCCGGTGAGCTACCGAAATATCTGGATTCGGAGGTTGTAAAATGCCCTCACCACAGATGGCAATCAACGCGGTCTGTGGTGATTTTTATCATTCCCTCAACCAAATACAAACAAAGACTGTTTCCCAAAATTTAAACACGACAATACATGGCAGACGGACTGGTAAATATTACCGTAATCGATCGACAAGGAAAGGAGCACCCTCTGGAAGCTCCTACGGACATGAATATGAATATGATGGAAGTTTGTAAAGCATACGAACTTCCCGTAAAAGGTACCTGCGGCGGCATGGCCCTTTGCTCTACTTGCCACCTCTATGTAGAAAGTAAGCACGAACTGCCCGATATGTCGGAAGACGAAGAAAATATGCTGGATCAGGCTTTCTTCGTAGAAGACAATTCCCGCCTGGGCTGTCAAATCAAAATCACCGATGATCTGGAGGGCCTAGTGGTACGATTGGCGCCAGAAGATGAAGAAATGTAGTGCGAAGCTGGGTGTTGAGAGGTTTCGAAGGTGGCGTATTTTGGTCGATGCTGCAAACATCTCCCGAGTGAGGCACAGGCCGGATCGTGGGGCCGGTCGAAGCCTCTGCAATCCTTCCGATTTTCCATTTTTTCTGGCTAAAAGTTGCATCTTTCATATATTGATCGTAATATTGCGATGAATTAATTTTTTGAAACATGGGCATAACTAAGAATGATCTGTTTACGGCTAGTCAGAATCACCTGGCTGCTTTGGCAAAGGCCTTGGGCCATCCGGCGCGGATCGCGATTTTGGAGCACTTGCTGTCCCATAATGCCTGTGTTTGTGGTGAATTGGTAGATGTTTTGCCTTTGTCGCAATCAACTATTTCCCAGCATTTGAAAGCGCTCAAAGAGGCGGGCATCATCACTGGTGAGATCGAAGGGGTAAAAACCTGTTATTGTATCAATCCTAAAGTGTGGGAGGAAGCGCAGGCTATATTTGGCAATCTATTTAAAAAGCACAGTTGCTGCTAGCGGATTGATGCAGAAGTGACTACCTTTTGGTATTCACCATAATCAATGCTTTCGGCCTGAAAACACGATCAATCATTTTGGACTAGTCGCACTAGTGCACCGCTGAAGACAAATTTTTTTCTTAATAATCATCGCAATATTGCGATAAAACAAAAACGTGATGACTGTAAAAGACTTTTTTGAAACCCTCGACCAGCATTCCGGTAAAGAACTGCGATTCCTTTATCAGCATGACCAGTTGGTACCCGCGGCTTACCACATTACGGAAGTTAAAAACGTACACATCGAATCCGTAGATTGCGGTGGAAGACCCAGCGAAGAATTTCTGACCATTGTACAGCTTTGGGTAGACGATGCGGAAAAACAGGAACGCCACATGCTCACAGAGAAAGCTATGAAAATTTTTAACATCGTGGATCAAAAGAAACCGATCCGTTATGATACCCAGATTTTATTTGAATGGGGCGATGCTAAAACACCAACGTCCAACTACACTATTCAAGGCATTGAAGCGGCAGAGGATCATATTTTGGTGAAACTGACGGTGCCGCCTACCGCCTGTAAACCTCGTTTGGAATTGTTGCAGGCCAATCCGGAAGGAGCCAAAACTGCATGCTGTGGATAAGTCTTGGTGCATCCGAGAAATCACCCGAGATGACTATCCTGCTGTCCGCCAAATTTATGCGGATGGTCTGGCCACCGGCATTGCCTCTTTTGAAACCAAAATCCCCGATTGGATGACCTGGGATCAGAAGTACCTTCGGCAATGCCGGTTTTTACTGGAGGAGCATGAGCATATCCTGGCTTGGGCTGCGTTGACTCCTTTTTCTAACCGGGAGGTTTATCGAGGCGTGGCAGAAATCAGCATCTATGTCGCTCCTTCGGCTAGTGGCCGAGGTGTTGGTTTTACGTTATTGTCACACCTGGTTAATTGCGCTGATGCATCGGGCTTCTGGACCTTGCAGGCGGCTATCTTCCGACAAAACGAGGCGAGTATTCGCCTGCACAAAAAAGCAGGGTTTCGCATTGTCGGTATCCGGGAGAGAATCGCTCAAAGAGACGGTATATGGCACGACAACGTACTGATGGAGCGACGCAGGTAGGGGCGATTGGCTGGGGCGCAATTGTGGCCTGTCTCAAAGTCGATCGTTGGAAGATCCGCCTCTTTAATAAGATGTACTAATAGTGGGCAACTTGAACCGAAGTTACCGACTAATCAAGGTCCGATAATCATCAAAAGGGGCATCTCCCTCTTTCATTTCTAGCAAATCCAGCAATTCCGAACCATAAGCCTCCTCCAGTTCATGCCGGGTCTGGTCGCAACGGATTTCAATCAGGCCCTGCCGAATTTGATCCATGCGCCAACGGTAGGTGGCTTCCATCTTTTCGATGATGCGTTGATTCACGGTTTTGTGATCACTATCGGGGCTGACGGCTACCAGATCGGTAAATGCCTGGTTGTTTCTAGCGATCATCTTGCCATTCTCTATGATAAAGTAGGCCGTGTGTGCCGGCTGGTCACTTTCGTGCAGTAGGTGCGCGTACAGGACCAACTGGAGGTCTTCTTCATTGCGAATCATTTGCTCTCGCCAGGCACTGCCCCTCCATTTGAGATCCACCACAGCGTAAGTGCCGTCACGTTCCAGTACCAAGTCGGCCCGGCCATTGATGGGTAATCCCAGGAAACTGCCCTCCAGTGGCTTCTCGGTGGCCAATACTTTCCATCCGTTTCGTTGCATCAAGTCCACCAAACACCAGGCTGCGTATTTGACTTTATTGATAAAATCCATGCGATCAGGCTCCCGGCCATACATGAGCAATACCGCGCCTTCGCGGCTAAGCAGGCTCCGCGATTGTTTTTCAATCCATTGCTCTACGGTGTATTTGTCCCAATCGGCGATGTCTTCTTCTCTAAACAGCCGTTCAAAAAGTCGATGCGCCAGGTTTCCCATAAGGGTATTGTCTTTCACCACACTGAGGATCGATGATTTCTTAAGCCGTATTTTATGACGGAAAACCCATTGATAGGGATAATAAAACAGCGTTTCTAAGCTGCTGATCGTTTCGTCTTCTCGTTCTTCCAGTTGCCGATTTTCGCCCAGTCGGATAAAGGGTTGTGGCTTGCCCAGTCGCTGATTGACCAGCTGTTTTTCTGCCGGCAACTTGAAAAACTGGGCAAAAAACGCCTTCCCTTCTCCACTATCCAGGTCGTAGCTAAGTGGGGTCAGATCACTGAAACAAGCTTCCAGGTCGCCCAGCAAAGGATGGGGATGCACCTCACTGCCTTCATAAGTTTCGGGAATAACCAGGATCAATCGTTTTTGTACCCATTGGAACGGGCGTTTCCGTTGCCAAAGCATCAAGGCATTTTCCTGCTGCGGATATTGCAACTGAATGCCCAGCTGTTCTAAATACTGCTGCTCGGGGTGGTACCATCGGGCAAAAAAGTGATCAGGTTCATTTTGGGTAAAATTCCACCAAAGCAAATCCTCAGCCGGTCCGGCTACGGAACCGGGATGGTGTACATAGGGGAGGTGGCCTTTTTCGGCCGCTGTAAATTGGACCGGAGCTGGTTCATAAATGGTTCGAACAATGCGTTCCAGTTCCAAATGACTCAACTCCGACTCAGGCAAGGCCTCCAGCAACTCCCGGATGCGCTTGGCCTGCTCGCTAAGGACGAGTAGAGAGTTATTGCGACTGCCACTCTCCTCAAAAATGCGAAAGGCCCAGTCGGCGAGGTAACCAAAGATTTCAATGATTTCCCCTTTGGGGGCCTTGCCGGCAATGTGGTACCGCTGCCGTTCAAACCAGAACTGGTACTCCTGACGGATCTTCCCCGTTTTGATCGTCGTATCCTGTTGGGCTTTTTCCTCCAATTCTTCAAAATACCGGCGGATCATAAAATTCCAGCTTTCACTTTTCAGGCCTGGCCGTGCGGCCATTTGAGCGGCAATGCGATTGGCCAATTCCTCTTCCAGCGGTTTTACTGCCAGTGAAACAAATTCCAGAATTTTATAAGGATCAATTGGTTCCCACAAAAAGACCGGGATCAATTTAATGACTTGTAATGTCGGACGAGCCAATGACGCGGATAAGATTCCCATACTGGGTAATCCTTCCTGAATGAGTGCATTGTCCAATGCCCTGCTTTTTCCAGGAACCAGGCAAAGTGGTTGGAATTTTGGGTTGAGCCGAAACAACTTGGCCAGATAACTCGACAAGGTCGATTCACGCTTGGCTTTTAAAATCATCAAGCTACCATCTCCCCGGGGCAGTACTTTTTCTTTTTGCGCTTTGCCCAACCTGTTTTTCAACACCGATAAATCCCCCCTGCCAGTGGTCACCGGGGCTTTTTTTGTGGAAATGGTGATACCTTTATTTTGCAATAAGGCAACCAGCCTCCGAAAGAGGGCCGGCAACATTTCCAGCGGTTCGTTGAGTATTATTTTTTGTACAGGGATTTCCCGATGTTTCAGCTTATCGAGTACCGTCTGATAGCGATCGGCGAAGCCGGGCGTCAAGGACGAATTTTCCCGGAGTTTCTGCTCTATGTCCGACAGGGCTTTGAGGCGGGGAGGGGCAGAGGGCTGCTTTGAAAAATCCCAACCGGCACTCCACAATTCATCCCTCCGGTTTAATAAGGTCATGGCCGTTGCAAATTGATCGGCATGGAAGGATGCCTCAAAAAAAGCATTGGGATGATCTTTGAGGTAGGTCAATAACACCTGCCGGTATTCTTCTACCCGTAGGTAGTCGGTATCGGAGGGATGACCGGTAAGCCCCAGATGGATTTCGAAGAACTGTAACAAACGGTTGGGACCAAAAAATTGTACGCCACCTCCCGTAGCTAAGGGTTGTGGAAATACCTGATCGTCAAAGGTCAAGCCAAAATGTATCGTCATGAGAAATTGTTAAGGCAAGGTTTAGAATTCTGGGACGATGGATTTCGAGGGGGGCCTATTTGGTAATAGGCTTCATCCTGACACTAATCGGCACTATCTTTTCTATCTTAGCATTAATGGCCGTGCTGGCTGGACTATTTTCAATAGCTGGCTTAATCTCGGGGATTTGGTCCCTCGTTGAGTTTTATACTTAGAGAGGGAAGGATTATCCGCCGGTTTCTTTGCGCAGTTGTTCCATTTGCGTGGCCCAAAGTTGCTTTTGATCAGCAATTTCATCATCATCGCAATAATCTGTAATCCAGACGATGGTTTCACCCGTAACCGGTGATATTTCAATTTTGAACTCAAGGTACTCTTCCTCGTCATCTGAGTCAAGCCAATGGAATTTCAACAGTTCGTTTTCAATATCCTCAATGACTTCAGCTTCTTCCACTGAGCCGCTCCAGACAAATTGATAGGTAGTGCCCTGAATGTCAACTTCATCACAAAACCAACGTATCAGGCAGGAGGGTGTTGTCAAAAATTTATACACGATCGTGGGTGAGGCTCTAAACAAGAATTCCATGGTGATCTTGACACGTTCCATATAGGGATTTATTGGTTTTGGAAAAATTTCCGAAGAAAGAGTGTAAGAAATGCCAAAAAATTAAATATCAGGTATTTAGCTTATCAACGCCACAATAAAAAATAAAAAAATGATTTTTCCAAATAATCATCTTTTTTTCCACATTAATCCCCTTCTTCCCTTGGCACTAAAGGTAGCCACCAAAGAAAAAATAAAGTAAAAAAAACAGAATAATGTTCTTTTATCTTGACTGCGTTGGGGAATTCTCGTAATTTTGTACGCTGTAAGTAATTGAACAACACACTTTACATAGTCATTACAAATAACACAATACTATTTGGAAAAGTACATCGCCATTACAAAAGTGCACTTCGATGGGTCGCCTCATCCCTATTATTCATATCCTACCCATAAGTTTCTTAACCTAGCGTTGAACGTTCGACTTAATAACATATAAAAAGAAAAGTAGCTATATGAGACAGCTTAAGATTACCAAGTCTATTACGAATCGTGAGAGTCAATCTTTAGAAAAGTATCTACAGGAAATTGGGAAAGTTGATTTGTTAACACCTGAGGAAGAGGTTGAATTAGCCAAGAGGATTAAGCAGGGTGATCAGGCTGCACTCGAAAAACTGACCAAGGCGAATCTCCGTTTTGTGGTGTCAGTAGCCAAACAATACCAAAACCAGGGGTTATCCTTGAGTGATTTGATCAACGAAGGAAACCTTGGTTTGATCAAGGCCGCTCAGCGTTTTGATGAAACCAGAGGATTTAAATTTATCTCTTATGCTGTTTGGTGGATTCGCCAATCTATCCTTCAGGCACTGGCCGAACAATCCAGAATTGTGCGTCTGCCTTTGAATAAGGTCGGTTCTTTGAATAAAATTAATAAGGCCTTTTCTGAATTAGAGCAAGAGTACGAACGTGAACCATCTCCCGAAGAATTGGCAGAAATGCTGGAAATCCCAACGGAGGAAGTAGAAACTACGCTTGGTGTAGCGGCCCGTCACGTATCGATGGATGCCCCTTTTGTGGAAGGTGAAGACAACTCTTTGCTGGATGTTTTGGAAAACAGCAGTACACCAGGTACAGACCAAGCCCTGGAATACCGGGAATCACTGCGCCGTGAAATCGAGCGTTCATTGGCTACTTTGACCGATCGGCAGTGTGATGTCATTAAGTTGTACTTTGGCATCGGTGTAGAACATCCTATGTCTTTGGAAGATATTGGGGAGAAATTTGGATTGACTCGGGAAAGAGTACGCCAAATTAAGGACAAAGCAATCAACAAGTTGCGCTCCGCTAATCGGAGTAAACTATTGAAAAATTATCTTGGCGCCTAGATAAAGAATATACTGATCATAAAAAAAGCCCTTCTCATTGAGCGAAGGGCTTTTTTATTGCGTGAACGCCAAACAACACCAGAAAGGTGTTAGTGCATGTTTGGAGGTAGTCCCTGAAGTATATTCGGGCAAGCTATTCAGTTCCGGTAAAACCGGGATTTTGGAACCTCACTTCGGCTGTTTTTTCGTCTGTTTCGGCTGAGCCGAGGTGCACTCAAAAATGAGCCTTCCGAGCAGCGAAAATTGTAGGTTTTCGCTGCTAAAGCACCACCTCCACACACATGCGCTTAGGCTGCTTCTTCCTCCTCATCTGAAACGGATAGGTCGATGGGACGATTGATGCTCTCTTGAAGTGAGATGATCGTCTCGGTGCGTTGGATTCCAACAATTTTCTGGATCTTATCGTGCAATACTTGCCGTAGGTGGTCGGTATCACGGCAAACAATTTTTGCGAAAATGTTGTAAAGGCCAGTCGTATAGTGTGCTGCTGTGATTTCCGGTATCTTTTCCAATTCCGCAGCTACATCATCATACAACGAACTTTTATCTAGGTAAATCCCTAAAAATGCAGAAATATCATACCCCAATTTGCTATAGTCGACTTCCAGATTGTATCCCTTTACAATACCTATGTCTTCAAGCTTTTTCATGCGAACGTGTATGGTTCCTCCCGAAACGTACAGCTGTGAAGCAATTTCTGTATAAGGCTGTTTTGCATTTCTCATCAGGATAGAGAGAATCTGCTTATCAAGCTTATCAATTTCTTTTGACTTGCTCATAATAAATCCAGTACTTTTGAAAAATTTGAAACAAATTTAGATTTTTGTTTTTTTATTATCAAAAAAACAGGATAATTAAAAAAAAATATTGAATTTCGTTTAACGTTATAAAAGCTATTGTGCTTGTTGTTTTGTTGGTAAGTGTAGTGTTTTTGAGGACAGAATGACGCTTAAATGCCTAGTCCCGTCTCGGGGCACCCTCGAATGAAAGCACAACTTCTGCACTTGTCTTTGAACCTCAATATATTTTGGTTGTTCCAATAGAACGCCAAAAGAAGTTTTAATCATTATATCCGATTTTAAATGCATCAGGAAACATCGAAGTCGCCCTTCAATATTAAAGTTCTTTTCCCGCTGTTGTTTGCATTGGTTTTAGTCGTTGGCATGTTGATCGGCATGCGCCTGAATCAGGCCTCACCTGCGGTTATTGTTGAAAAAAGTAGCTTATTGCCAGACCAGCTAATGGGGCAGGGTAGGGTAGATGAGCTGATTCGCTACATCGATGCCAAATATGTCGACAAGGTGGATCGGGAGCGCCTGATCGAAAAGGCAATCAACAGTGTGTTAGAAGAATTGGATCCGCATTCCAATTATATTCCCGCCGATCACCTACAAGAAGTGAACGAAAACCTGGAAGGCAATTTTGATGGTATTGGTGTCGAGTTTTTAGTATTGGACGATACCATTATGGTGGTCAGTACGCTGGCCGGTGGCCCCTCGGAGGCTGTTGGCGTTATGGCCGGAGATAAAATTGTGATGATCGGGGATTCGATTGTTGCCGGCGAAGGCATTGATACGCGCAATGTCATCAAAATGCTCCGTGGAGAAAGAGGCAGTCAGGTAAATATTGGCATCCTGCGGGGTAAGGAAAAAGAGTTGCGCCGGTTTATGATTACCCGCGATAAAATACCCGTACACAGCGTTGATATTGCTTATATGCTGGATGAAAAAACGGGATATATCAAGCTCAATCGCTTTAGTGCCACTACTTATGAGGAATTTATGAAAGGCCTTGAAAAAATGGTGGAGGAAGAAGGCATGAAAGACTTGGTCATTGACCTGCGCCACAACCCGGGAGGCTATTTGCAACAAGCCACCAATATCTTGAGTCAGCTCTTTAATGAAAAGGGCAAACTACTCGTATACACAGAAGGCCGAACCGTCAATCGGAATGATTATGAATCTAGTGGACGCAATTTTTTCGATGTTGGCAATGTGGTTGTTTTAATTGATGAAGGTTCTGCTTCGGCCAGTGAAATTATGGCAGGAGCGATTCAGGATCACGATCGTGGGGTTATTATCGGACGAAGATCCTTTGGGAAAGGATTGGTACAGGAACAGTATAAACTTCGCGATGGCTCGGCATTGCGATTGACCGTGGCTCGTTATTATACTCCTTCCGGAAGATCTATTCAGAAACCTTATGACGACTTGGAAAGTTATGATAATGACTTTACCGACCGGATGGAATCAGGAGAATTGTCCAATGGAGAGAAGATTCACGTGTTGGATTCAACAGAATATTTTACTTCAGGGGGGCACGTCGTATACGGCGGCGGCGGCATTATACCAGATATTTTTATACCTATCGATACCGTCTTGTTTCAGGATCAATACATCGCGCTTCGCCAGTATATTCCACAGTTTGTCTATCGGTATATGGAGGATCACCAATCGGACTTTGAGGAGTATACCCTCGACCGCTTTCGTCGGCAGTTCACGGTAACGGAGTCGATCTTCAAAGAATTCATCAATTTTACGGGAGAAAAGGTCAATACGTATCAGTTGGGCAATGCTCGTGGCGAATTAAAACGCTTCATCAAAGCTAGAATGGGTAAACACTTATTTGAGGACAAAGGGTTCTACTCCATTTGGCATGAAGATGACTCCTCCGTCCTCAAAGCGTTGGAACTGTTGAGGGAACCCAATCCGATGGCAAAAGTTAGAGAGTAAGTGCTTGTTTGGAGGTGGTGCTTTAGCAGCAAAAATAGCCGAAAAGAGGTTCCAAAATCCCGGTTTTACCGGAACTGAAGGTCTACCTCCAAACATGCACTAAGCTCAATTCACTCCCTTAGAAAAATCAATTCGTCCTTTTCCGAAAGGGATACCATTACGGATGGCTCACCTGGGATTTTTTCCGTTCTACGGTGATTTACCACATAGTCCACGGCCTGAATGACTTCTGAACTTACTGCGCCAAAGGTCGATGGATAGTACTGTTCATTAAGGGTGGCATAAGTGGCTACCAATGGTGATCCATACGTTTGAATCAATGCTCGACAGAAATCATCCTGAACCATTCTGATGGCAATGCGCCCATCGGGGGGAAGAAGGTTGGTTGGAAGGTTGCGCGCTTTTCTACAGATTACTGTAAGCGGACGAACGTGGTAATACAACAGGGTTTCAATTCTGGGATGTAAATGATCCACGTATTGTTTCAGCATCTGAATAGAGTCCACCAATATCTCTAAGGGAGTATTGGTGTTGGTTGGTTTTACCTGGAGTAGTCTGTCAATTGCACCGGGGTTAGTGGCATCACAGCCAATGCTCCACAGGGTATCCGTTGGATACAGTAATAGGCCTCCTTGACTCAAAGTGGAGAGGGCCCCTTCGAGATCGTAGTTTTGAACCATTTGAGCAATTTCGTTTGTAGTAGTCGTCATATACATATACATGGGATTTAATTAACCTGAGGTTTCTTAACATTGAAGTCTTTTTTTTAGGGATGACTGCCATTGATAAACTTAAAAATTGGGTGGTTTGGATCTTCGTTTTCCCTCTATCAGCAAAAGGCCCGAAGCACCACAATCTTGGGTTTGGCCTTAATTGAATGGTGTTTGTTTCATTACTCAAAGTATGTTTTTCTGTCAAAATAATTGCGAATTGGGTAGATGAAATTTTCACTTACAAAAGAAAGACGTATCTTTCTTTCGATATATAAAACTGTTTTTTGGGCATCCTCATTATTCTAATACCCATTAATTTTAAAAAACGAAGCTCTTGGGATTTTTATTTCGCCTCGTAGCCATTGTTTTCACTTTCATGAGTTCTACACCACTATGGGCTGCACACATTATCGGTGGAGAGATTACGTATGAATGTTTAGGGTACACCAATGGTGATCCTACCACCAATAGTAGGACTTATCAATTTACCATGCGGATTTATCGTGATTGTCAGGGACAAGGAGCTGCTTTTGATTCCGCGCCCGGCGGTAGTTTTGATGCTACGGTATCTATCTGGACGGCCAGTGGCGCCAGTCCTTATTTAAACCTCATCCTTTCTGCACCGGAGATCAATTTCATTGACCCAAATCCGGGAAATCCGTGTTTAATTGTACCCAATAATGTTTGCGTACAGGAGGGCGTTTATACTTTTCCGCTGGTTGATTTACCCATCATTGACGAGAGCTATTTCATCGCTTATCAGCGGTGTTGTCGGAACAATACCATTACCAATATTATCAATCCTGGAGGGACCGGAGCCACCTATTTTATGGATTTACTACCCAAGGCTCAGGAGGAGTGTAATACCGGCCCGGTGTTTGATAATTTCCCGCCAATCGTGCTTTGCGCCAATGAAGAATTTGTGGTTGACCATAGTGCAACCGACGCCGAAGGAGACCAATTGGTTTATGAACTTTGTACTCCTTACGTGGGCGGAGGGGCCAATTTTGGTCCGCAGGCAACCAGTTATATTGGAGTGGCTCCAGATCCTGATGCTCCGCCGCCGTATGATGCAGTCGGCTTTTTGGCCCCAACTTATACCGCTTTGCAACCACTTGGTGCAGCTTCCAATTTGTCCATTGATCCGTTTACGGGGGTCATTACAGGGGTGCCCGCAAATGTCGGCCAATTTGTAGTCGGCGTTTGTGTTTCCGAATACCGCAATGGGGTGTTGTTGAGCCAAGTCCGTCGTGATTTTCAGTTCAATGTGACGACCTGTGAAGCCACGGTGGTTGCTGACGTTGATGAAGACCTTATTGTCAATGATGACCGCTATGTGATCAATTCTTGTGGAGATACAGAGATTACCTTTGTCAATGAAAGCTTCCAGCAACAATTTATCGATGTCTATTACTGGGAATTTGTCATTGACAATACGGTTCAGATTTTCAACACCTGGGATGCCACAGTTACTTTCCCCGGTGATGGCCAATACGAAGGGCGTTTGGTGCTCAACCCCGGCTCGGAGTGTGGGGATACCGCCGAGGTTCGGGTGAATATTTATCCCGACCTGGAGGCTGATTTTGAATTTGCCTATGACACTTGTGTAGCGGGCCCCGTACAGTTTTTTGACCTTTCAGAGACCAGTGCCGTGATTGAAAGCTGGAGTTGGGATTTCTTTGATGGGTTGGCCGGGTCTAGTAACCAGAATCCCGCTCATCGTTTTAGTGAACCGGGGGACAAAACGGTTCTTCTGAGGGTGACTGATGAAAATGAATGCGTTTCAGAGAAAATTAAAAATATATCTTATTATCCTTCACCCGCTTTGATCCTGATCGCGCCGAGTGCCTATGAGGGGTGCCCACCGGCCGAGATTGTATTTAACAACCTTTCAGAACCCATTAATACGGCGTACCAAACCAACTGGGATTTTGGAGATGGAGAAACTAGTGAAGACTTTAGTCCTGTTCATGTTTTTAACGAGGAAGGGGCCTTTTCTGTGAAATTGGAGATTGTTTCCCCCATTGGTTGTACCACCGATACGACTTTTACAGATTTGATCATGATTGACCCGGCACCCATTGCCGATTTTAGTTTTACACCGGAAAAGGCAGATAATTTTAATCCAGAATTTACTTTTACCGACGAATCTGTGGGCCCTGACCGATGGTTTTGGGATTTTGGTGGATACGGGACCTCTATTTTACAAGATCCGGTCTTTGCGTTTCCCGATACTGGAATGCACCAGGTCACCTTAATCGTAACCCATCCCAACGGCTGTCAGGATTCTATTAGTCAGGTATTGGATGTAGAGCCGAAAATTACCTATTTTCTGCCAAATGCCTTTACCCCGAATGATGATACCGTCAATGATTTTTTCAAGGGAGAAGGTTTGTTGCGAGGGCATAAAGAGTTTAAGATGGTGATTTGGAACCGTTGGGGCGAGGTAGTTTTTGAAACCAATGATTACCAAGAGGGATGGAATGGTTCTAAAAATAACAACGGCCGAAGGGTGCCCGCCGGGGTCTATATGTATGCTATAAAGATCATTGGACCACGGGGAGATTTACAGGAAATAAAAGGATTTGCCACAGTCATCAGGTGATAAAGCATTATTTTTTGTAAAAAAACGTTAAAATTACCTGATTGTTTAGCTAACTACACTTTCTATCAGCAAAGTTGCCTAATTAGCAAATTCCTAGAACTGTGGAATATGAGTGTGAATATTAAAAAGGTGTTTTACCTGGCAATGCTATTGGGGCTTGCTTACGGAGCACAATCCAGACATATTATTGGTGGGGTGATGACCTATGAATGCCTCGGGGGCGATGTCTATCGATTTACCATAAAAATGTACCGGGATTGTAATTGTACCATGTGTGCCGCATTCGACCCTGAGGCACCGGTAGCGGTTTATGAATGTGGTAATTTAGTGAATTGTAATAGTTTGGGGCAGTCTCCCGGCGATTGGTTTACTACTATAGATGTACCCTTGTTATCCGTCACCGAAATTGGTGCGCCGGATTATCCCTGTCTCATTCCTCCCGATGTGTGTGTGCAGGAAGGCATTTATGTCTTTGAATTGACCCTTCCGCAAAGCACGGAGAGTTATCACGTAGCCTATCAGCGTTGTTGTCGAAATGTGACTGTTACCAATATAATCAATCCCGACGATGCCGGTGCTACCTTTACCGTAGAGGTGACTCCCGAAGCCCAGCAGGTTTGTAATAGCAGTCCGGTTTTTGATGATTTTCCACCCACCGTTATATGTCAGGGAGCGCCATTGGAATACGATCACTCTGCTACCGATCCTGATGGAGATCAGTTGGTTTACGAGCTTTGTGCGCCGCTATTGGGCGGAGGCCCGATGTTGGATGCCATTTTCTATGCGTCATGTTCTGGGGCAGCTCCTGATCCGGCGTGCCCACCGCCGTATTCGCCGGTACCTTATAATGCACCCACCTATACTGCACTGGCACCAATGGCGGGCAACCCTGTGGTGACCATCGACCCCAATACGGGCCTGATTACCGGTACACCAACCTTTTTGGGGCAGTATGTGGTCGGCGTTTGTGTGTCGGAATATCGAAATGGGCAACTCCTCAGCAGGGTCGTGCGCGATTTTCAGTTTAATGTGGCTCGTTGTGACCCTACGGTGGTGGCAGATGTAATGGAAGATGAGTTGGTTGGCGATCAGGAATTTGTCATCAACTCCTGCGGTACAAATACGGTGACTTTTATCAATGAAAGCTTTCAGGAAAATTATATCGATTTTGTAGAATGGAGATTTGATATCAATGGAGGCATTGAAACTTTTAGCGATTGGAGCCCAACGGTTACCTTTCCTGGCGTTGGTCAGTATGAGGGAGAGCTAATTCTCAATCCCAATACGGATTGTGGAGATACCGCCCGGATTTTTGTTAACATTTTTCCGGATATCACGGCTGATTTTTCTTTTGAATACGATACCTGCGTTTCCGGACCGGTAGAATTTACCGACCTTTCTACTACGGGTAGCTGTTGCCTGACCAATTGGGAGTGGGATTTTGGCGATGGGGCGCTTTCCCAAGTACAAAACCCTTCGCATATATACCAAATACCAGGAGATATTCCGGTGACTTTGACGATCAGAGACACCAACAATTGTATAGAAGAAATCACTAAAGTGATCAATTACTTTCCGGTACCAAACGTGATTGTGATTGCACCAAGTGAATTTGTCGGTTGTGTTCCTGCCGAAATCCTCTTTGATAATTTATCTTTCCCCATTGATGAAACCTATGATATTGATTGGGATTTTGGCGATGGCGGCAGCAGTGATTCCATCAGCCCTTACCACACTTATGAGACAGACGGGGTTTTCACGGTTTCCGTTTCCATCGTTTCTCCATTGGGTTGTGAAACAGACACCACTTTTAACGACCTGATCACGGTGTTACCCTCACCGGTTGCCGGTTTTGATTTTTTACCGGAAGAGCCCAGTGTTTTGGAGCCTACCATTTCTTTCTTTGACCAATCGGAAGGGGCTTTGCGCTGGAATTGGGATTTTGGCGATGGTTCTGCGGGCTCGGTTTTGTCTAGTCCTACCCATACCTATCGGGATACCGGGATGGTGCAGGTCATGCAAATAGTGACTCATCCCAGTGGTTGCCAGGATACCTTGATCCGCTTTTTGGATATCAAACCGGAGGTTCGCTATTTTATCCCGAATGCCTTTACCCCAAATGGAGACTCTACCAATGATTTATTCAGAGGTGTGGGCATTATGGAAGGGGCGACCAATTTTAGCATGACCATTTGGAATCGTTGGGGAGAGCAGATCTTTGAAACCACCGATCCTTTTGCTGGGTGGAATGGTCGGAAGAACAATGTGGGTAAAGATGCACCTTCTGGGGTGTATATGGTGCTGGTTAGCTTTAATGGTCCCAGAGGAGAACCCCACCAATTTAAGAACTTCGTGACCCTGTTAAGATAAAAAAAGTTAAAATTTCTCATGGGAAAAAGAAAAAAAGTTTACCTTTGCACGGCTATAACGAAAAGTGAACTTTTTCTTTAAATTTCAGAATGATGGACGCTATTAAGTTTGTACACGAGCAGATGACAAAAACCGCAGATTATCCCGCTTTCCGCCCTGGGGATAATGTGGTTGTAGACTATAAAATTGTAGAGGGTGATAAAGAGCGTATTCAGGCATTCCGCGGTGACGTAATTCAAATCAAAGGAGAAGGTGCTACCAAGACCTTCACAGTGAGAAAAGTGTCGAACGGCGTTGGTGTGGAGCGTATTTTTCCATTCTCCTCTCCCAATATTGTGGAAGTAAAAATCTTGAAGCGAGGTAAAGTACGTCGTGCTCGTCTGTATTACCTACGCGATCTGGTAGGTAAGAAAGCACGTATCAAAGAGCGTAAATTTCTAGGTAAGAAATAAGCCTTTACCAAAGCCTCGCATGGCTTTGAAAACTAAACCGGACAATGATTCCTTTCATTGCCCGGTTTTTTAGTTTCCGCACATTTTTTCCTTCCAAAGAAAGAAACTTTGGCCCAATATAAAGGGGGCTTTGACAAATCCCGTGAGTCAGCGTCAAGCTTAGATATAAACCAATGCTGGCTCTCAGCGGCTTTCGCCGTTCTCTCATTTGAAGTACTTTCGTTTCACTCTTCGAAATCTCTCCTTCATAATTCATATTTTAGCTTGTCCCGATTTTACATGGGGAAATTTGTCAAAGAGCGAATAAACGAAATGTTTGCACCACCGCTTTCAGAGGGATAGGCCTCAAAGCGCGCTGATGGTCAAAGAGAGAATGTGGAGAAGTGCTCAAGCATAAAAAAAGCGCCATTCCATTTGGAATGACGCTAATTTTATTTCAGTCTCTATTTTTTCTAACGCTTGATAAAGCGCTCTTGTCCAAAGGTTTCATTGGTACTTACCCGAAGGATGTACAACCCTGGCGTCAGTTGACTGACATCCAGTTGTTCGCGATTGTCTCCTTTCAAGCCAGTCATCTGTTGTGTAGCTACAACTTGACCCTGACTACTGATCAACTGTAGTTGAATCTGATTGACATCGTGGTCCAACTCGAATTTCACCTGCAAGACATCTCTGGTTGGGTTCGGACTGAGGTTTACGTTGAGCTGAGATACGAAGGCCTGATTATTGCCATTGGATGGGTTGGTCTCTTCGCTATCGCGCAACACTACATCCGGCGTATCCAGTGTTTCTGCCCGCTTCACCCGCACAAAGTCTTCTGAAAGATCGAAGCAGTCATCAGACAAGGCTACTACGGTAGCTGTATCACCTATTTCAGCAATGATTTCACCGGTATAAGAAAGTCCCCAAATGTGAGAGATGCCAGTACCGGTCCCTTCAAAATCATGGGTGTTTCCATCTACAAAGCCGGTAATCACATTTAATTCGTCAGTGATAACGTAAACGTAGGGCGAAAGTGCAGCATCCGCATTACTAAAAGTCAATACGTCGGGGGCTCCGTCATTCACTACAAATTCGACATCATTACCTTGATCAGAAGTGATCTTGCCACCATCTGGAACCTGGCGAACAATGGTGATATAATTGGAAGAAGTGGTGTAGCAATTATCAGAAAGCGGATCTACGGTAACATCATCACCAAATCCAACGAGGTATTCTCCATTGTAAGAAATGCCGTAAATGCGGCATACTCCAGGTGCGGCATCATCAAAATCAATCACACTGCCATTCACATCGGGAATCAAGACCTGGTTGAAAGTGTCTGTAATTACATACTGGTAGTTGGTGTCCAAGCTGGTAGTAATGACAATGGCCAGATCAGATACATCATCACCTGGACAGGTATAAAGGATCGTAGAGCCATCAGCCAGGGATAGTTCTCCTCCATCAACTGGCTGAGAACGAATTACCCGAATGTAATCAGCCGTCAATTCGTAACAGCTGCTCGCCAATTCTACTTCCGTAAGAATGTCCCCGGTTTCTACCAGCAAGTTGCCCGTGTATGACAATCCGTAAATGCGATAAATCCGTGGGTCTAGCACATTAAAGTCAATGCTGGAACCTTCGTAGATTCCCAGTACTTCGTCATTAATGGTGGTCAAAATCAATACATAACCTGAATTGGAACCACTGGTTGTAACAACATCCACAATGTCGTCACCTGCGCCGATACAAATCGTGAAATCTGTTTGCCCTTCTTCAGCTGTGATCTCACCGGCCTCCGGCATATCCCGGAATACGGTCAGGTAATTTTCCGAAAGGGTATAACAGGCATCGGAAAGGGCCACGTCGGTTAGGGTATTGCCAAGCGCTACTAATGGGTTGCCGGTATAAGAAACGCCCCAAACCCGCAATTCAGCAAAACCGGTATTTTCAAAGTTTACCTCATTGGTTGGCAAAATGGCCAACACCACATTGGTTGGCGTAGTGAGCAGGTATTGGTAATTGGCTTCATTGGCAGTACTACTGTTGTTGAGGGTAATGATGTCATCAATATCATCACCGGCACAAACATAAATGGTGTCACTGCCAAAGTCGGTAAATAGCAACCCGCCATCTACTGCGATTTTGGTCAAAGTGATGAAGTTTTCCGAAAGGTCAAAACAATCGTCACTCAAGGCTACTTCAAAAATGTTATCGCCTGGGAATGGGGTGAGTATTCCGGTATAAGCCACTCCGTAAATTCTACAATCACCGCCCAGTGCATTGTCAAAGTCAAAAGTATCTTGTTCCAAAACGCCAATCAAGAAACCGGCCGTATCGGTAACCATGTAAGCGTAATCTCCTCCAGTTGCACCCTCTGCACTCAAGCTGATCACATCAGCCGTGCCATCTCCTACACAAATGGAGATTTCGGTCTTGCCATTATCTGCAGAAATCATACCGCCTACAGGTACTTCCCGGATAACCTCAATGTAGTTGTTTGATAGGGCATAACAGCCGGAAGATAGGGCAACTACCGAAGCTGTATCCTCTACCGTGGCGGTAAATTCGCCGGTGTAAGCTACTCCCCAAACGCGACAAATACCCTCTGGGGAATCATTAAAATCAAACTCATCACTTTCTACCACAGCAAGAATAACATTGCTGGTGTCGGTAATAATATAGGTGTAATTAGGAGCAAGAACTCCCGTGCTATCAAAGGCTACAATGTCGGCATTGTCATCGCCGGGGCAGGTATTGATGGAGGTTCCGCCACCTTCCAATAGGACCGTACCGCCGTCAGGCAATTGGCGAATCACTTCGATGTAATTGTCTGATAGATCAAAACAGTCATCAGATAAAGAAATGGCAGAAGCAGTATCGCCAACTTCAGCAGTGACATTACCCGTATAAGCCAGCCCCCAAACGCGGCAAATGCCGGTAGGCGCATCTTCAAAGTCATTGGAGTCACCACTAGGGAAGGCCAGAATAACGTTGTTTTCATCGGTGATGACATAAGCATAGGCGCCGGCAGAGGTTTCCATGCTATCAAATTCGATCAAATCGGCCAGTCCATCACCGGGACAAACATAAACAACCGTATCACCTGCAGAAGTAGCAACGGTACCACCATCGGGCACTTCGCGAACCACTTCGATGAAGCTCTCAGATAGATCATAACATTCGTCGGTCAGTGCAATGTTGGCCGCATTGTCTCCCACCACAGCGGTAATGGTACCCGTATATGCCAATCCCCATACTCGGCAGGTGCCTTCGGGGGCGCCGTCAAAGTCAAACTCACTGGCATCGGTGATCTCCAGAATGTTGTTGTCCGCATCCGTGATCACGTAGGTATAATTTCCGGTAGAAGAACCGGTGTTGGTAAATGGTACAATATCACCATTGCCATCACCAGGACAGGTAAACACCTGAGTGCCTCCGCCCGGCATGCTCACGGTACCTCCGTCAACATCTTCTTTGCGGATTTCTACAAAGTTCTCAGAAAGCTCATAACACTGGTCTGAGAGGGCTACCGTAGCCGCATCATCATTGATTTCCGCGGTAAGCATACCGGTGTAGGAAACACCCCACAAACGATAAGTTCCAGGTGCTACCGTGGTAAAATTCACCAAACTACCTGCGAGAAAATTGACGATCAGGTTGTTTTCGTCTGTAACAACAAAGGTATAATCGGCATTTAAGGCAGTTGTTTCAAAAGAAAACAGCAAGGTGCCATTATCTGGATCATTGCTACAAACCACCACATCCGTATCGCCATTATCGAGGGAAACGGTTCCACCATCTACAAAGGTTCTGTCCACTTCAATGAAGTTTTCCGACAGATCATAGCACTCATCAGATAAGGCAACATCGGCGGCATTGTCGCCAACCATTCCGGTGAAGGTACCACTATAGGCCAAGCCCCAAATGCGGCAGGTACCGCCTTCGGCTTCTTCAAAGTCAAATTCACTATCTGTGGTCGTAGTAAGGATATTGTTGTTTTCATCGGTAATGATGTACAGGTAACTTTCTCCTTCGGAGGAGGATACACCGTAGGTCGCTACATCGGCCACACCATCCCCTACACAGTAGGCAACCGCATTGGAGCCGTCATTGAGGCTAATGCTACCGCCTGCCACTGCTTTGCGGGTAACCTCTACAAAGTTATTCGACAACTTATAGCACTCGTCAGAGAAGACATAAGTAGCCGCATCAACCCCTGTTTCAGAGCTAAAGGTGCCGGTATAAACCAAGCCCCATACACGACAAACACCAACCGGAGCGTTGTCGAAGTCTACAACACCATCTTCAGAGATGTCAAGGATCAGGTTGTTGTCGTCTGTAACCACGTATACATAGGTTTCCGTTGTGCCGGAAGTGGTAACAATTGTCAATTCATCTGCTACTCCGTCACCAACACAAACCGTAGTTTCGGTATCGCCATTATCCAGGGTTACTGAACCGGCGTCAAGGTCCTGTTTGACGATGTTGACAAAGTTGTCTGATAAATCAAAGCAATCGTCGCTAAGGTCAACGACAGCGGCATCGTCACCAGCGCTGGCAATCAGTGTTCCCGTGTAGGAAAGGCCCCAAACCCGGGAAGTGCCAGTGGGCAAGTCCTCAAAATCTACGCTGTTGTCATCCAATACGGCAACGATGATGTTGTTGTCGTCTGTCAGTACAAAAGTATAAGATGCCTGAGACGTGGTTTGGTTGCTAAAGGACAGTGTAGGAGGGCTGTTTGCACCATCACAAACGATGATTTCCTCATCACCGTTGTCAAGAGCTACCGTACCACCATCCGGATTGCTACGGATGACTTGTACAAAGTTTTCGGACAGTTGAAAACACAAGCTGGCAAGGTCGGCGGAGGTAATATTCTGTCCGGCTTCCGCCAATAGATCGCCGAGATAGGCTAGCCCCCATACGCGACAGATACCC
Source organism: uncultured Saprospiraceae bacterium (assembly GCA_964015035.1). Classification (GTDB taxonomy): domain Bacteria; phylum Bacteroidota; class Bacteroidia; order Chitinophagales; family Saprospiraceae; genus BQJU01. Next base: position 22,217 of record CAXHCA010000016.1, read on the forward strand.
TCTGGCGCATTGTCAAAGTCAAAACTACCATCCAAGGAAATGTCAAGGATGATGTTGTTTTCGTCAGTAATCAGATACACGTAGTTGCCTTCCGTACTGGTTGTGGCAAAGTCAATGACATCGGCCACGCCATCGCCCACGCAAACGTTTTGCGAAGTGGCACCGTCACTGGTAGAAACCATTCCACCATCTGGGGAGGCGTTGGTAATGGTGATGAAGTTGGTGGTAAGGGCATAACAAATAGTAGCCAATTCGGCATCATCGAGGTTGTCGCCTACCTGGGCCGTAATTTGTCCCAGGAAAGAAAAGGCATAAACGCTTAGTGTTCCATTAGGGAAATTCTCAAAATCAATAGTGTTATTGGTAGAAATGTAGAGAATGGTATTGTTCTCGTCTACCACGAGATAACCAAATGGTGTAGAAAGTTTATTGGTTCGGAAACGGATTCGGTTGGGTTGTCCATCTCCAATACAAGCTTCTACACTGCTGCCACCATTTTGAATGCTAATGGTCGCATCTTCGACGCATAGAGTGCTGACTTGCGCATTGAGCTGGAAGCTCATGAACAAAAGACTCAAAAAAAACAGGATTTGTTGCAATTTCATAGAGAGACTGAATTTAATCTGGTTTATGATAAAAAATTGCGAATTCAAAAACTTACTCAAAACAGGGTAAGTTTGAAATAATTAAATAATTGCACTTTGTGTATAGCTTTCTGTGATGAAAGAATCATTCCTAAGGGGGGCGGGGTTGTGAAGGCCCCGGGGGTAAATTGGGAATAATTAAGCATCTACAATAGTAAATGGTCAATCAAAATGTCGATAGTAGATAACCTGGAGCTTGTTTGTTTGTTGCTAATCAGGGACTTACCAACATCAGACTCTTGTAATGTATACTTAGGTGATTGGCATGTGATTTGCACCAGCGAATTTATTATAATTTTTTATATAAAAAAAGGGGTACTCTAAAAATCTTATTGGTTGGGGGTTTAGGAGGGGGTTCTTATTTTTACTGATAAACTGAGAAAAAGTTTCCTAAAAATTAAGTTTTCGAAAAGGAATTTTTTCATTGAGAAGTATTAATTTTGAATATTATCGCTACCCTACTGAAAAATCGGTCGACATACCCGGAGGAAATCTACATGTCTGAAGAATGCTGGGCTACACCCAAACGGACTCCAATTAGATATTTTGTAACGGACGGATAGACAAGTGCCATGCGATTTAGCAAATTTACATCCCTGTGTATTACCTCTCTGCTCATCCTTGCTGCCTGGATTAGCCCGGCGGCGATCGTCGACGAAGTAGGTTCACCACCTCCGGATGGCATTTTTACCAGCAATAATTTTACGGCTACGCAATTGGTCAAGGACATCTTTGCCCAGGGCATTTGTGACAACATCACCAATATCCAAGTGATCGGTAGTGAAGACGGATTGGGCTATTTTGAGAATGCGCAGGGCATCATGGGCGTGGAAAGGGGAATCATTTTGTCGACGGGACCTATCAATAACGCCTTGGGGCCCAATGATGCGACTGATAAAAGTGGTAATTTTAATGATGCAAGTGGCGATATCGACCTGAACGATATGTCCACCGGGGTGGTTTATGATGCGGTGGGGATTGAATTTGATTTTATTCCTTTGGATTCTTTTGTGACCTTCCGGTATGTATTTGCTTCTGAGGAATACTGTGAATTTGTGGGGAGTATTTACAATGATGTCTTTGGCTTCTTTATCAGTGGCCCGGGTATTTCCGGCAACTTTTCCGGAGGTGCCAAAAATGTGGCCTTGATTCCGGGGTCTGATGATTTTGTGGCCATTAATACCGTCAACCACAGTAGTAATAGCCAGTATTATACGGGCAATGAACGTCAGGAGGATACCAATGAATGTGGCATTCCATTTTCCAACTCTCCAAATTTGAGCCTGATCGAATACGATGGCTTTACCACCCGCCTTACCGCTAGCCTGCAATTAACACCTTGTGAAACCTACCACATTCGCTTTGTGGTCTCGGATGTAGGCGACAATTTTTACGATTCAGCCGTGTTTTTAGAGGCTGGGAGCTTTAATATCGGCACGGAAGTGGCTATTACGGCACACGGGCCATTGGGCGAAGAGAATACCATGACGGAAGGATGCTCTGATGGTTATTTTACCTTTTCGAGATCTTCCGCAAGTACGTTAATTCATCCCCTGACGGTCAATTATAAAATATTGCCGCAGAGCACCGCCGATTCAGGGGTTGACTTTGCCAATATTTCAAATGTCATCACTATTCCTGCCGGGGAAGTCAGTATTGATCTGCCTATACAGGCATTAAATGATGCCCTACCGGAGCCTGCCGAACAGCTCCTCCTGGAATTAGACATTCCCTGTGCCTGTTATACGGATACGGCTCGTTTATATATTGTGGACCCCGATCCATTTGTGCTGGATTTGCCCGATGTTTTTGTTTGTCAAAACGAAACGAGTGAACTAACGGCAGAGGTGACCGGCGGGGTGGTGCCCTACACTTATCAATGGAGTACCCAAGCTACCGATGCCATGATCCCTATTTCACCCGGTGGGCCAGATTTATATGTTTTAACGGTAACGGATGCTTGTGGCCATGAAATTATTGATAGCAGTCGTATGACGGTGGTGGCGCCTCCCCAAGCAACCTTGAGTGGTTACGCCGAAATTTGTGAGGGAGACGTAGCGTATTTTCCCATTGAACTATCGGGGTCGCCACCTTGGCAAATTGAGTATTCTATTGATGGGGTACTACAACCTATGGTGACTGGGATTCTTAGCAATCCATATCAATTAGCGGCCACCGAAGGCGGAGAGTACCGACTGGAATCCGTTGTTGATCAGGGCTGTGAAGGCAGCCATAGTGGTACAGCTTTTGTCGATTTGATGCGCATTGAAGTGGAGGTAGAAAGTGAAGGGGTCAGTTGTTTTGGTAATCAGGACGGCAATATCACGGTGCAAATAGTAGGGGGGCATCCGCCTTATGGCCTTGATTGGGCGCATACCTCATCTTCGGATAGTGTGTTGCAGGGCCTTGCCGCAGGTTTGTATACACTTAGCATCACAGATACCCGCAATTGTGAAAAAGTGGTTGAAATAGAACTGACCGCTCCTGAACCATTGGGACCGGTGGAGGTGGATTGTGGCGAGCTCACTTCTGGCCATCTGTCCTTGGGGGCTACAGGAGGAACCCCGCCTTACCGTTACTCTACAGATGGCATTGATTTTGAAAATGGCAACCTATTTTCTACCCTCAATCCCGGAGCACAATATCACCTTTGGATCCGGGATGCCAATGGTTGTGAAATCGAACAAGATTTTCTGGTGCCAATTCCCTATACCCGCTTGGTAGAATTGCCGCAGCAGATTGAGGTGCGGCTGGGCTTGACCGAAACCATCATGCCTACTCTCCATGTGCCAGAGTTTATGATCGACAATATCCGATGGAGTCCAGGCGTGAATCTTAGCTGTATCGCTTGCTTGGAGCCCGATGTCATTGCCCTGGAGGGCAATATTTATACGATCAGAGTCACTGACGTATTTGGCTGTAGTGGTGAGGCTTCCATTCGACTGATCATCGACCCAAGGGTGGATGTGTATGTACCCAACGCCTTTTCACCCAATGATGACGGCATCAATGACTTTTTTACCATCTTTGCCAATGAGCTACAAGTAGAAGAAGTACTTTCCATGCAAATCTATGATCGCTGGGGAGGACAGCTCTTTGTTAAAAACAATTTCCCGCCAAATGATCCAAACCAGGGTTGGAATGGACGTGCCCGTGGTAAGGTATTACCCATGGGGCTATACGTGTATATGGCGAAACTGCTATTGCCCACCGGAGATGAAATCATGATCAAAGGGGAGGTGACCCTTTTGCGATAGATTTTTATCGGACCTACATGATGTTTGTTGTTTGGCTTTACTGATCCTGGGTTCAAGATGAAAAAGGGCTCCCTTGGATTGAAGTGGCTTGTGAGGGAGATGGGGCCAGTTTGTGGTGGCTCAAGCAGTTTACGGTTCTTAGCGGCTTTTGCATGCCTCCTCCTCTAAACCAGCTAAGTGCTTGTTTTGTAGCCCAAAGGTTGATCTCCAAACATGCTCTCAAGGCGATTAGCAATGATACGACTGGTTTGTGCCTTATCCGATCAACAACTATAATGTTTTTTCTAAAATTTTAGCCTATTTTAGCAAGAAACAGCAAACATTTTATGAGAAAGCGTTTGACCTATACCCTTGTTTCTTTAGCAATAATCATATTGAGTGGCCTACTGCTGATGAGCATTCGCGAAAGCAAAGTAGCTAATAATGCGGCGGCCAATTATAAAACATATTGTGCCGGCTGCCATGGGGAGCAGCTGAAAACTTTTGTCGATCGAAAATGGATCTACGGCAATTCCTGGAATGAGGTTTTTAAAGCCATCAAATTTGGATATCCAGATGATGGTATGCCAGCCTACGATACCACCTTTACCGATACGGAAATCAATGACCTGGTGGATTATATTTTGGGCGGAATTGAAAACTTGACCATCAAGGATTTTGAGAAAAAGCCCGATTGGACCGGAATTGTTGCATCAGAAGAGATGAAATTTCAATTAGATACGGTCGTTAGTGGATTAGGAGTGCCTTGGGGGCTGGCCTTTTTGCCCAATGGCGATATGCTGATTACGGAGCGATCGGGTAAGTTTTCGCGCTATCGAAAAGGGGAGGAATTGCATGCCATCAAAGGCACACCTGAAGTTTTGGCCAAGGGGCAAGGTGGCCTGATGGACGTGGAAGTGCATCCCGATTTTGCCAAGAACAAATGGGTTTATCTGTCTTATTCTAAACCCAAAGGTGGAAATGCTACCACGGCTGTGATGAGGGCAAGGCTGGTCAATGATCAGTTGGTTGATCAGAAGGTCATTTTTGAAGCATTGCCTTACGAAAGTACTCGCCACCATTACGGTTCCCGCCTGGAATTTGATCGAAAAGGCCAACTTTATATTTCTGTTGGTGACCGGGGTAGGAGGGATCGCAATCCACAAAATCTGGATAATCACTGTGGGAAAATTCACCGCATCAATGATGATGGCAGCATTCCTAAAGACAATCCTTTTATCAATAAAAAAGGCGCAATACCGTCTGTTTTTTCTTATGGTCACCGCAATCCGCAAGGTTTGGCCATGCATCCCGAAACCGGAGAAATTTGGGCTGCAGAACACGGCCCTCGTGGCGGTGATGAGGTTAATCTCATTCGCAAAGGAAGAAACTATGGCTGGCCGGTCATTTCCTACGGCATTAATTATAATGGCACCATCTTCACAGATCATACAGAACAAGAAGGTATGGAACAACCGGAACACTATTGGGTTCCCTCTATCGGGACTTGCGGGCTCACTTTCATTAACAGTGATCAATATCCCAATTGGGACGGTGACCTGTTGGCTGGCTCGTTGCGGTTTCAATACCTGGCCAGGTTGAAAATGGAAGATGGTAAAATTGTAGGCGAGGAGAAATTATTGAAGAAGATAGGCCGCCTTCGGGATGTAAAAATGGGTCATGATGGCTACATTTATTTTACGGTAGAAGATCCGGGCTATGTGCTCCGGATTCTACCGCGGTAATTTGAATGATTTTGTGTGGCGTAACAATTAATAAAGCAAAGGACGCAACCGTGCCCTATTGATCTTTTGACCTATAATTCCACTATTTGGATATTTCGGTAAAATACCTCCGCACCCTCTGACTGAATCAAAATTCTTCCTGATTTTTCGCTGGTTTGAAAGGCTTCGTTTACGATCACGCCATTAACCTTATGTACGGAATGACCATCAATGGAAATGACCTCTACGGTATTCCACTCGCCATTGGGCTTTTCGGCATTTCTTTGTTTGACAATCCTTTGGTAGGAACCAGGTGTGGTCCGGATACCGCCAATTACGGCCGTAGTACTGTCAATCAGCCAGAAGTCGCCGCAATCTGTTTCCTGCACCTGGCATTCGATCGACTTGGGCCAGATTTTATGGGGGGTGCCATCCGGGATGTGGTATAAGATACCGCTGTCGCGTAATTTATCCAGGCGAGGGGCCCACTTTTTGGTGCCCCACTTAAATTCGAGTTTCAAGTGAAAATTGTCATAAATTTTTTGCGTTCGCATATAGCCAAATATTTCACCGGAGATATGCACTTCCCCTTTTTTATTGACCTGGAAGACCTGCTTTTTATCCTCGTTTAACGGCTGGTCGCGTAAATAAATGTCCCAGCCAAGAAAGTCTTTACCATTAAAGATTGGAGAAAATTGTTTTTTTACCAAAACCACCCAATCTTTCTCTGCCTCGAGAGGAGGAGTCCCGATCTCCAGTTGGCCATTCGCCTCTGTGGTGATTGGGGCATTGGCAAATTGTCCGGTGCGTGGATTATACCAAGACACCTCAAAAAAACCGTCGAGGTTCGTCAGGATTGTTTTCTCCTTTTTTCCCAGCTTTTGGTATATGACATAGACATTGCCCTTTTGCTGTAAGACATAATCATTTTCATTCGCGGTCAGTTCATCAGCGGGTTCCATATCGGCATAGGGAATGTCATTTTTGTTGAAAAAATCCAGTGCATACCGACTTTGGTCCCACATTTTATCTCGGCTTCGCCAATCCTGGCAGGTGAGGTCAGAATGCTCATGTTCATAACCAAAATACCATTCAATGCCCCACGCCCCACCCATCAGTGCTCCCCATAGGGCATTTTGACGGGCATTGTTATGCTCTGGATCAATCTTATCGGGGACTAAGGAATACCGATGATCGCCGGGCTCATCTACCGCCAAGGCCCAGGTTTTATGTTCTTGATCAGCAACTTTACGCCATTTTAATACGGCACCATGTACATTGCCAAAGTCCTCCCGGTTCGTTTGGATCGACAAGCCGGTGTATTTAGATTCAGGACCAAGCAAATCGTAAAAATTTTGGCCATTATGGATGACAATATGGTGGTGATAGGGATCGTGGTCATAAAAGTATTGGGCACAAGCCAATCTTTGGGTTGTGGTTTGCCAGGGTGTTTGGTGGTTTTCGAGCCATTTGCCATTTTCTTCGCCAATGTTCCAATTCAATGCCAGGTGGTGGCCAAAACGGGCCATCAATTCCCGATAGTACAACTTCCGTTGTGGCCCTAGATCTCCATTATCCAGCAGACCTTGGTTTTCTACTTCGGAAGTCTTAAAGTGGAGAAACATACCGAGTTGATCTGCATGCTCGAAAAGAATTTCCCATTGCGCTAATTTGGAGACATCCATCCGCTCCCAATTGTCGTAAGTTACGTAAGGGAAAACATTTTGGTCATCTCCTGCAATATTCATGGGTAAAAACGAAAAGGCATTCATTCCTTTGGATGCCAGGTAATTAACCGCACCAATCAGGCCCTTGCCTTTCCCGTTTTGCCAGCAAGGGTCGCCCGTTTTCCAATCGGAAACGTGAGGGGCCCAGGTTTTGACAAAATGATCTTTGTGGCCATCTGTTTTAAAATCGCCGTCAAAGTCGGCGTAGGCAAGTAGGTTTTCTGGCGCATCGGCACCTGATTTAAGGAAATACTCACCCGTTTCGGCAAACTGTAGATAGTGTTTTCCTACGTAGTTTAGTCGCCCTTTGGCGCGAAAATCTCGCCCTTTTTTATCATTGTCTACAATGGTAAATTCTCCTCTTAGGCCATCCATGAAGCCCGCACTTTTTCCAGCCATGGCATTATCGGAAACGGCAACATTACTGCCTTTTCGAAAGTTTACTTCATATTGCCATTTTCCGGTGGCATCGGGCGCAAAGTGAACTCGCCATTGGTTGCCGCGATCCGCTGAAGTCTCGGCGGCATTGCCATCAGCGGCAAAGTACCCCGGCACGATATAGGTGCGATTTCCGTTGCGGAAGGTGACATTGAGTCGATAATTAAGGAAGGGGTTGTAGGTGTGCCATTCGTGGGTCTCCGGGCCGTCAAAAGTAAGCGTGATTTTATGCCATTTTTTGAGTTCTCCGGAGATGTCGACTTGCGCATTTCCCGTAAAGGGCGACCCCAATATGGCTAAAATAAAGGCAAAGGCAATACATGATTTCATTTTTTTGATTTTGTGTTTGCTTGAAATTATCAAAAAAATACAGAATACCAGCCCGCTTTAATCAAAGAGATTCAGAATTTTATCTGATCGATTACGTATGAGAAGTGCGGTTCGATACAATCAAATTACCGGAATTTGTGCAGGATTATGGAATTTTCAACTAAGTTGTTGATTTTCATAGCGAAACAACTCTGGTGAATATAATTGGCCGAATTGTCTGCCATGATTTGCTATTTTTGTGGTATCGTCATTATGGAAAAGAAAAGCAGTACCAGAATAACTAGGTGAGCATCTTTTTTGATTTCGACTTTATGTTAAACTATCAAATTCAAAAATATTAAGTATGATCAAATCTCACCTACTGACAGCATTTTTTTTGGTAATGCTGGTCTCGCTGTTATCTGCGCAAGAAAAGGATGCCCGTTATGCCAATGCCAGCCAAGTATTTCCTTTTGGCGTAGTAGAACACCTTGACTCCAAAGCCCTTGGAGAAGCTAGGGTACTCAATATTTATTTGCCCCAAGGCTACCATCCGGATTCCAGTGCCACCTATCCGGTGATTTATGTGCTGGATGGTTCGGCACATGAAGACTTCCCGCATATTGCAGGGCTGGCGCAATTCCTGAATATGTACGACCTGTTGCCAAAATCCATTGTTGTGGGTATTGCCAATGTCGATCGCTACCGAGATTTTACCTACCCCAGTTCGGATGAAGAAGACCAGAAAAATCTTCCTACCAGCGGAGGGTCAGAAAAATTTATCCGCTTTGTGGAAACAGAAGCGCAGCCTTTTGTAAATAAGCACTACAAAACAAGTGACCACAATACCATCATCGGCCAATCACTTGGTGGACTGATCGCCACGGAAATACTCATGACTAAACCGGCACTATTTGACGATTACATAATCGTCAGTCCATCACTCTGGTGGGACAAACAACAACTGGTGGGTAAAGCAGCAAGTTTCTTTAAAGAACGCCAGGACCTGGAAAAGAAAATATTTGTGTCTTTAGGCCGGGAACACCCAGTCATGCATGAGGTGGCAGATCAATTGGTTGCTGCCATCAAGAATTCGGGGAATGACAAGCTAACTGTGTTTTATGAACCGATTTTAGATGAAGACCATGCCACCATCTTGCACCATGCCGTTTACCGGGCTTTTCGAACAATATATGCCAAACCGAAAGAAGATACACACGATTAATATTTTTTGTGCTTAGACGCATATTTTTAATAAGGCTTCGGTTGTAAAGTAAGGTTGAAGCGATTTTGCAGTACCATCATGTCATTTATCAAATCTGTAACGAAGTAGATCATTAAATACACACTCGCTGAGTGTCTGACTTCATCAATTGATAATATTTTGTACTTTGTCAGGATAAACGAAATAATCAATGATGAACACTTTTGGCAAATACTTCCGTACGATTATCTTTCTCCTAATTGGTGTTTTATTAGGATGCCAACCTCAGCAAGAAACTACCCGAGTACTTCTATTTTCAAAAACCGAAGGCTTTCGACACGAGTCGATCGAAGCTGGAATAGAGGCGATACAGGGCCTGGCACAAACACATGGGTTTACAGTCGACCATACAGAAGACGCCAAAGTGTTTTCCCAAAAAGAGTTGCAAGACTATGATGTGGTCATTTTCTTGTCCACTTCGGGCAATGTGCTGAATGGAATACAACAATTAGAGTTTCAACGTTGGGTACAGGCCGGTGGTGGATTTGTAGGGATCCATGCGGCTACGACTACCGAATACGATTGGCCTTGGTACAATGGATTGGTAGGCGGTTATTTTGCGGGCCACCCACCCGGAACGCATGAAGCAACGGTGCAAGTATTGGACCCTGCTCACCCCTCGACCCAGCATCTTCCTACAGACTGGGTCCTGACCGATGAATGGTACAACTTTCGCAATCTACAGCCGGATATCAATATCCTTTTAAATCTTGATGAATCCACTTACGAAGGGGGCGAAATGGGCGCGGATCATCCGTTGGCCTGGTATCATGACTACGATGGTGGACGAGCCTGGTATACGGCATTGGGGCACACCTCAGAAAGTTTTGCCGATCCATTATTTATGGAGCACCTTTGGGGAGGCATTCGCTATGCGGCTGGGGCCAATAATGGGCTGGATTACCAAAAGCCTAATGTGGCTCCCGAAGAAAATCGTTTCCAAAAGGTCGTGCTGGCCGACAACCTCAATGAGCCGATGGAACTGGACTTTCTGGATGAAGGCAAGATCATTTTTATCGAGCGGCATGGCGATGTTAAAATCTACGATCCTTCCATTCGAGTGCTTGATAAAGCTTTTCATATCAACGTCAATACCAAGTTTGAAGACGGGCTCCTTGGCCTGGCCGTTGATCCCGACTTTGACCACAATCATTGGGTGTATTTCTTCTATTCTCACCCGGTGGAATCGCATCAGGTGGTGGCCCGTTATACTTATTACCCTGATTCTATCTATACCTTTGCGGATGAAAAGGTCATCCTTACCATTCCAACCCAACGGGAAAAGTGTTGTCATGCGGCGGGCTCCATCCAGTTTGGCCCGGATAAGTTGTTGTACATTGCTACGGGCGACAATACCAATCCATTTAAATCCAACGGCTTTTCTCCTAGTGATGATCGGCCGGGAAGAGCGCCTTTTGACGCACGCCGGACTTCTGCTAACACCAACGATCTTAGGGGCAAAGTACTACGTATCAAGATTGAAGATGATGGGACTTACTCCATTCCGGAAGGCAACCTTTTTCCGGAAGGGACAGCAATGACTCGACCAGAGATTTTTGTCATGGGGTGTCGGAATCCATTTCGCATTTCAGTTGATCCTATAAAAGGTACATTATTCTGGGGTGACGTGGGGCCTGATTCCCGTAAGGCTAACGTGGAGCGTGGACCGGCAGGGCACGATGAAATCAATAAAACAGATAAATCTGGCTTTTTTGGCTGGCCTTTATTTGTTGGCGACAATAAAGCCTATTTTGAGTATGACTTTGACAGAGAAGTTTCCCTAAACTTATTTGACGCGGAAAAACCACTCAACCAGTCGGCGTATAATACGGGCATCGAGCATTTACCACCGGCTCAACCTGCTTTTTTCTGGTACCCATATAAGAAGTCGGAAGAATTTCCACTCTTTGGCACTGGTGGCCGCACGGCCATGGCCGGACCGGTTTATTATAGTGATCAATATGTCAATCACGCCAATAAGTTTCCCGCCTACTACGATGAAAAATTGTTTATCTACGAATGGATGAGAGGATGGATTATTGCTGTAACTTTTGATGAAGCCGGAAACTTAAAAACGATGGAACGCTTTATGCCTTCTTATAAATTTTCTAATCCGGTGGATATGGAATTCACAGATAATGGTGAATTATACCTTTTGGAATATGGCAAAATCTGGAATCATCAGAATGAAGATGCTCGCTTGGTACATATCCAGTTTTCTTCCGGCAACCGAAAACCCATTGCTAAGATTGAAGCTTCTCAAAAATATGGTGTGGCTCCTCTAACAGTCAGCCTTTCGGCCGATTCTACCTTGGATTATGACCATGACGCCTTGACCTTCGAATGGTTTATCGATGGGAAAATGGTGGACCGGTCGGCAAATATCACCCATACTTTCACCCAGAATGGCATCTATTCCGTTAGGCTGAAGGCTACAGATGCCCAAGGGGCCAGCGCTTCTGCAACGCAGAAGGTTAGGGTCGGTAATGCGGAGCCGGAGTTGAAAATTGCCTTTTCTGGTAATAAGACTTTCTATTGGGACAACCAGCAACTGGAATATGAAATCGAGGTGAGTGATGCTGAGGATGGCACTTTGAATGATGGAATTTTGGCGGAAGCCGTCACCATTAGCATGGATTATCTGAAGCAGGGATATGATATGAATGAAATTGCCATCGGCCATCAGGAAGCAGCCGTGCAGTCGATTGGTGAGCGGTTGATTACGGAATCCACCTGTTTATCATGCCATCAGAAAAAGGTCACTTCTGTGGGCCCGGCCTATTTTGATGTAGCGCAGCGCTATGCCAAAGAAGACCCAATGGATGTCTTGCGGTTGGCCAATAAGATCATCAAGGGTGGTTCTGGAGTTTGGGGAGATCGCGCCATGTCTGCTCATCCCGATTTACCGCTTGCCGATGCAACCCAAATGGTGGAATACATTCTATCCCTGGATGATGAAAAGAACAAGGTCATCCTTCCTGCCGAAGGCACTTTCGTTTTCGACCAACACCTTAATCAGGAATTTGGGGGCTTGTATATTATTAAGGCGACCTACACGGACAAAGGCGCCAATGATATAGAGCCGATCACTGCACATGAGCAGGTCCTACTTCGCCACAATAAGGTCCTTGCGACCGATTTTGATTTCGATTCCCACTCAAGGTTGCAATTAATTAAGAAGGAGAAATTTCCAACACTTCAGGAGGATCAGGAAATTGTAGGAGTGAATATTGACAATTTTATTGGGTTTAAGGACATCGATCTGTCCGATATTAAATATCTGAGGATTCATTTGTTCCAGCCACCATCTAAAGGGAGTATAGAGGTTCGTCTCGATACACCATCAGGGGAGATCATCGGTCAGGAGAACTTACAGGAACAGACTTCGGTGGATGCCAATTGGGGGAGTTTGGATATTCCTTTAAATAAGGTGGAGGGGATTCACAATATCCTGTTTTATTACCGTAAGGAAAATGCAGAGACTGGTTCAGTGAGGCTTTTTTACCTGGAATTCCTGAAATCTCTGGTACAGCCAATTACTGCTATAGAAGGCCCTGGCAATCCTGATTTGCACTAAGTAGAATTTATTTTTTGCAAACAATCGTCGAAACCATTAAAAAATTCGGATAAAACAGCATTTTTTTTGACATTGTGAGCAAAATATACCGAACGAAGAAATTATCTTCGGATAGGACTATAAACAACATTAATCATTTAAGATTTTCAGATGAGCTTTGTAATTGGAGTAGATTACGGAACTGATTCCGTACGATCCGTTGTGATCAATACTAAAAATGGAAAGGAAGTAGGTAGTTCGGTTTTTTATTATCCTCGCTGGAAAAAAGGCCTGTATTGTGATCCCGCGGCCAATCAATTCCGTCAACATCCTTTGGACTACATAGAAGGATTGGAGAAATCCATCAAAAAAGCTTTAAAAGACGCACCAAAAGGAATAGCAAAAAAGGTGATCGGTATTGCCGTGGATACCACCGGGTCTACTCCTGTTGCGGTAGATAAATCGGGGACCCCCTTGTCGCTGAAACCGAGATTTGCGGAGAACCCTAATGCCATGTTTATTCTTTGGAAGGACCATACCGGAATTAAAGAGGCAGCAGAAATTAATGAGTTGTGTCGCACTTGGACGGAGGATTATTCCCGCTATGAGGGGGGAATTTATTCTTCGGAATGGTTTTGGGCAAAAATCTTACATGCCCTGCGTGAGGATAAAGCGGTGCGCAAGGCAGCGCATTCCTGGGTGGAACACTGCGATTGGATTCCCTTTCTTTTGACGGGGGGGAAGAAGGTGCAAGATATGAAACGCAGCCGTTGTGCGGCAGGACATAAAGCACTTTGGCATGAGGATTTTGGTGGACTTCCACCCAATGATTTTTTTGTAGCCCTCGATCCATTGCTGGATGGACTTACGGATCGCTTGTATAAAGAAACGTATACTTCCGAAGTGCCTGCTGGAACGCTTTCAGAAGAGTGGGCCAAAAAACTGGGGTTAAGCACGGACGTGACGGTTGGGGTTGGCGCTTTTGATGCCCACATGGGCGCAGTAGGAGGTGCCATAGAGCCTTATTACCTGAGCAAAGTAATGGGAACATCAACTTGTGATATGCTCGTTGCCCCTATGGATAATGAGGAGCACCTGGTCAAAGGGATCTGTGGTCAGGTTGATGGCTCCATTATTCCCGGTATGCTGGGGCTGGAGGCTGGGCAGTCGGCTTTTGGGGATGTCTATGCCTGGTTCAAAAATCTATTGTCTTGGACCTTAGAGGAGGTTGTGGGTAAGAGTAAATTACTCAACAAGAAGCTGAAGAAAGAACTAATTGAAGAAGCCGCAGATCGCATCATTCCCCAACTGACCAAGGCCGCAGAAAAAATTGAACCCGGTTCAACGGGTATTATTGCGTTGGATTGGCTGAATGGCCGCCGCACACCCGATGCAAACCAGGCGTTGAAAGGCGCCATCTTTGGGTTGAACCTGGGAAGTGATGCCCCTAAAATCTTCCGGGCATTGGTGGAAGCCACTTGTTTTGGCGCCAAGAAAATTGTGGACCGATTTCAGGAAGAAGGGGTGCCGATCAAAGGTGTAATTGGACTGGGAGGAGTGGCTAAAAAGTCACCCTTTGTAATGCAGACCATGGCCGATATTCTCAACCGCCCAATCAAGATCGCCAAGTCGGATCAGACCTGTGCATTGGGCGCTGCGATGTTTGCCGCTACTGCCGCAGGTGTTTATGAAGATGTCCCACAGGCGATGAAGAAAATGTCGTCGGGATTTGACGCGGAGTACTTTCCCAATGCCGATCGGGCAGCCGTTTATGCCAAAATCTATGAGGAGTATAGTGAACTCGGACAGCTCGTGGAAAAGCAATTGCAGGAATATAAAAGTAAGTGATGGGTGAATTTAAAGATATCAAACTAGCCGCATACCGGGCCAATATGCAGTTGCCGGAACTGGGATTAGTATTGTTTACCTTCGGCAATGCTAGTGCCGTGGATCGAAGCAATGGCGTTTTTGCGATCAAGCCGAGTGGGGTACCCTATGTCGATTTGAGACCAGAAGATATGGTGATTGTCGATTTTGACAACAATATTATTGAAGGAGACAAGCGGCCGTCTTCAGATACAAAAACTCATGCGGTATTATATAAAAACTGGGCCCACATTGGGGGGATTGTACACACCCATTCTACCTATGCAACAGCCTGGGCACAAACTCAGGAAGATATTCCCATTTTGGGCACCACACATGCCGATCATTTGACCACGGATATTCCCTGTGCACCAGTAATGAGTGATGAAATGATTGAAGGCGATTACGAATATGAGACGGGTTTTCAAATTATTAATGCCTTCAAGAAAAAGGGACTTATGCCGGAAGAGGTGGAAATGGTGTTGGTGGCCAATCATGCACCATTTTCCTGGGGAAAAACGGTGGAAAAGGCAGTGTATAATAGTGCCGTTTTGGAAGAGTTGGCCAAGATGGCTTATTTGACCAGACAGATTCGGCCAGATGCACCGCGACTTAAAGAGGCCTTAATTAATAAACATTACGAGCGAAAGCATGGGGCTGATGCCTATTATGGACAGTCATAATAGGGAGAGAAAAGGTAGCATTTTAATAAAGAGGAGGGAGTTACGCAATCGTTTGTTTTTTTTGTAAGTGCATGTTTGGAGGTGGTGCTTTAGCAGCGAAAATTGCAGGTTTTGGGTGCTCACGAGGCTCATTTTTGAGTGCATCTCGGCTGAGCCGAGACGGACGAAAAAATAGCCGAAGTGAGGTTCCAAAATTCCGGTTTTACCGGGACTGAATGGCGACCTCCAAACAGGCTCTAAAACTGGAGATCAACTAGCAACCAACTAACTAACAAAAATATGACGGTTTTATCTACACTTGACTGGATCATCATACTCGCCTATTTTTCCCTGATATTGGGCATAGCATGGTGGGTGATCAGACGGAGCAAGCAAACATCTGACGACTACTTTCTGGCAGGAAGAAACCTGGGCTGGTTTGTAGTTGGAGCCTCCATTTTTGCCTCCAATATTGGTTCTGAGCACCTGGTAGGGCTGGCCGGTTCTGGGGCAACTGACGGAGTTGCACTAGCGCACTATGAGTTGCACGCCTGGTGTCTGCTGGTATTAGGCTGGGTTTTGGCGCCATTTTATATGCGCTCCCAGGTGTATACCATGCCAGAATTTCTGGAAAAGCGGTTTTCACCTACGGCTCGATGGGTGTTATCCTTGATTTCCCTGGTCGCCTATGTACTGACAAAGGTTGCTGTTGGGATTTTTGCGGGAGGTATTGTTTTTGGGGTATTGATGCCAGAAGTCAACTTCATGGGCTTAAACAGTTTTTGGATAGGCTCAATACTGGTGATTATACTTACGGGAGCGTATACCATCCTCGGTGGATTGAAGGCGGTGGCCTATACGGAAGCCATTCAAACGGTTATCCTGATTCTCGGTTCCATTTTGGTGACCTGGTATGGTTTGGATGCCCTCGGTGGCTGGGACGAACTGCGCCGTATTGCCGGTTCGGAAATGTTTAACTTGTGGAAACCATTGGTTCCTGCTGGATTTGAAGGGACCTGGGCTCCGGTAAAAACCGAGACGACGATGGCGTGGTATTTTAATACCAATTATCCTTGGTTGGGTATGTTGTTTTGTGCTCCCATCATCGGCTTGTGGTACTGGTGTACCGATCAGTATATCGTACAAAGAACCCTTGGTGCGGCCAATCTGACCGAAGCTCGTAGAGGGACCATCGCGGCTGCCTTCCTCAAATTGTTGCCCGTTTTCATTTTCATCATTCCAGGCATGATTTGTTTTGCGTTGGCCGCCAGTGGCAAAATGGAAAGCATTAGTACTGCGATGTTAGACAGTGAAGGGAAAATAATCACCGCCAATGCCCAACAGGCATTTCCCCTCCTGGTCGCCACCATTTTGCCTTCTGGGATTAGAGGCTTGGTGGTAGCGGGACTACTGGCTGCATTGATGAGCTCACTTGCGGGAGTTTTTAATGCTTCATCGACGCTGTTTACTATGGATTTTTATTCCAAATTTCGTCCAAATTCTGATGAAAAGAGTTTGGTGAGAATTGGCCGAATAGCTACCGGTATTATGGTGATTATTGGCTTGTTGTGGATTCCTGTAATTCAAGGTAGTCGAGGGTTATATGATTATTTGCAGAGTGTACAAGGCTACTTGGCGCCGCCCATTTTTGTGGTTTTTTTCTTCGGTATATTTATGAAGCGCATGAATGCCAAGGGGTGTCTGGCCGCCTTGGGTGTTGGCTTTGTAATGGGGCTTTTTCGTCTGGCTATTGATACTCCTGTGGCCCTTACAGAAGGCTTTGCTTATGAAAAAGATTCCTTCTTCTGGGTGATCAATAATATCTTTTTCCAATATTATAGCTTACTGATCTTCCTGGTTTGTGCAGTGGTAATGGTTGGGGTAAGCTATGCTACCGAAGCACCTTCTTATCAGAAGATCAGTGGTTTAACTTTTGGTACCCTTAATGCCGAACAAAGAGCGGAAACCAAGGCAAGTTACACGAAGGCAGATATCATTTGGTCTGGTGTCGTAATTTTGTTGATCCTTGCGGCTTATATTTATTTTAGTGGATAGATGATCACCTTAACATGTTTGGACTTAAAGTGATTTTTATCTCTTTATCTATTTGTTCAAAAGATACCACTAACCCGGTTATTTAATCCCGGGTTAATGGTATTGATCCAGCTAGAAACAATCATGATCAAACTTAAAACATTAGAAGCCTGGTTTATCACCGGGAGCCAACACCTCTATGGAGAAGAAACCTTAAAGGCAGTGGCGGCGCATTCCACACAAATTGCGAAGGCACTGAATGGCTCCAAAGCTATCCCCGTCAAGGTGAAATTTAAGCCGGTGTTGACTACACCTGACGAAATATACAATCTTTGCCGGGAGGCTAATGCTACGGAAAACTGCATTGGCTTAATTGCCTGGATGCATACCTTTTCTCCCGCCAAGATGTGGATTAATGGCTTGAAGACGCTCAATAAACCATTGCTCCACCTGCATACTCAATTCAATCAGGATATTCCCTGGGCGGATATTGATATGGATTTTATGAACCTCAACCAATCGGCGCATGGTGGCCGGGAATTTGGGTTTATCAATACCCGCATGCGCCTCAACCGAAAAGTGGTGGCAGGTCATTGGCAGGATAAGGCGGTAGTGAAACGGGTGGGGATTTGGACGCGAGTAGCCGCAGCATGGAAAGACATGCAAAGCATGAAAATTGCCCGTTTTGGTGACAACATGCGCGAAGTAGCGGTCACGGAAGGTGATAAGGTGTCTGCGCAAATTCAATTTGGTTATGCTGTTAACGGTTATGGCTTGGGGGATTTGGTTGCTGTTGTCAATAAAATTAGTGATCAGGCGATCGACAAATTGGTGGATACTTACCAGGAAGAATACAAAGTATCCAAAAAGCTACTGAAGAGGGGCAAAATGCACCATTCTTTACGAGAAGCAGCTCGCATTGAATTGGGCATGAGAGGCTTTTTACAAGATGGAGGCTTCTCGGCTTTCACCGATACTTTTGAAAATTTACACGGGCTGACACAATTGCCGGGCATCGCTACTCAGCGCCTGATGGCGGATGGCTACGGTTTTGGCGCTGAAGGCGATTGGAAAACAGCAGCATTAGTTCGTGCTATGAAAGTGATGGGGAGTGGACTAAAAGGGGGGAACTCCTTTATGGAGGATTATACCTATCATTTCAACCCCAAACGGATGCAGGTTTTGGGATCACACATGCTGGAGATATGTCCAAGTATTGCCGCAGGAAAACCCAGCTGTGAAGTGCATCCCCTTGGCATTGGCGGAAAAGCTGATCCGGTAAGATTGGTGTTTGATTCAGCCGCCGGTCCGGCATTGAATGCTTCCGTAGTGGATTTGGGCAACCGTTTCCGCCTGCTGGTCAATACCGTGGATGCCGTTAAGCCGGAACATGGCCTGCCTAAGCTCCCGGTAGCACGGGTACTTTGGGATGCTCACCCCAATTTGCAAACAGCAGCAGCAGCCTGGATTTTGGCAGGAGGGGCACACCATACTTGCTACAGCCAGTCGTTGACCTCGGAGTATCTGGAAGACTTTGCGGAGATGGCGGGTATTGAATACGTTTTGATTGATCAAAACACCCAAATACACCGCTTCAAACAGGAATTACGCTGGAACGAGTTGTACTACCATCTGGCGAAAGGCATTCAATAAGAAACTATAAATATGATGAAACCTGCTAACCTAATACCCTTAATATTTATGGCCCTGTTTAGTTGTCAATCCGGAAATCAACAGACTGCTGAAGAGACGGCCCCAAAGACTATGGATACCGGACTTATCATTGAAAAAAAAGCCTTTGGTACGGCGCCTGAAGGTACTGCTGATCTATATACGCTAAAAAATAGAAATGGGATGGAGGTGCGCGTTACGACCTACGGCGGGATCGTACAAGGCATTTCTGTACCCGATAAAAATGGACAGTTTGCCGACGTTGTATTAGGCTTTGATAGCCTTTCCGGGTATCTGGGAGAGCATCCGTTTATGGGGGCCATCATTGGTCGTTATGGCAATCGCATTGCGAAAGGGATGTTCACCATTGATGGAAAGGAGTATACGTTGCCAATCAATAATAAGCCCAATTCTTTGCATGGTGGCGTGCAAGGTTTTGACAAACATCTATGGCAGGGGAATGTGATTGAGCGAGATGATGCCGTCGGTGTTGCCCTTACCCGAACCAGCCCGGATATGGAACAAGGATATCCGGGCAACCTGAAAGTCAAGGTGGAGTATTTGTTGAATAATGACAATGAATTGGTTATCAACTACGCCGCCACTACTGATCAAAAGACCATCTGCAATTTGACGAATCATGCCTATTTCAATCTGAAAGGCGAAGGCAAGGGGGATATTCTTGGACAGGAGTTGACCATTAATGCGAAGGCTTTCACCCCGGTGGATGCCACTTTGATCCCAACCGGAGAACTGCGTCCGGTAAAGGGCACCCCTTTTGATTTTACGGAGGCCACGGCCATTGGTGCACGGGTAGATGCTGACAATGAGCAGTTGAAACATGGTGGCGGTTACGACCATAATTTTGTCCTTGATCGTAAGGGGGAAGGCCCGGTATTGGCAGCGACTCTTTATGACCCTATATCTGGCCGCTTTATGGAAGTATTGACGGAAGAACCCGGTATTCAGTTTTATTCTGGCAACTTTCTGGATGGTACCCTTACGGGCAAAAGTGGGCAGCCCTATAATTTTCGTGATGGCCTTTGTCTGGAGACGCAGCATTTTCCGGATTCACCCAATCAGGAGGCATTTCCTTCAACGATTTTGAACCCCGGAGAGACTTATCAGACTTCGACAATTTACCGGTTTTCGGTGAAGTAGGTTCTGATGAAGGTAAATACATGCACTAAGTACAGTATTGGAACAACTTGACTTTAATCACATCATTTAGATCAATAAAAATGATTAACCACCTATCCAACCTATGTGTTCTGACGCTATTCAGCCTGCTTTTGTTTGCCTGTTCCAACAATGATCAGTCCTCAGCGCAGGAGGAGCAATCAACACCCAAAAAAGAATATCCCGTTTGGGAAAACGTCACCGTAGAGGTACTCGACCCCGCTCTGGAGGAAATTGTGGCCAAAAATCCGTTAGTCCAAAAGCTGGGTGAGGGCTACGCCTGGTCGGAAGGGCCGGTGTGGGTTGAGGAGCACCAAATGCTGTTGTTTAGTGATGTGCCGGAAAATGTGGTGCATCGTTGGGATGAAGAGGGGGGTGTGCGACCTTATCTCAGGCCATCAGGATATACCGGAGAGGGCAGTTACAGTCGTGAGCCGGGCTCCAATGGCATTACGGTGGATAGTGACGGGCAATTGTTGCTTTGCCAACATGGCAATCGGGTCGTAGCCAGAATGGATGCACCATTGACGGCACCTGAACCAATATTTATCAATCTGGCAGAAAACTACCAGGGCAAACGTTTCAATAGTCCTAATGATCTTTGTTTGTCTTCCGGGGGCTACCTTTATTTTACAGATCCTCCTTACGGACTGCCCAAACAGGAAAAGAGTGAATCTAAGGAAATTGATTTTCAGGGGGTTTATCGCTGGCATCCGGATCATGGGGTGGAATTGGTGTACGATGGATTATCGCGTCCTAACGGCATTGCCTTATCGGAAGATGAGCGTCATTTATATGTCGCCAATTCCGATGGAGGAAAAGCGGTTTGGATGGTTTTTGACCTTGATGAAAACGATGAGGTGAGTAATGGTCGGATCTTCTACGATGCTACTCCTGCCCTTGAAACCGAAAAAGGTCTTCCCGATGGCCTGAAGGTCGATTCCGAAGGTAATATTTTCGCCACCGGCCCCGGCGGTATCTGGGTTTTTAATCGGGACTTAAAGCTGATTGGCAAAATCAAAGTTGGCAAAGCGATGGCCAATTGTGAAATAGATGAAAAGGGTAAGTGGTTGTACATTACGGCGGATGATTATTTGTTGAGGGTGAAGTTGTTGTAAATTTATTAAAAATAAAAATTATTGCTTATATTTGTTTAAGCAATAGGAGTATGTTTTAAACATGCTCGTGCTCGTGCTTTACTTTATGCGCTCATTTAAATACTAACTGATGAGAAACCCCGTGAAGCTTTTGCTCATTTTATGTTGTTGTTTCCTATTTAACTTAATGAATGCTCAGACTACCGGAAAGGTAGTATTCAAAGTTTTTCCTCCACTCGGTAAAACAGTGGTACGAGTAGACGATACGCTAATTTTAAATTCTAATACTGTTGAGTTGAAGGAAGGAATCCATAGAGTTGAATTCTGGGCTGGGGTTTATGGTTATCAAGATACCTCCTTCTCCGTGCTACCTGATACAATGCTTGTATTTAAGATGACTTTAAACCGGGATGCAAATCCGGCCTACCTCGACTATAAAGAACAGCTGCATCAATATAACGGGTTTCGAATACCCAATCATTTTTCCTATGGTGCTTTTGCTGGTGGGCTTGGGTTGTATTGTACTACCTTAAACTACCGGAAAAAAGTAGAAAAGATAAGGCAAGAATACCTTTCAGAAGGACCAAATTCTACCGATCTATGGGATTCAAAGAATCAACTAGATACTTACAAAAAAAGGGTTGTTCTCAAAAGGAATGTATCCTATGGGTTGGTAGGAACCGCTATTCTCCTTAAGGTTTATTCATTGCTAAAAGAAAAGCAATATTATGAAAAATACGAAGGCAAACCTCACCTTGATTTATCTTCACCTTTTGAATTGGGGGCATTGACGGATCCAGGAATTAATGGTTTATCCTTAAAAATTAGCTTCTAATGAGAAACTTGTTTTTGATTTTTATTTCAATATTTTTCTTTACTTGTCATTCTAATATTAACGAAATTGAGTTCAATGAAAATCCGTTTGACGATGAATTTGATGGTGAAATAATAGAAGTAGTAAAAGTATACAAAGAGGAAGATTACCCTGAATGTAAGATTATTCGGCTTGATTTCAGATTTTTACCGCAACCGCTTGAAACCTTCAAACGGGTTAGTGAAAATAAGCCTGGTTTTTTTAATGTTTTTTTTAAAACCTACGATATTTTCAATTGGCCTATTGAGGAAATCTATGACGCTGAAGGAAATGAGTTGACTTTTCCCGATTATGCAGTTTACAATCCAGGGATTTCTTCATTTGAAATGCTTCATGCAGATGAGGTCTATTCTTTTTTTACAATTTTTCCGGTTGATAGAGATCTAGAGTCAAAGGTAGAAGTGTTTTTATTGGTACGTGATCGACCAAATGCAAATTTAGAGCATCGGAAGGAAATTTTGAAGCAGACCTTATTTTTCCAGTGTCCACAATAGTCAATCGAATTGTTGTTGGGATTTCCTCCCAAATCGGGAGCATCCATGATTTTATTTTCCAACGATCATTTTAGCCATTAATAATCTTATTCGTCAGCCGCTTGGCGAACTCCAGTATTTTCAGCGTTTCATCGGTGCGAGCAGGCTTGAGTTTGTTGAAAATCAGCAAGGCTTCTCCATTACATTCAATGTGCTGAACCGGTTCACTTTCAAAAAAGCGAATGATGCGGGGCGTGAAAAACGCCCTGATTTCGGCTTCATTTTCACCCATTAGCAGGATTCTTTTGGAAAAATCGGTATATAACTCGAAATCGATGTCTTTATATCCGGTCAGGGCCATCACCCTGTCAAAAAGTTTGTCAAAGAGCCCCTCCTTCTCCATGACAAATTTGGGCATGGGGCGCTCTAGTTTCAGGATCATGACGGTTGAATGAAAGATCTCGGCGGAGAAAGAGGCGCCTTCATTGAAGGTGACATCAGCAATTTCCCATCGCACGCCAAACTCTTCAAAAACACCTTTTAATGAATTCGACTTGCGTTCAATGGGGCGAATTTCAAAGAAATTGAAGTGTCGCAAATAGGAAGTATTCCAATTGACGTGGCTTTCGTATCTATAGCCATTGGCTTCGGCAAGATTCTTGAGTCGCATTTGTCGTGGTGACAATTTTTGAGCCACCGGCTTCAGGAAGATCTTCAAGGCCCGATTGTGGGTGGAGGAAGAGACGTGATTTTCAAGACCGGTGATCACCACTTTGCCTCCGGAATCCTCCTGTGCCCTTAAGAATTCTACAATTTTATCCATAAAGGTGGCCCCTACCAAGCGGGTTTCGGAAAGGTTGATGTTGACATCTGCACCCGCAGGAATCAGGCTGGTAAGTTTGTTCACTTTCGGAATGGTCAGGAAATTGGCAATGCCCTTGATGCGCAGTTCATAGCGGCCTTCATTATTCTGATAGACGTTGGATTCGGTGTTAAAGGCTAGCTTAAAGAAGGTACCCACGGGTAAGCGAGCCAGCAAGATATGGACCAGTAAAGTGAAAAGGGTGCCGCCAATGATGCCCCATAAGAGGTCAGAGTAGAGGGTTATAACCAGGGTGGTAATCATAAAGAGCAATTGCTCCATGCCCATTTCGTATATTTTTCTGAACACAGTGGGGGAGGCCAGGCGGAAACCAATATAAACCAGGATAGCGGCCAGGGCAGCCAGCGGGATTGTTTGTATAATCGGCGTCAATAAAAAGAGGAAAAGGATCAATAAGACACCATGGTAAAAGTTAGACCACTTGGTTTTGGCGTTATTTGTCACATTTACGGTGCTTCTTACAATTACCGTAATAATCGGCAGCCCGCCAATGGCGCCGGCAATCATGGTACCGATTCCCATGCCGATCAAGTCTTTGTCTAGGTTTGACTTTCTCTTATAGGGGTCGAGCTTGTCTACCGCCTTAGTCATTGCAAGGGTTTGAATGGAAGCGATCAACGTGATGGAAATAACCACTAGCCAGAAGGGTAAGGTATCGATTTTACTGAAATTTGGATACAAAATCGCCCTCGTTAAGTCGCTCGGGATGTCAATCAGGTATTGCGGTCCAATAGCATGATCACCACCTAGCAGATGTACCTGGTGAGCATGGAAAAAATCAAAAGCATATACCAATGGGATCGATGCAATCAATACCCACAGTGATGCCGGAAAAAAGTGTAATAACCGCGACTGAATTTTGGGGATAGTGATGAGCAAAGCCAATCCGGTGATAGAGATAAGCAAAATCACGGGATTGGCTTCCGGGATCTTTTTGAAAATGTCAATCAGCATGGTTATCGTGTCATCACCTGATGGTTCTGTACCCATCGCTACATGCACCTGACTGGCGAAGATGATGATGCCAATGGCCACCATAATGCCTTGAATTACGGAGGAAGGAATCATTTCGGCGATGCGTCCCAACTTCAAAAAACCCAGTACAACCTGAAAGGCCCCTGCTATGCAAGTAGCCGCTAATATATAATGTAAAACCTGCCCACTACCGTCATCCAAACTGTGAATTCCCGAAAGGATCACAGCAATGAGACCAGCTGCTGGACCGTTTATAGCCAGATGACTTCCTCTAAAAAGGGTAACGACAATACCACCGACAATGGCGGAAATTAGGCCAGAAATTGGAGGTGCGCCGGAGGCCAAAGCAACCCCAAGCCCCAAGGGCATGGCAACTAGTGATACACTGATGGCTGCTAGAAAATCAGATCTCCAATTTTCAACCAGACCTTTCCAACCAGTACTAGGGATGACATGTTTAGTGTTCTTTTCTGTCAATACAAGCTATTTCTTGATGCATAATTTAAATGGGGATTGGGTAAAATAACAAAATATTCTGATACCCGTAGGGAACCGCAAAATCAACCAACAGTTGATTTTGCGGCGGCCAATAATGCTTTTACCCCATTGATACATCAAGACTTATCTCGCTAGGAGATACGATAGAACGCTTTTAGTGCCGCAAAGGATACGGGCATACTGACCTTTTGGATTTCAGCCCACATACTGGAATAATCCGGGATAAAGGTTTTTTCGTGTACAGTGGCGGATTTGGATAACTTGGTGGAATCCGAAATTGGACCGTGTGGAGTGTCTACAACCAACTTTTTTGTGGCTTCTTTTGACATCGTTTTCATTTTGTTTTCAAGTTGTGAGGTTGAAGGTTTATCTTCAACTTCGGGCGGATGAATTAAATTGATCCTGCAATTTCCTTTATTGCTGGGTTTCAGAAAAGGTCAGATGATTCATCGGTAGGATTTTCTGATTAACTGGTCCGGTTGGTTAGCAATTGATTGCCCTTTTTTTTTAATTCACAATAATAAACCAATAGTTTTAAGGAAATTATTTAGGGCATGTTTGGATGTGGTGCTTTAGCAGCGAAAATTGCAGACTGAATAGCTTGCCCGAATATACTTCAGGGACTACCTCCAAACATGCACTTAGCTACACATATTCTGCTATAATTTTATATTTAACGATCTCGATATAAATATTGATTAACAAAAAACATTAGACGATGTCTGAAAAAAATCTACAAGAATATTGGCGCAGGAATTTGCGGTTGCTAGCCATTTTACTGGTGATCTGGTTCTTAGGTTCCTATGGGATGGGCATTCTTTTTGCCGGCCCTCTAAATGCCATTCAAATTGGTGGTTTTAAGTTAGGATTCTGGTTTGCTCAGCAGGGCTCCATCTACATTTTTGTGGCTCTAATTTTTTACTACGTATACAAAATGAACAAATTGGATCGCGAATTTGACGTGCATGAGGAATAAAAGGCACTAGACCTGAGCTTTGAATCACATTGTCAAAATCATGGAAAGAGCGCTTGTAACTAGCCGTTTACGGAGGGTTTGAGTCGGTTCATTTCAAACATCAAAACAAAACAAACCATGGGTGTACAAACCTGGACATTTATTATAGTTGGCCTCACCTTTGCCCTTTATATTGGCGTAGCGATTTGGGCGAGAGCCGGTTCTACATCAGAATTTTACGTTGCCGGAGGTGGGGTACATCCCGTACTCAACGGAATGGCAACGGCCGCAGACTGGATGTCGGCAGCTTCCTTTATTTCCATGGCAGGCTTGATTTCCTTTATGGGGTTTGACGGCGCCCAATATCTGATGGGATGGACGGGGGGCTATGTACTATTGGCCTTATTACTAGCTCCATATCTGCGAAAATTCGGAAAATTTACGGTTCCTGATTTCATCGGGGACCGCTACTATTCCCAAACTGCACGTTTGGTTGCGCTGGTATGCGCCATTTTTGTCTCATTTACCTACGTCGTTGGACAAATGAAAGGAGTAGGCATCGCTTTTGCCCGTTTTCTGGAGGTAGATTTCAGTGTAGGAGTGATGATTGGTGTGACTATCGTATTTTTCTATGCTGTTCTCGGTGGCATGAAGGGCATCACCTATACGCAGGTTGCCCAATTCTGTGTGCTGATTTTTGCTTACATCGTACCCGCCATTTTCATCTCTATCTTGATGGTGGGCAATCCTATTCCCCAATTGGGTTTTGGAGGTAGCTTAGCAGATGGAACCCCCTTATTGACCAAATTGGATATGTTGCATACCGACCTTGGCTTCAAAGAATATACTTCGGCCAATAAACCCATGATCGACCTGTTTTTTGTCACGGCAGCATTGATGCTGGGTACCGCGGGATTGCCGCATGTGATTGTGCGCTTTTTTACCGTACCCAAGGTATCTGACGCGCGTAAATCGGCTGGTTGGGCACTGGTCTTTATTGCTTTGTTGTATACCACGGCACCGGCTATTGCTGCTTTTGCGCGGACCAATATGCTCAATACGGTAAGCCAGAAGGAGTACAGTGCGCTTCCTGTCTGGTTTGGCAATTGGGAGAAAACCGGCTTGTTGCAATACGAGGATAAAAACGGAGACGGAGTCGTCCAATATTACAATGACAAAAATCCCACATTTGTATCTTCAGTGGCAGAGCCAAATGGTTGGAAAGGAAATGAGTTGATCGTTGATCGGGACATCATGGTATTGGCTAACCCGGAAATTGCGAATCTTCCCAACTGGGTCATTGCATTAGTCGTAGCCGGTGGTTTGGCCGCAGCCCTCTCCACCGCAGCTGGCCTGCTCTTGGTGATCTCTACCTCCATCTCTCACGATTTATTGAAAAAGGTATTTATGCCGGGTATTTCTGAAAAAGGAGAGCTGTTGGCTGCCCGCATAACTATAGGTGTAGCCGTCTTTATTGCTGGTTATTTTGGACTAAATCCACCAGATTATGTGGCAGCAATTGTTGCTTTTGCTTTTGGACTGGCGGCTTCCTCCTTTTTTCCCGCTATTATCATGGGGATTTTCTCCAAGAAGATGAATATGCAGGGAGCTATCGCCGGCATGATTGTAGGGATCGTATTTACTGCGACCTACATCATCTATTTTAAATTTGGTGGTGGTACCCCTGATCAATACTGGTTTGGTATTTCACCAGAAGGTATTGGTACACTGGGCATGATTTTTAACTTCATCGTTGCGCTGGTGGTCAAT
Source organism: uncultured Saprospiraceae bacterium (assembly GCA_964015035.1). Taxonomy (GTDB): domain Bacteria; phylum Bacteroidota; class Bacteroidia; order Chitinophagales; family Saprospiraceae; genus BQJU01. The sequence goes on from CAXHCA010000016.1 coordinate 50,052, forward strand.
AAATTTACGCCTGATCCACCGGAACATATCCAGCATATTGTTGAAGACATTCGCATTCCACGTGGTTCTGGAGTAGCTAGCGGGCATTAAAAAGCAAGTCAGAATAAAAGAGATGACAAATTTTCAACTGATTCTATATTGGTCGGCCTTTTTGTTACCTCTCCTAATTTTATGCTGTTAAATGCCTTACAATTGATCTCAAGTATATATTTTTGGAACCAATAGTTGTCTGATTAAATATAAAAATTAACGATAATATGACTCTACAAGTAAAAAGCCTGGACGAGTACAAATCCGCTTACCAGCGCAGTGTTGATGATCCAGAAGGGTTTTGGGCAGAGCAAGCCGATACCTTTACCTGGCGGAAAAAATGGGATAAAGTGCTGGAATGGGATTTTAAAGGCCCGGATGTTAAGTGGTTTCTTGGTGGAAAACTCAATATTACCGAAAATTGTTTGGATCGGCATTTGGAAACTCGTGGTGATCAGACTGCCATCCTTTGGGAACCTAACGATCCTAGTCAACCCGCAAAAAAATATAGTTTCAAGGAATTGCATGCCGAGGTTTGCCGCTTTGCCAACGGATTGCGGGCGATGGGGGTTAAAAAAGGCGATCGCGTTTGTTTTTATATGCCGATGGTGCCTGAATTGGCTATTGGTGTATTGGCCTGCGCCCGAATTGGTGCAATTCACTCGGTGGTATTTGCCGGGTTCTCCGCTTCGGCACTCGCTGATCGGATTAAAGATGCGACCTGTAATGTGGTCATTTGTTCTGACTACAACAGCCGCGGCCACAAAACGATACCGGTAAAAGATGTTGTGGATGAGGCCATTGCTATGGGGTGTGAAAGTATCAAACATGTCATTGTCCATAAGAACACAGGCGAGTCTATTTCCTGGAATGACCAGCTGGATATCTGGTGGGACGATGTGGTGAAAGGCCAGGCGGATCAATGCGAAGCAGAGGTGATGGATAGTGAGGATCTGCTCTTTATCCTGTATACATCGGGCTCAACCGGAAAGCCTAAAGGAGTGGTACACACTTGTGGCGGCTATATGGTTTATACTTGTTTTTCTTTTAAAAATGTATTCCAATACCAGGACAAGGACGTCTATTGGTGTACAGCTGATATCGGTTGGATTACAGGCCATAGCTACATCGTATACGGACCGTTATTGGCAGGAGCCACCACCATCATGTTTGAGGGAGTGCCCACTTACCCCGATGCGGGCCGGTTTTGGCAAATCTGTGAAAAGTACAAAGTCAACCAATTTTATACTGCTCCAACTGCCATTCGTGCCCTGATGGCTCTGGGAGATCAGTATGTCGAAGGTTATGACCTGAGTGATCTCAAAGTGATTGGATCCGTTGGAGAACCCATCAATGAAGAAGCCTGGGAATGGTACAACGAGAAGGTGGGTAAAGGCAATGCTCCTATTGTAGATACCTGGTGGCAAACGGAAACAGGGGGTATCCTCATCACTCCGCTGCCTGGTATCACCGATACAAAGCCCTGCTATGCTTCCTATCCCTTACCTGGAATCCAGCCGATCTTAGTGGATGCGGAGGGCAATATCGTTGAAGGCAACGATAAAGAAGGTTTACTCTGTATTAAATTCCCCTGGCCATCAATGATTCGCACAACTTACGGCGATCACGAACGCTGCCGCCAGGTGTATTTTTCTGCTTTTGAAGACATGTACTTTACCGGTGACGGTGCCCGTCGGGATGAAGAGGGGCGCTACCGCATCATTGGTCGGGTAGATGATGTGATCAATGTGTCTGGCCACCGCATGGGGACCGCCGAGGTAGAAAATGCCATTAACGAACATCCCAATGTAGTGGAATCGGCGGTTGTTGGTTACCCACATGACATCAAAGGGCAGGGCATTTATGCTTACGTGATTACACAAAACCCGATAACTGACGAAGCGGCTTTTGAAAAAGAGCTGCGGGATGTGGTTACTAGAGTGATCGGGCCGATAGCTAAACCGGATCGAATTCAAGTTGTACAGGGACTGCCGAAAACCCGTTCTGGTAAGATTATGCGTCGGATTTTGCGAAAGGTCGCCAGTGGAGATACTTCCAATTTGGGCGATATTTCCACCTTGCTCAACCCCGAAGTGGTAGAAGCAGTGAAGGCTGGCGCAAAAGCGTAATTCACTGGTCCAAAAAGTTTGTTTTATGGGAGGTGTTTTGTCTGGAAATGACAAAAACAACTCCCTATTGCTCTAGGGGCAATGCTCTTTATCGTAAGTCGAAAAAACTAAATCCATGGTAAATATCAGCAGGAAAGCCCTGTTTTGCATTGGACTATTATTTTTCTGTGGCATGACCAATGCCCAACAGGAATTAGGCAGAGTATCGGTAAACGGCAGCAATTTTGTGGCCGAGGATGGCACGGTCATCGTCTTTCGGGGCCTAAGTACCAGCGATCCGGATAAACTGGTGGATGATGGTATCTGGAGCAAGGCGTATTTTGAGGAAATCAAAAAGTGGGGAGCCAATTTGGTGCGGTTTCCCATTCATCCCAGGGCATGGAATGAACGTGGGCCGGAAGCTTATCTGAAAATATTGGATGATGGCATCCAATGGGCCGGTGAATTGGGCTTATATGTGATCCTGGATTGGCATAGTATCGGCAATTTACGAACCGAAGTTTTTCAAGCCGATATGTACGATACCACTAAAAAGGAAACCTATAACTTCTGGCGAACCATGGCTAGGAAATATGGTGATAATCCGACCGTGGCTTTCTATGAATTGTACAACGAACCCACTACCTATAACCATCAATTGGGCACCCTGACTTGGGCCTATTGGTCCGAATTAATGACGGAGATCATTACCATTATCCGGGCCAATGGGGGCAAAGGCATCCCATTGGTAGCAGGTTTCAACTGGGCCTACGACTTGACACCGATAAGAGACCAACCACTACCCGTAGAAGGCATTGCTTATGTCAGCCACCCATATCCGCAAAAACGGCCACATCCCTGGCCGGAAAAATGGACAAATGATTGGGGCTTTGTCAAGGACAAATATCCGGTGATCCTGACGGAAATTGGTTTTTCCGGACCTGAAGATCCCGGCGCCCACGTGCCGGTCATCAGTGACGAATCTTATGGCGAAGCCATTACCAATTATTGTGATGAAAAAGGCATTTCCTATGTGGTGTGGGTGTTTGACAAACAATGGGCTCCGCGCTTGTACGAAGATGATGACTATACCCCTTCCCGGCAAGGGCGCTATTTTAAGGAGCGATTACAAGGATATTAAATAAGATTCAGGTAGAATTCACTATTTATTCATTGGGGATTCATGCTTTCAACGTTTGAAGCAGTGATGTTTGTAGAAAAAATGACATCACTTATGAAATGGATCACCCTTACTTTCTTTTTGTTTTTACAAACACTGAACGCCCATCCTGTTTTTCCCGATTTTTTTATCAGCTGTAAAGAGCATCTTACACAGCAACTTCCCCCAACGCCACTTTTTTCTCAGGTGTTCTCAGGAGCTATTGCTACCAACCTGAGCATCAATATGGGCAGTAGTTGGGCCGACTATAATCAGGATGGTTTTGTAGATATCCTGGTCCTGGGAGGAATCGGCGATAATCAGTTGTATCAAAACAATGGAGATGGAACCTTCACACTTGACAATGGGATTGTCTCCAACGATGGGGGAAATTCCGGTGCGGCCGTTTGGGGCGACTTTGACAACGATGGAGACCTTGACCTTTACGTCAGCAATAACCCACCGGCTACAGAACCTGCTGAGGTCAATTTTCTATACCTGAATAACGGAGCTCCTGACTTTTCTTTCACCAAAATCACTGATGAAGCGCCGGCAATTGATGCCAATTATACCTGGAGCAGCACTTGGGTAGATTATGACAATGATGGAGATTTGGATTTACATGTTCCTGAAAACCGCCACCTGGGCGTCGATTTTTTTTATGAAAATAATGGAGTGCCAGACGCCACCGGCCATTATTTTACTGCGGTTACGCCTGCTTTTGTGACCCCCAATCCGGAAAGCTCGGGAGTTGCCTCTTGGATAGACTACGATAATGACGGTGATCAAGACCTCTTTTTGTTTAAAAGTGGCAGAACCTTACCGGAGGGAAGTGAAGACAACCGCATGTATCACAACACCCTTTCTGAAACCGGCGTATTGGACTTTCAGCGAGTGGTTACCGCCGAGATGGTCACGCATTTCGATCTGGATTTTCAAGCCAGCTGGGGCGACTATGACAATGACGGGGATATGGACGTCTATCTCGGTAATTTTGACAATAGCAATTACCTCTATCAGAATCAGGGAGATAGCCTGTTTTCCAGGGTCACGGAAGGAGATGCAGTGACCGACAATACCCGAACGCTCGGCTCCACCTGGGGCGATTTTGACAATGATGGCGACTTGGATCTATATGTCACCAATACGGGACAAGTTTCGGCCTATTATCAAAATGATGGCATGGGGAATTTATCCCGACAAACGGGAGCAGTGGTTGGGCCGCCGGCCATTAATATCTCTAGTTGCCAAAGTGCTTCCAGCGCAGATTTTAATAACGATGGTTACCTGGATATTTTTGTGGGTAATGCCGGTTTTTCCACTCAGATTCTGCCAGATTATCTATATCGCAATAATGGAGGAGACCAAGGTTTTATCCTCCTCACTTGCCAGGGAACCACCTCCAATCGGGCGGGCATCGGTACTAAAATCCGTCTGAAGGCCAATATTGATGGACAAGATGTGTGGCAAATGCGGGTCGTCTCAGGAGGACCTACCGGCGATCGGGCCCAGAATAGCCTCCGTGCCCATTTTGGTTTAGGAGATGCGTCTATCATTGACTCCTTGGTGATTGAGTGGACCTCCGGTCAAAAAGATATCTACACACAGGTGACGACTCATCAGATTTGTACCGTGACGGAGGGGCAGGGGAGTGATTGTTTATTGACCCTTGCCACGCCTGTCGTTTCTGATTTTGTCACGTCGTTTGTGGTGGTCAATAATCCGGTTCGGGAAGATACTTTACTGGTGCAATATCAAATCAAGGAGGATACACCGATCACTTTTTTATTGATGGATGCCAACGGAAAACCAGTGGCTAGGTACCAAACGGGAAACACTGGGAAATGGCAAATGGATGTCTCTGATTTGCCCGCAGGAAATTATTTTCTGCAACTGAAAACGGCCAATGGCGGAGCCACAAGGAAGATCATTATTTTTTAAAACCATACACTAAATAAGCAAATCATGAAGTATACTAGCAATTTTTCAAAGCTTAAAAATGCGACTCCACTGACTTTGGAGGAGCAAAAGGAGATCAAAGGAGGCGGTTACCCTTGGGTAGATGGCTCTGTTGAAGCTGACTCGAATGGTGGAAATGGGTAATATCCGTCATTCTTTTAAAAAACTTGCTGAATGGATGCGAATGAAGTTCAGCAAGTTTTGTGATAGAAAAGAGGAGGTCTTTTTTTTGTAAAAGACTGATTTTTAATGTTTAATAACAAAATTAATTTTGTTGTATTCGTTTGATTGGTGTGCATACCTGATCAAGTTTGCGCCCAAAATGCCTAGGTTATGCTTTCGCAGTGGCAAGAGGCCACTTTACTACCTTTGTGGAGACAGATTGTCAGCCAAGAAATCTCCACCTGTTTCAATTTATTGACTGAATGCTAGATCAAAACGGGCTTGTACGATAGCTCCCGGTAAGACTTCAAGTAACCCGTCCCCATTATTAAAGGCATCAATATTACAAGTCATTGGTTCGAGGGCAATCGCGCCTCGATAAGGAGGGGTAAAGACCTGAAGAAAATTGAACTTACCAGGTCCCGTTTGGAGGCGGCCTGTAAGGGTACCTCGACTACTACTCAGCAGGAACCGGGCCTGATTTCCAGTGGAAGAGAGTGCAAATCCATTGTCGAGCACGGTCGAACCAATGGGGGTGAGTTGTTCGAAATCATCAAAAGCATACCGCTTACCGGTAGGAATCATCTGGCCATCCACGCCCACCATTTCACACGTAGGCAACTGCATTTGAGTATCTGCAATTTTTTCCGAAATAGAAAAATAAGGATGCCAACCAAATCCAAAAGGCATACTTTCCGTGCCGGTATTGGTGGCCGATAGGGTGATCAACAATTGCTGATCGTTATTGATCTCAAAAGAGGCCCGAAAATGAAAAGGGAAGGGGAAGGCGGGATGATCACCTGCGTATTGGTAGCGGCAAATGATCTGTGCAGAATCCTCTCTGCAATCTAATTTTTCTACCTCCATCGGTTTATTGACCCCAAATCCGTGAATAGCAGCTTCATTTTCCGGATCATTGATCGGAAACTGGTAAACTTTACCCCTCCAGGTATATTGCCCATTTTTCAGGCGGTTGGGAAAGGGGTAAAGCAAAACATTTTTGTACCACTTATTGATATCCACCTGTAGCGGTTCATCATAGCCGTCAAGAATGTGTGTTCCATTGAGCTGGGCCTCCAAAAGGCAGGCTCCAAATTCTGGCAGAATGACCAGTTGGTTACCTTGATTATTGCTGATGACCCACTTGGTGAATTTGCCAAATGGTTGTTTTTTACATTCGTACATTGGTTAGGGCTTATAGATCACTCTTTCGTTGTTTAATCTGTGTTTAATTCCTGGAGCAGCCGCAGATAAACACCATTAGACCACCCAAATCCATCTTGGACAGGATATTCTCCGCCACCGGCATCGAGGGTCATATCCAGTACATTATATTTTTCCATCATTTTTCCGGTATTATGGTAGACTTTTTCGTTCAGTGCGATCCATCGCCGGGCCAAGGTATCGGCTACTGCTGTAAAACCATAGTTTTCAAGTCCCTGGTAGCTAATCCATTGCAAAGGCGCCCACCCATTAGGGGAATCCCACTGTTGCCCCGTAATGGAGAGAGTGGAGACAACGCCTCCTGGTTTAAGAAAATCGCGTTGTAGGAGCCCTGCGGAAGCCTCGGCTTGGGCGGGTTCTGCCATTTCAAAAAACAGGGGATACATTCCGGCCAGAGAAAGCCTTCCGGTAAAGGTGTCTTTTACATAATCGTAGTCCTGAAAATACCCCTGGGTATCGTCCCAACAGTAGCGTATGACCGCTTCTGCGCGTTGGGTGGCTCTTTGGTTGTACAGGTCTGCATTTTCGATATCTCCCTTCATAGAATAGGCCAATTCCAGTGATTTTTCAAGTTTATAGAGCAATGCATTGAGGTCGATTGGAATGATTTCAGTGGTGTGAATCGTTGACAATTTTTGAGGGTCGCGCAACCAGCGGCTGGAAAAATCCCAACCTGATTCACAGGCAGCTCGCAAGTCGGCATAGAGTTGTTCTTTTGGGCGATCAGTTTGTTTTGATGTTTCGATATCATCGCGATACATTTCCGCCCGGGGGCTGTTACCCGTATCCCAATAGCGATTGAGGATACTGCCATCTTTGAGGCGTACTAAGTGTTTTTTTGTTGGATTGCGGCTACTCAGATCTTGCAGGCCATCCATCCAAAAATGGTATTCTCTTTCCAACTGTGGCAGGTATTTGGTATAAATTTCTTTGCCCTTCTCCTCGGCCAGCAGGCCCACCATCAAGGAATAGAATGGAGGTTGGGAGCGACTGAGGAAATAGGTTCGATTGCCATTGGGAATAAAGCCGATACTATCGATCAGAAAAGAAAAATTGTCTACCATGTGTTCAATCATCTCGGTGTTGCCGGAAACCTGTAGTCCCAACATCGTAAAATAGCTGTCCCAGTAGTAAATTTCTCCAAAACGTCCGCCAGGCACAATGTAAGGATAGGGTAGGGCGATCAGTGTACCCGAATTTTGGTCTCCTGGCTCTCGTGTGAGTACCGGCCAGAGCGCGTCAATATGTTCTGCAAGGGTTCGGGTGGTATCACTTTCAAAACCAGAAGCATATTGCCGGGGTTTGTCAAAAAATTCTTCTACAAAGGCAGCAAGGTCAAATTGAATTTCTGCATTATTCTTCCTGGCTTCATATTCCGCCAGAATTTGGTCGGTCGGATATTTAGGAATGGCATCAGCGAAGGTCTTCCCGTCGGGAAATATTTTGGCCATTTGCACATCGATAAAAAGTTGACCATAGCGCTGTTCGGGAGGAAGATTCTGTTTGTTTTCGTGGTAGGAAATGGGCGTTTGGGGTTGATCTTGTTGGCAGCTCAACAAAAAGAGCAATAGCAAGAGTGGGGGAATATTTATTTGCGACATATTCAGGTGTTCTAATTCGATAGCAAGATAATATTTCATTTCCGGCCACGGAAATATAGTCATTTTAGCACACAAAAATTCACCTCTATTTTTTAAAGGTCCGTAAAACCTGAAAAGCGGTTTGCGTTAATTGGTCACTGGTTTGCGCGATGGCCTGCTGCAGCGTTTGTGGGCCCTGACTGATGGAAAAAGCGGCACAAAGGCCGATTTCCTTGATCGATTGAGCAGTAGCTTGTAAACTACCACAAAGGGCAATCACCGGCACCTGATAATTTTCGGCCTTTCGGCAAATGCCACCGATGAGTTTACCTCGCAGACTCTGTTCGTCCAGTTTTCCTTCTCCGGTTAGAATAAGTGCTGCAGGTTTGATATGTTGTTCAAAATCAGTGATTTCCATGATTGTCTCGATGCCCGGTTTTAGCTTTGCACTGAGGAATGCGATGGTGCCGGCGCCCAATCCTCCGGAAGCACCGGCACCCGGCATTTGTCCAAAATGGTGTTGGGGAAATAGTTGCGCAAAGTGTTGCAACCCGGCATCCAAGTGGGCAATGGCATTTGCATCCGCCCCTTTTTGGGCAGCGTAAATATGAGCTGCGCCTTCTGGACCATATAATGGATTGTCCACATCACACAATACCTCAACCTCTATTTCCTTGGGGGCTAAAAGTAGCCCAGCATCATCAATGCGGTGGATGTGAATCAGGCTTTCACCAATGGGCGGCAAGAGACTGTTATTTTTATCGAAAAATCGATAGCCCAGGGCTTGTGCCATACCGATGCCGGCATCATTGGTGGCACTACCACCAATGCCTAAGACGATCCTTTTAGCCCCTCTTCTGACGGCATGCAGCAGCAATTCTCCTGTGCCAAACGTGGTCGTTTTTAGTGGATTTTTTTCATCCTCGGAGAGGTGGGACAATCCAGAGGCCTGAGCCATATCAATAAAGGCAATCTTCCCATCTGGGGTCAGGCCATAGCCCGCCTTAATTTGCCGAAAAAGAGGATCCATTACCGTTGTTTCAAGCCAATTGCCGCCGGTATTTTGGGTCAGCACTTCTGCCGTACCCTCGCCGCCATCAGCCATGGGAAATAATTCAATCGAAGCCTCAGGAATAGCCAAGTGTCCCCCCCGGGCAATGGCTTGACAGGCCTCTTTGGCGGAAAGCGCTTCTTTAAAAGAATCGGCGGCAATAAGAATGGTCATGGAGAATATTTGTTATTTATAAAAACCTTTTTTTTATTAAACTGTTTCGCCCGTGAATGGAACCAAGTTAATGATAAATCATGATTCAACGGAAGTCACTCGTTTTTATACTTGCTTTAGGTTGTTGTTGCAACCTGCTGATTGCACAAAATGGCATCATCAAGGGGCGGGTAACCAATGCCATTAATAATGAGCCCATTGGCTTTGCCAATATCTTGGTGATGGGAACCGACCTGGGCACCACCACCGATCTGGAAGGAAATTATGAAATACCGGATTTGCCTCCAGGCTTATACAATATCAGGGCCACTTATTTGGGATTTCAGGAAATGACCGAATATGAAATCCAGGTAAGTCCTGCCAGTCCGGCCATCGTCGATTTTGCTATGGAGGAAATGGCCGAACAACTAGAAGAGATCGTGGTCAGGGCCTCACCATTTCGCAAAACAGAGGAAAGTCCCGTTTCCCTTCGTACCATCGGGGTGGCGGAAATTCAACGAAACCCGGGTGCGAACCGCGACATTTCCCGGGTGGTGCAATCTTTACCAGGGGTTACTTCTACCGCTTCGTTTCGCAATGATTTGATTATCAGGGGAGGAGCCCCTAATGAAAATCGATTTTATTTGGATGATGTAGAGGTGCCCAACATCAATCACTTTGCGACTCAAGGGGCATCTGGTGGCCCGGTTGGCTTGATCAACGTCAATTTTATTCGGGAGGTTGACTTTTACAGTGGTGCTTTCCCGGCCAACCGGGGCAACGCCCTCAGCTCGGTCTTTAACTTCCAGCAACGCGATGGTCGGGATGATCGCTTGGGGGGAACATTTATGGTGGGGGCTGCAGATATTGGCCTCACCTTGGAAGGACCGATTGGTGAAAAGACGACCTTCTTATTTTCTGCAAGGAGATCTTATTTGCAATTTTTATTCAAAGCCATTGGCCTGCCATTCCTTCCCACTTACAACGACTTTCAGGCCAAAGTCAAATACAAGATTGATCAAAAGAATGAGCTGACCTTCATCGGCTTGGGAGCCATTGATCAATTTGAACTCAATTTGGAGGCCAATGAAACAGAGGAACAGCAATACTTGTTGGATCAGCTTCCCGTTTCCCCACAGTGGAATTATACCAATGGATTGGTATACAAACACTTTAATAATAACGGCTATTGGACCTTTGTTTTGAGCCGAAATATGCTCAATAACGAGTCCAAAAAATATTTCCGGAACGACGACAGTACGGAGGACAACCTGATTTTGAATTACCGTTCACAGGAAATTGAAAATAAGTTGCGCATTGAGCGTACCAACCGCTTGGGCGATTACAAATTGAACTATGGAGTGGCTTACGAATTTGCCAAATACAACAACCGTACTTTTAACCGGATTTTTACTTCTTCGGGCGCGCAAACAATTGATTATCAGTCGGAATTTTCTATGAGTAAATATGCCGCCTTTGCACAGCTCAGCCGCAAGTTACTGGATGATCGGCTGGTGCTTTCTGCAGGTTTTCGCGCGGATGCCAACACTTATTCCGATGAGATGAATAATCCGTTGGATCAGTTTTCTCCACGTTTTTCCCTGGCTTATGCTTTTACAGACCGCTTGTCCTTCAATTTGAATACGGGCATTTATTATCAGTTGCCGCCTTACACCGTTTTGGGGTATCGGGAAATGGGAACATTGGTCAATAAAAACAATGGTGTAAAGTACATTAGAAGTACGCATTTGGTAGCGGGCTTGGAATTTAATACGGCCTCCAATTCCAAAATCACTATAGAGGGGTATTATAAGCAATACGCGAATTATCCATTTCTGTTGCGCGACAGTATTTCTCTGGCCAATTTGGGTGGCGATTTTGGTATTTTGGGCAACGAGCCAGCTATTTCTATTTCGGAAGGGCGTTCTTATGGACTGGAATTTCTATTTCAACAACGATTGTATAAAGGATTTTATGGAATATTGGCTTATACCCTGGGGAAAAGCGAATTTCAAGACAAAAACGGACAATACGTACCTTCTTCCTGGGATGCTCGACACATCATCAACCTGACCATGGGAAAAAAATTCAAGCGCAATTGGGAAATTGGTATCAACTGGCGCTTCCAATCGGCCTTGCCCACTACTCCTTTTTTGGATGTGCAGTCAGCACTGGTGAGCAACTGGAATGTGAACAATGGGCCGATCCGCAATTATGATAAACTCAATAGTTTGCGCACTGATGCCAGTAATACCATTGACCTGCGAGTCGACAAAAAATGGTTTTTCAAAAAGTGGAGTCTCAATCTCTATCTGGACCTTGAAAACCTAACCGGGAATTCAGTGGGTAATGAACAATTGATCCTCGATCGGCCACTGGATGAAGATAACATGCCCATTGGCGATGGAATCATTGTCAATCCCGATGCCCCCGAGTCTGAGCAGCGTTATCGATTAAAAACCATTAATGATGCTCAGGGAACCCTGTTGCCCAGTGTTGGTGTGATGATCACGTTTTAAAATTATGCCTTTATGCGATTCATCAGCACAATGCGTGTGAGCACATAGCCACCGATCAAACTAATGATCAAGCCTTCCATGAAGACAAAGACACTGGCAGTCACTGGTGTCAGGTACTCCCCAATAGGCGTATGGGCTTTAAATTCGGCCATCAAATGAGGCGTTTGATCCAGGAATATCATAAGAAAAATGGAAAAGGGTAAAATGCCAATAGCTGAAGAGTACATGGCCACAGCTACTCCGTTGAGGTAATTGTCTAGGGATTCAGGAAATTGTTCTTTATATGCCTTAATGGCCAGATACATAAAGCCTAGGTGAATCACCCCGTTGAAGATACGGAGATTAAAATTTTGGCTTTGCCCCAGAAAGTGCATGATGAGAAAAAAGAGGGTAAAGCCAGCAAACATCCTGATACCATACTTGATTGCAAGGGTTTTCATGGCTTAAATTTTTGTAAAAAATAATATTCTTTATTTTAATGAAAAAATAAGCCTTTTTGTTCGATTTGTGCAATAAAATCGGAATTTTTATTCCTTTAAGTGCATATTGGGAGGTCGGATTTGCTGGCGAAAAGCATCCTTTTTTCATCAAAAAAGTGTTGTTTTGCAGCCCAAAGTTTGACCTCCAAACATGCATTAAATAAGAAACAGCGGCATTATCGAAATGCGGCTCTTCTCAATCGATCATTGATGGCTCTGCCGAGGTCAAATTCGGGGAGTAATTCTGCTAGGATGAGGTCAATATCCAAACCATCGAGGTAACGCAGGCCGGAAAAGAGGTGTTGCGCTGCTTCGCGAAAGTCAGCAGTAGAGGAAAGGACTACTTGTTTTGTAGCGGGGATCTCGGGATATTGCTTTTGAAAAGACATGATGCCGATGCGTTTACCTTGGTGCTCCTTTAGCAATTGTGCAATATTCCCAACGATCAGGGGAACACGAGGGGCGTAATGGCTTTTAAGCATACCTGGCGCTTGTGGATTGGAAGAGGAATGAGCTTTTACGGTCACCGGGCCGATGACGGCCTCAATGGCTTCGATCGCGATACCTCCTTTGCGGTACACCACAGGATGTCCTTCGGGAAAGCCAATGATGGTACTTTCTACGCCTACCAGACAGGGCCCGCCATCTAGAATATAAGGGATTTTATCACCCAATTGCTGGTCAACATGGTGGGCAGTGGTGGGGCTGATGTAGCCAAAAGGATTGGCGCTGGGTGCGGCCAGGGGAAACTCAAGCTGTGCCAACAATTGCTGGGTCAGGGGGTGATTGGGAATGCGCACAGCCACCAGTGGTGATCCGGCGGTTACCAAATCAGGGATGATGGCTTTTTTGGGAAGTAGGAAGGTCAGCGGGCCAGGTAGAAAAGCTTTCGCCAAATCATGGGCCGGTGCCGGGACGTCAATCACCCATTCGGACAATCGGGAAAAAGAATGGGTATGGATGATTAAAGGATCAAAATGTGGCCTGTTCTTAACGGCGAAAATGGTGGACACAGCCTTTCGACTCAGGGCATTGCCAGCCAAACCATACACCGTTTCGGTGGGGATGGCGACGACTTGTTCGGCTCTGAGAAAAGAGGCTGCCTGATGTATATCCGTTCCAATCATATCGGGTACAAAAGTAAAACGTTCTTTGACAAATTCCGTGGTCAAACTGAAATATGAATCTTAAAGGCCTAAAAAGGCGAGCTGATTTAGAGGTTAGGATGATCCTGAATCACGGAATTTGTCAAGGAACCAAGTTAAATAAGATTTTGTATTTTGTTCCCTGACCGTATTTGCAACTACGAGCATGTTTAGAGGTGGTCCCTGAAGTATATTCGGGCAAGCTATTCAGTCCCGGTAAAACCGGGATTTTGA
>CAXHCA010000017.1:0-62527 GCA_964015035.1 uncultured Saprospiraceae bacterium
CGTCTCGTGGGCTCGGAGATGTGTATAAGAGACAGTTTTTCGGCAGTGCATGGACCATTGCCGGAAAAGATTGGCAAGGCGTTAAAAATTTCCGCCGATCAGTTTTTTGCCACAGGTGTCTCAATTGTTTTACATCCGAGCAATCCGCTGGTACCGATTATCCACATGAATGTGCGCTATTTCGAAATGGACGAAGACCACTGGTGGTTTGGGGGCGGCATTGATCTAACGCCGCACTATATTTTTCCCGAGGACGCAGTGTTTTTTCACCGACAGTTAAAGGCGGTTTGCGATGATCATCATGCGGATTATTATCCCAAATTCAAAGCATGGGCGGATGATTACTTTTACTTAAAACACCGTCAGGAAACGCGTGGTATCGGCGGTATTTTCTTTGATCGAATGGATCAGAGCAAGGGAAAGAAGGAAGATTTATTTGCTTTTGTAAAAGCCGTTGGGGAGGCCTTTTGTCCAACCTATGTCCCCTTATTGCACCGGCATGAAAATGAAGTTTTTACGGAGGCTCAAAAGCAATGGCAGGGCCTGAGACGTGGCCGCTATGTAGAATTTAATCTGGTGTGGGACAAGGGCACCAAATTTGGACTCGACACCGATGGGCGTACGGAATCTATTTTGATGAGTTTACCCCCATTAGCAAATTGGGTTTACGATCATCAACCGCAAGCGGGAAGTGCAGAGGCACAAACCCAACAATTGCTGAAAAAGGGAATAGATTGGGTCAATTACAAAGTATCGTAATGGTTTCCGTTTGTACCTTATTGCTGTAATTATTGGCTTGATCACGAATCTGGATGCCGTAAGAAAAGGTGTCGACCATGCCGGGCAATGGCTCGCAGGCACTAAAGCCTTCCAGTGCACAACAGATACCAAAAGGCTTGTTGGGAATACGCACAGTGATCTCACCCGAGATGCCGTTGCCGGTACCTTGATTGGAGATCAAAGGGATGCGATAGGGAATCAAACTTCCTCTTCGGCTATCGGTAAAGAAGATATCGATGGAGTCTGTATCGCCACTGAGATCACCGTCGCCATCGGTAAAGGAAAACTGCACAACCAGGGTGTCATCCGGGCTGTTTCCATTGCCTTGTCCGATACTGAGTTGGTTGACTCCAATATAGGAAATTTCCGGAGAAGTGGGATAATCAGGCGGCTGCACACAGGAAAAAGCGAAGAACCCTAACATCAAAAAGAAAACGGCATATTTGATTACCTTCATCGTATTAATCTTTAAATTGAAACGTTAATTTAGCATTTTTAGTTTACAATGACCAACAGTATCGCGGCTGAAAGGATGCAATTGATGGAGCAAATCCTTCGCCTTCCCGAATCGGATTTTGAGGCACTTTCACTTGCTGTCTTTCAATACCAGGTGCGCAACAATCCATTGTATGCTTCCTACCTTAAATTATTGGGCGTCGAGCCTGCACAAATTAAAGATTTGTCGCAGATTCCTTACTTGCCCATTCAGTTTTTTAAAACCCACGCCATCAAATCTGGTAATTGGTCAACGGCCGTCGAATTTTCCAGTAGCGGCACTACCGGAATCACTACCAGTGTACATCACGTGCGATCACTGGGGTGGTACCGGATGATTGCCCAAAAGGGTTTTGAAACCATTTACGGACCACTTGAGAAATACTGTGTTTTGGCACTTTTGCCCGCGTATTTAGAAAGACAAGGATCTTCCCTGGTCTTTATGGTAGACGACTTTATCCGTCGGTCCGCTTATTCACAAAGCGGTTTTTTTCTGGAGGAGGTCGAGAAAATGTTGCAAATTATCCAAGATTGTCGGGCAAATGATATTCCGGTACTGCTCATTGGGGTCAGTTTTGCCCTTTGGGAAATGGCGGAACAGTACCCACAGGACCTGTCGGGCATAGTGATCATGGAAACGGGAGGTATGAAAGGCCGTCGCCGGGAAATTACCCGGCAGGAATTGCACCAAATTATGAAGGATGCCTTTCATGTTTCACAAATCCATTCTGAGTATGGCATGACGGAATTGTTTTCCCAAGGTTATGCGCCCAAGGAAGGTCAATTTATTCCGGCCCCAACGATGCGGGTGATGACTAGAGAAATAACCGACCCACTTTCGCCTGGCCGTCTTGGCCGAACAGGAGTTTTGAATATCATTGACTTGGCCAATTTGGATACCATTAGCTTTATTGCGACTGATGATCTTGGCAAGGTATACGCTGATGGCACCTTTGAAGTCTTGGGGCGTTTGGATGCGAGCGATGTGCGGGGGTGTAACTTGTTGGTGCTTTAAACCTCCATCGTTTGATCTATTGCTTCTCTCCAGCCCAATAATCCTCCCTCCAGATTGTATAAATTGTCCATGCCAAAATGTTCCTGGAGTTGCCGAATGGCTTTAGCGCTGCGTTTGCCACTGCGACAGATCACAATGACCTGTTTGTCTTTGGGGATTTGAGCGGCGTGGTCCATAATTTGATCTAGGGGAATCAACTGACCGCCCAGGTTGCCAATTTGGTATTCGTACGGTTCCCTTACATCTATGATGGCATAGGAGCTTTGCTGGTTTTGCAATTCCTTTAATGCGGCTGGAGTGATATTTTTGATGTCGCTGGCTTTGCTGGGTAAGATACCGCAGAATTGATCGTAGTCGATAAGTTTTTCGATGACTGTGTTGGGGCGCTTTTTAAACTTGAGTATGCGACTTGTAAAACTGGCCGCGTCAAATAGATATAACCGTCCGACTAATGCTTCTCCTATACCGGTAATCACTTTGATGACCTCACTAGCCTGCATACTGCCAATGATGCCGGGAAGCACACCAAGTACGCCGCCTTCCGCACAATTGGGCACGAGATCGGGTGGGGGTGGTTCCGGAAAGATATCCCGGTAATTGGGCCCACGGGTACCATCTTCCTTTAGATAATTAAACACGGCGACTTGGCCTTCAAAACGGAAAATAGAGGCATAGACATTCACTTTTCCGGTCAGCACACAGGCATCATTGACCAAGTAGCGGGTTTGAAAATTGTCGGTCCCGTCTGCTACTACGTCGTATTGGGCGATTAAATCCAGCGCATTTTCGCGCGTCAGGGCTTCATCATAAATCGTGACCTCAATATGGGGATTCAGATCGAGCAATCTCGCCTTGGCTTTTTCTGCTTTTTTTTGACCTACATCAGAAATGCCGTACAAAACTTGGCGTTGTAAATTACTGACGTCAATCCGGTCAAATTCTATAATACCCAGGTGGCCTACGCCTGCTGCCGCCAGATAAAGTAAAACCGGACTTCCCAATCCGCCGGCACCAACCACTAACACTTTGGCTTGTTTCAACTTTTGTTGTCCACTGAGGCCAAATTCTGGAATGGCAAAATGCCGGGCATATCGTGCCAATTCTTCCTGAGAAAACCCATCTAGTCCGTTCATTGCGAAAAATTTAAGCGATTTGTCATAAATGTACTAAACCACATTATTCTCAAAGAATACCCAATTTAGGGTAAATATCACATTTCTTTTTTACGTATTTTTGCAGTGAATATTTCCAAAACCGATTAGGGGTAGGTGAAAAACAGGTAAGCAGTCACCGCTCCAAACAAACTCATCCCATGAATAAAAATTACACGTCTGCCAAGAGACGCCTAACCTGGTGTCCGTTACTCTACCAATTTCTTTTTCTACTTTTTTTTCTTCACTCCTGGAATTCGACACAAGCCGCTGATTGTGAAAACAATTTTGACGATGTGCAGTTTGCCGTACCGGGGAATTTTTTCCCACCCTTCGACAATCTGAATGATATTCCAGCGGGTGGACTCGATCTTGATTTTAATGGAACCATCGACATTATTCCACCTTGTTCTTGCCGCAGTGGAGTCATCATACCCAATGGGACCGACTCTGATGCGGGGATTTTTGACGACCAGTTGATCATTGCTACAGGTATTTCCGGCCAGCACTGGATATTAGATGATCGCGATAATGTACGCGACCGTAATACCCTTTCTGTATTGCCGGTGTTGACAACCATTCCCGAGGTAGGCAATACGGGAATTTATGTTTTGCCTTTTGCATATCGGGAAGGGAATGGTTATTTCGCCACAGTGCGCAATATGGCCACTAGTATCGCCTACGGTCCGATTACCAATAGTTGCCATTATCCCGATCCGGTGATTACTAATTTAGGAGATTTTTACTGTGATAGCGACCCGAATATTTTGCTGTACGGTGAGGCCACCTCTGATTATGATAATAATGTAATTCCCTTGATTCCAGCCAGTGAAATTTGGACCATTCAGCGGATGGAAGATGGTCAGGTGTATACGGGCATCAATTTTTCTCCGGCTACCTTGGGACAAGGAACGTATAAGGTACGGTACACCTTTGATGCAGGTAGTGATGCGCATAATGCGGACAACAAGACAGGCTGTTCACGCACGGTGGAACAGCAAGTGATCGTGCGGCATTCCGTCACCTTATCCTGCCGAAGTGATATCAATATTTTTATTACGCCTAATAATTGTGATGCCGAGGTGATTCCTTCACTTTTACTGACGGGCAGCTACAATACCTTACAAGGGATTTCAATCAATGTGTTGGGCGGCAATCAAGATTTGGGCAATGTGATCCCCTCGGAATATGTGGGGCAAACCCTGACCGCCGTAGTTACCGATGATTGTAGTGGAAACTTTTGTACTACGAACATCAACTTATTCGATAATATTGCACCCACTTTGACGATTCCGGCAGATACTGTGATTGCTTGTACGGGTAGTTGGGAGCCCGAAGTTACCGGCTTTGCTACGGCAGAGGACTGTACCGAATTGGAATTGACCTATACGGATCAATGGGTGGATAATTTCTGTTTCAACCCTTCCGTACAAATCCTGCGGACTTGGCGGGCGGTAGATGCTTCTGGAAATCCGAAAACCAAGATCCAAACCATTGGCATTGACCGCGGTTCGGATGAAGACTTTTTCTTTCCGGAAGATCGGGAATTTTCTTGCGAAGAATGGCAATTGGACCCCTCCATTACCGATGCAACGGAGGAACAGGCGGGTATTCCCACTCTAGTGAATGTTGATCTGTGTAAGTTCATTTATACCTATGCTGATGATACTATTCAGCTCTGTGGCAGTACGGATTACAATTTTATAATTCTAAGGGAATGGACGGTGATCAACGACTGCACCAATTTTATTTATAATATTGATGCAGCCGGAAATGACAAGATGCAGGTCATTACTGTCAGAGACAATACCGGCCCGGTGATTACGCCGGAATCGGTATCTGTAGTGGCTACAGAACCCCCACAAACGAATGGCTTGCAGGCTTGTTCTTCCTTGGGGCTGATCCCTCCGCCTCAGGTCGAAGATGGCTGTAATGCCTTTACCATTCGCATCTTTACAGAAATTGGAGAGGTAGAATATGTCAATGGAACCGATGGTGCTGATGGAGGGTATATCCCTGCACCTGGCCTAACTTTGGGTGATCATACCATAACTTACCAGGCAACGGATGCCTGTGGCAATGTGAGTACGGCAGAAGGATTGATATCGGTCATTGATGAATTGCCGCCTATGATGATTTGTAACAGCCAACTGAATGTGGTTTTACAAGGCAATGGTTACGGCTTGATTCGCACAAGTGATATTGATGAAGGTAGCCGTGACGATTGTTGTCTGGATCGCATTGAAATCAAATTGGAAGAGGAACCGGATAGTTTATTTCGGGATACTATTCAACTCTATTGCGCCAATGGTATTCACACGGTAATTTTGCGGGCTACGGATTGTTTTGGCAACTATAACGAATGTATCGCTGAAGTGAGCGTCCGCGATATGATTCCGCCACAAGTTGTGCAAAATGTTTCGGATGTGACGTTAACTTGTGAGGAAGACTACCAAAACTATCTTGATCCGGAATTTGATGCGCCAGTATTCAGTGACAACTGCGAATTAACCATAGCATTTGCTCTGGATGAAAACCTCAACGATTGCAACATCGGTACCCTGACCAGGACCTGGACCGCCACTGATAATCCCGATAATGCGCCGGCCGTAGTAACTCAGGTCATTACTTTGGAAGGGATTACCAACTATATACTTACCCTTCCGGAAGATATGGATGTTTATTGTACGGAAGAGGATTATGTAGAAATGGAATTCAGCTATGAAGGCTGTGATTTAATTGCCGTTTCGGTTACCCAAGATACTTTGATTGAACCTTCTGCGGAGGCCTGTAAACGCATCATTCGGCACCATGAGGTGATCAATTGGTGTGAATATGATGGGGTTTCGCCTGCTACGGTTTTACAGCGCAAAGATGGACCTGATTTTGATGTGGCAGTTGGAGATAGCTACCAGGTGGTTTCGGATGGAGATTTTATTTATGAAGTACTGCTAGCCGGCCAGTCATTGATTGGGCCTTCAACCGGATTTTATACCTATAGACAAGTCATTAGAGTGACCGATAATGTGCCGCCTACGGTGAATTTTTCGCCTCTGGAGTCCGTGTGCCTGGAATCAGGTTGTGAATCTGAAATTGAGTACACCTTTTCAACTTTTGATGATTGTACGCCCATCGCCGATCTATTTGTTGATTATTCAGTGGCACTGAATAGCGGAGGCACCATTATAGATCCTTATGGTAGTCTGGTGGATCTTGGTGATGGCAATTTCGCCATTTCAGGGAATTACCCTGTGGGTATCCATTTTTTCCGGGTACACGTGTCCGATGATTGTGGCAATGTGCTACCGATTGATTTGCCGTTTGAGGTGGAAGACTGTGCAGCACCTACTATTAATTGTGAGGACATGGTGACGATGCAGATCGACACAGGTGGTCAACTCGTTTTGACTCCTGATGTTTTTGCCGATATGGTTGGCGATGATTGTTCGGAAATAGCGTTATCTTTTTCGGCGAGCATGCAGCTCGATACTTTGGTGTTGGGGTGTAACGATCGAGGCATCAATGGAATTGCGATCTATGCGATGGATACCAGTGGGAATCAAGCCAGCTGCAACATTACCTTGGAAGTACTGGATAATGCCAACCATTGTCTTAGCTTTTGGGGCCTGGATGGCCAAATTGCTAAAGAATCGGGTGTAGGTGTTGAAAACTGTTCGGTGATTCTCACTGGTGGGCAAGATGAGATGGTCGCCACCGATGAATTGGGGTGGTACGAATTTCAACCGATGGCAGAGGGCAATACCTACCGCATTACGCCGTCCAAAAACGACAATCATAGTAATGGTTTAACAACTTTTGATCTGATCAAAATTACCCAGCATATTCTAACCATTGATTTGTTGGATACTCCCTACCAAATCATCGCAGCAGACGTCAATCGTTCGGGAGGAGTGACTACCTTTGATGTCTTACAAATCCGTAAACTGATTTTGGGAACGTCTACGGAGTTTACCGATAATACCTCCTGGCGATTTGTCCCCAGCAACTATGTGTTTATTGATCCTGCGAATCCCTTGGCAGAAGATTTTCCGGAGTATGTGGAAGTAGATGAATTGGGTGCGGACTCCACCATTAATTTTGTGGCCATTAAAATAGGTGATGTAAATGGTAGTGCCATGCCCGGGTTGGTCGAAGACCCTGAAGAAAGGGCGGAGGGGGCGCCGTTAAATTTACGCGTGCCGGACAATTCTTTTGTAGCCGGAGAGCAATTTACGGTTGTTTTTACACCGGAATCATTGCAGTGTGTTGGTTATCAATTGAGTATGGTGTTTGATCCATCCTTTTTAACCTTTTTGTCATTGGATCAGTCCTCAAATATTGGGTCCAGGTATTTCGGTTTCGATCGGGTAGGAGAGGGGGTGGTCAATTTATCTTGGAATCGGACCTCAGAGGACCAGATTCCAAGCTTTGCGTTACAATTTAAAGCCAACCGGTTTGGACAGCTCAGCGACATACTTCAAATCGCAAAATCGGGCATCAGGGCGGAGGTGTATTGGTCAGCTGACGCCAATGATTTTCCGGGAAAAATAAATTTAGACTTTGAAACGGAACCTTTTGTTAACTTTGCCGTAGAACAAAACTATCCGAACCCATTTAGCACTTTCACAACTATCGGGTTTTTTCTTCCACAAGAGGAGGAGGTGCGGTTTGAGGTTAGAGACCTGAGTGGAAAGGTCGTGTTTGAAGAGCAGCGAGATTTCCCGAAAGGGAGGAATGAAATTGTACTGGACAGAAAATTATTCAATAAAACGGGTGTTTATCTGTATTATTTGGCTTCTGGTCACTTTTCCAGTACGAAAAAGCTGTTATTTTTGGACAAATAGAAAAAAATATAAGATATTTGAATTTTAATCGGTTTTTGGGATAGCCTCTCTCCGTTCAGCGGAGGGGGGTTTTTTTTTGTCTCAGGGATTGTCTGAAAAATATAAGCACTATATCGCGGAGTTCCTTACTTTTGCCGTTTGAAGGTTATCCTATTTACCGGGCAAATTATGGAACAGTTCATCCAAGTGAAAGTGTGGATTGGGTTAATGGCAATTTTCCCTCTTTTGTGTACAACCTGTAAGCGGGATGCCCAAAAAGAGCAACAGCTACTAGGTGCTGCGTCAACTATGCCACTACAGTGGCAATCAAAGGATTGGTATGCTTCCACCTGTGCCTTAGATTCTCTGCAATGCATGCGCATAAAAGTACGTTTCCCGCTAGTGGCAGATAGTAGTCCTGTGGCTAAACGTATAAATGATACCATACGGGCCAATCTTCAAACCTTATTGGCGGGCACTTTATCGGCCGCCAACGAATCGATATCTATGAATTTTGAGCAATGGGCACAGTATTTATTGGGAGAATATGAAGAACTAGTTGATGATGACCCGGCGTATCGAATTCCTTGGGAGGTGAAATTGGTGGCTGATTCTTTGTATCAAAATCCTTTTTTACTTTCGCTAAAGATGGAGTTTTTAGCTTTCACCGGAGGCGCACACCCCAATGTCCGACAGGTCTTAATAAATTTTGATCTTCGAAATGGCCAAAAGATAGAATTGCAGACGATTCTTAGCAATGAGGATGGACTTAAACAATTATTAAAGGACCAAAACCTGGCAAGTCAGGATGATTTTCCAGAGCAACGAGGGCTGGATTTACCTGAAAATTTTGCCATTATGTCGGAAGGGCTGTATTTTCTGTATAATCCTCTTGAAGTGGTAGCTTATGGATTGACCTTGAAAGAATTCACTTTATCCTACGATGAAATCGAGGGAGTACTCAATGAAGAGGGAAAGATTTTATTCAATTATAATTAACCAACAAGATGAAGAAACAGCAGTTTTATTGGATGTTACCGCTTTTGATAATGGTACTGATGGTACAAGCTTGTGGCTCGGATCAAAGTAGCAGCAGTACATCGGAGGTAAGTGCAGAGAGCGAGCCCACAGCGACAATGAATGATTCTACACAGACTGTGGAGCCGTATAAGGCACCTACTATGTTAGAGCAGAAAAAGTGGCAATTAACCGCCCTTACTTTTCAAAACGTGGCGATTGATTTGGTAGAGGGTAGTGAGGTATTTCTAGCTTTTAGAAAAGGAAAAATTAATGTGATCGGAGCCTGTAACCGCTTTATGGGGGCTTATGAAGAAACCGGTGATAACCTGACCATTACCCAAATGGCCGGGACCAAAAAAGCTTGCCCGGAATCGATGGGGCAGGATTCTAAACTGATTCGTGTGTTGGAAAGTGCTGAAAAATTTGAAATAGCTACCAGTGGAAATCACTTGGTCATAAAAGGGGCTTCTGGTTCTTTGGTACTTAAACCTGCAAAATAGCAAATGTCCTTGACGGCAAGACCAACATATTTGTGGCTAGGAATAGCCATTTGGCTGATGATCAATTTGTTGCAGGCGGGATTGACTCCGCTTGATCCTGATGAAGCGTATTATTGGATGTATTCCAATGCGTTGGATTGGGGGTATTTTGATCATCCGCCAATGGTTGCCTTAATGATTAAATTGGGGGATGCACTGCTTCCGGGCACCTGGGGCGTCCGTTTGTTCACCGTGCTTTTACAAGGCGGGTTTATTTATCTGCTTTGGTTGCTTTGCGGAAAGCCCTCTGAAAGGCGGGATATTGCGGTGTTTTTTGCCATTTTGGTAGCCATGCCATTGCTACAGGTGTATGGTTTTATTACCACTCCCGATGCGCCCTTGCTTTTTTTTTCCGTGCTGTACCTCTGGGTATTTGAGCGTTTTTTAGAAAAGGAAAGTTGGCGCAATACTTTAGTTCTTGGCCTGGTGATGGCCGCCTTATTGTACAGTAAGTACCACGGCGTTTTACTCATCTTTTTTACCATGTTGGCCAATCTGAAGTTGTTGATCCGCCCCCGATTTTATCTGGCCGGAATCTTTGGTTTTATGCTTTTTTTTCCTCATTTGTATTGGCAAATTACTCATGATTTCCCTTCCTTTCGCTATCACTTGAAAGGAAGAGACGACCCCTATGAATTGAAGCACACGATCAACTACCTGATTAACCAGCTTGTGGTTTTTGGTCCATTGGTTGTTCCTCTTTTAGGGCGAGGGCTATGGAAGCGGTATCCCGCTGGGAACCAGATGGAAAGAGCCTATTTTTTTGTGTTGATCGGTTTTTGGATCTTCTTTTTTTGGACTACTTTCAAAGGCCATGTTGAGCCGCAGTGGACCATCATATTGTGCATCCCACTAGTCGTTTTTGCGGTTAAACAATTTGTAGAGGATCAACAATATTACCGGTGGTATGTGGGGCTTGGTGCAACATCGCTTTTATTGATCCTCATCTTGCGTGTGGCTTTAACGTTACCCGATTTAAAGCTGGGCAACCTCAACCGCCAATTTAGGCACCAGCAGTGGGTGACTGCTCTACAGGAGCGTGCAGGAGGACTGCCCGTAGTCTTCCAAAATTCTTATCGAGATGCATCGGTTTATACATTTTACAGTGGACATCAAGCGTATACTTTTACCGATATCGACTATCGAAAAAACCAATTCGATTTATGGGATTGGGAAATGAAATTGAATCAAAAAAAGGTCCTTTTTGCCGGAAAAGACGATTGGGAATGTATGAATTGTGAATGGCTGGTTGCCGACAATAAAAAACTCCAAACCAAGATGGTAGATCGCTTTCAACCAAATTGGAAGCTGGAAGCAACACTTCATTTTCCGCAAGGCAAGCCACTTAAAGAGGGCATTGTGCCGGTAGAATTGGCTTTTTATCATCCTTATCCCTACGATTTGGATTGTCAAAATCGAAAGATGCCCATGAGCTTTCAGGCTTTGTTTTATGATCATGCTGAATTGCAAGATTCGGCTCGGGTACAACTGACGGAAAGTCTTGGATTGGTTCCTGCAGGTGATACCATCAGAAGACAGGCGCGGATAGCTGTTCCTACTAAATTACACGGAAAATATGATTGCTATATAGGGCTGCAGTTTTTATCTTTTCCTCCCGTCTTTTGTAGTAAACCCGTGGAGGTAAACATTGACTAACAAAAATTGATCAGAGATGCTAAATCGACAAAACCCTACGGAGACAGCTGCCTGGAAAAAGCTGGCCGCCCATTTTCAAACGCTTGAATCCGTCCATCTTCGTGATTTGTTTGAGCAAGATCCCCAACGTTTTGCCAAATTTTCGGAAACCTTCGAAGATGTATTGATCGATTATTCCAAAAATCGCATTACGGAAGAGACCTTGCAATTACTGCTGGAGCTAGCAGCGGAAACCAAGGTAAAGGAGAGTATCGGCAAAATGTTTAGCGGAGAAAAGATCAATGAGACCGAAGACCGTGCCGTGTTGCACATTGCTTTGCGCAATCGTTCCAATACGCCGATCATGGTAGATGGTGAAAATGTGATGCCCAGGGTAAATGCGGTGCTGGATAAAATGCAGGCCTTCTCCAATCGCCTACTCAATGGAGAATGGAAAGGGTATACCGGAAAAAAAATCACAGATATTGTCAATATAGGGATTGGGGGCTCTGATCTTGGACCGGTAATGGTCACAGAAGCCTTACGGCCGTACTGGCAAGATGGCATTCAGGTGCATTTTGTTTCTAATGTAGATGGCACTCATATTGTGGAAACCCTGAAAAGCGTCCATCCTGAAACGACGCTGTTTGTCATTGCCTCAAAGACGTTTACGACTCAAGAAACCATGACCAATGCGCATACTGCCCGGAAGTGGTTTTTGGAAACAGCCAAAGATGAGGTGGAAATTAAGAAGCACTTCGTGGCCCTGTCGACCAACCAGGAGGGCGTAGAAAAATTTGGCATTGATCCTCAAAATATGTTTGAATTTTGGGAATGGGTAGGAGGCCGCTACTCCTTGAGTTCAGCCATTGGTTTACCCATTGCGTGTACGATTGGGTTTGATAATTTCCGGCAATTGCTGGAAGGCCTGCACGCCATGGATCGTCACTTTGCGGAAACGCCTTTGGAAAAGAATTTACCCACGATATTGGCACTGATTGGTGTTTGGTACAACAACTTTTTTGGCGCTGCAACGGAAGCCATCTTGCCTTATGATCAATACTTACATCGTTTTGCGGCATATTTTCAACAAGGCAATATGGAGAGTAATGGTAAATATGTCGGTCGTGATGGCAAACCGGTGAATTATGAAACCGGTCCGGTGATTTGGGGCGAACCTGGCACCAATGGGCAGCACGCTTTTTACCAGCTCATTCATCAAGGCACGAAGTTGATTCCCTGTGATTTCATTGCACCGGCGATCAGTCACAACCCGGAAGGAGAGCACCACCCGATTTTATTGTCGAATTTCTTCGCACAAACCGAAGCCCTGATGATGGGTAAAACGGAGGCCCAAGTACGCGCCGAATTGGAATCCAGTGGCAAGACGGAGCAAGAAATTGCCGAGTTGTTGCCCTTTAAGGTTTTTGAGGGAAATCGGCCCACCAATTCCATTTTGGTGAAAGCATTGACGCCTTATACGCTAGGAAATCTGATTGCTTTGTACGAACACAAGATCTTCGTGCAGGGGGTTATTTGGAACATCTTCAGTTTTGACCAGTGGGGCGTGGAATTGGGTAAACAATTGGCCAAAAGCATTCTGCCCGAACTAAATGGGGATGCTGCAGTAACTAGCCATGATGCTTCTACTAATGGTTTGATTAATGCGTATAAAAAGATGAGAAAGGGGTGAGGTTATTAGAGAGGGAGAGTGGGGAAAATTCCAGCGCTCTCCCTCTCTCTAAAAACTTCCTTTCTATGCTATTTCTTCGGGTGCACCAATTTCATTTCCTTAATCAAATGCTTTGCACCTGCGTATTTATCAATGATAAATAATACAAAGCGGATATCTACCATGATATTGCGGCAAATTGACGGATCGTAGTTGATATCGCTCATCGTACCTTCCCAGACCCGGTCGAAGTTGAGGCCAATCAGGTTGCCCGAGCCATCAATCGCCGGACTGCCGGAATTCCCCCCTGAAGTGTGGTTGGTACCAATGAAACACACAGGCATTTGGCCATTTTCCCCATATTGACCATAGTCCTTATCTTCGTATAGCATACGTAGTTTTTCAGGAACATCAAATTCGTAGTCGCCGGGTACATATTTTTCCATAACCCCTTTGAGGTAGGTAACCGGTTGGTAAACGATCGCATCTCTTGGTTCAAAACCTTTGACCTTACCATAGGTCACCCGAAGCGTACTATTGGCATCCGGATAAAACCGCCTTTCCGGAAATACTTCCATCAAGGCCTTCATATATTGGCGTTGTAGCACCTGAATCTTGTCATTGATTTTCTGATAGGATGCATCAATAGCGGCCGTCTTTTTCTCATTGATTTTGGCATCAACCTGGAAGGCCGGATCTTCTTTCAGGTTAGTAAAAAAGTCTGCCGGGTTTTCCTTGAGTTGGTTCAGTACCTGCTCTCCTTTAGTGAGGATGCTGTTTTCGTAGATCATCGAGGCCATCTTATGGTAGTCTTTGTTTGCCTTGGCATGTATTTCTTCTACGTAAGGCGCCTGATGGGCTTGAGGGACCTCAGTCAGGTATACTTCCATCAAACTAGCAAATATCTTTTGGTCAACTTCCGGAATAAAGTCTTTGTAAAAACCTTCCAGATACTTGATCAGCCTTGGCAACCTTTCTTTTAAGAAGGTTTCTCCATTGTTGTCTAAAATCCTGACATAGCGCCCCATGATTCCGGCAATCCGCAGTAATTCGATATTGCGATAAGTGATCTCTTCAATATAGTCATTGCTGATGGCATAGGGTTTGCTTTCGGCATAGAGCTTATCCAATTGTGGCAGCAAATCACCATAGGCTTTTCTCCAGGCTTTCTTCTTATTGACCCGAGCGCTAAATTCTTTTTCCAGAGCCTGTTTTTTCTCCAATCCGCCAGTTGCCTTTACCCCTTGGCTTTCGCCAATCCATTTTTTCCAAGAGTTGGCAATGCTCGCTTGTTTTGAGGCATATTGAATGCGTGCTTCAGGTCGGTTACGCATAGCTTCACCAATAATTTCCAGTGATTTATCCCGAATACCGATGCGGATCGGATTGAGGGTGTTCACTCGTAAATCCATGGCTGAGGCAGGGATATAGGAGTCTGTTCTCCCGGGAAACCCAAAGACCAGCGTGAAGTCATCGGGGGAAACACCATCCAGTGATACCGGCAGGAAATGCTTGGGGGTATAAGGTACATTATCTGGAGAATAGTCGGCGGGGTTATTGTCTTTATCGGCATAGATGCGAAACAGGGAAAAATCGCCGGTATGGCGTGGCCAGATCCAGTTGTCGGTATCGGCGCCAAACTTTCCGATGGAAGAAGGTGGTGCGCCTACCAGGCGAATATCATTATACGTTTCGGTGACAAACAGAAAATACTGATTGCCCTTGAAAAAGGGCCGAACCACAGCATCCTGGTATTCTTCGCGCAGGGTACTTCCCTTGATCGAATTGATGTTGCGATCGATCACGGATTGGCGGTCTGCTTCACTTAGATCATCGGTAACGCCTTGCAGGATCTCAGAGGTCACGTCTTCAATACGGACAATAAAAGTGACAAAAAGTCCAGGATTGGTTAATTCCTGCGCTTTATTCATGGCCCAAAAACCTTTTTCCAGATAGTTATTTTCCAGCGTTGAGTGGTTTTGAATTTGTCCGAAACCACAGTGGTGATTGGTCAGTATCAGTCCCTGACTGGAAATGATTTCTCCAGTACAAAACCCACCAAAATGCACGATAGCATCTTTTAGACTCCCCTTATTCACACTATAAATATCTTCCGCGGTCATTTTCATGCCCATTGATTGCATTTCCTGCTCATTGAGTTGCTGTAGCAGGAGCGGAATCCACATGCCTTCGCCGGCCAGTAGGGTTGATAATGGCAAACAAACCACTAGCAACATGAAAAATAATCTCTTCATAATTCTGTTTTGGTTTTATTTTTGAAAGGAAATTTGGACAAAGATAAGCAAGCAAGCGGCAATCCACAAAAAAAGCCATCCCTTCCTGCTGGAAGAAACGGCAAATCGTATAGGTAAAATCTGTTGATATGCGAAGTTGTTATTGAAGAGACCCGATGGGGACAGATTTCGTTGCCTGAAGGCCCCCAAAAAAGGCAATTCACTTCAAAAAAAAGGATTATTTGTTAAAATTATAATATCAATTATGTGGTTTTGATAAGATTACGTATCTTTCGGGTGTAAACAGATAATATCGAATTAAAAATATAATCATAGGGATGACTTTTGGGCCCGCCAGGATTAGTTTTCTGGTTGGGCTTTTTTCATTATCTTTCGGCCTTCACCGTAGATATACACTGCTATGCGCCTCCCGTCATTTGCCACATTTTGGTCTTCTGGTTTCTGGATTCCAACACTTTGGCTAACCATCATATTGATATTAAACCCTATACGTGAATTCCCCCTCAATGACGATTGGGCCTATGCTTTATCGGTACAGCACTTTTTACAAACTGGCACTTTTGATCCTGGTGATTGGCCGGGCATGACACTTTTTCTCCAGGTCTTGTGGGGTGCTTTATTTTGTAAGATTTTTGGTTTTTCCTTTGCAATTTTGCGTTGCTCGGTGCTGGTATTGGCCATTGCGGGGAGCTGGTGCTTTTTTCAGCTAAGTAAAAAGTTGGTTGATGATCTTTTTTGGAATGTTCTGATCACATTGACGGTCATTTTTAATCCACTATTTTTATCGCTGTCCTTTTCTTTTATGACCGATGTTTCCTTTCTGGCATTGAGTGTAGCTAATCTCTATCTCTACTATCGGGCATTCGAAAAGGGTTCAGGGAAGTACTGGTGGGCGGCGACTTTTTTGGCGATGATTGCCATCTTACTGCGTCAATTTGCGTTGATGTGGCCTTTGGCCTTTGCGCTACCCTGGGTCTTACGCCGGTTTGGTTGGCGGTCGGTTGTTCAAGCGGCTAGTGGTGTGTTGCTTTGTTGGGGTACGCTCAAAGGGTACGTCTAT
Source organism: uncultured Saprospiraceae bacterium (assembly GCA_964015035.1). Lineage (GTDB taxonomy): Bacteria > Bacteroidota > Bacteroidia > Chitinophagales > Saprospiraceae > BQJU01. The sequence goes on from CAXHCA010000017.1 coordinate 16,446, forward strand.
TATATGGAACTGCACGGCTTATTATCGCCTACTTTTGGTAATGTGACTGCCTTAATTAAAGGACTGACCTTCAATTTTTTAAAATATCGCCTTCGACTTACCGGTGGCCTGATCCTTTACAATACTGCGATTTTCATTTTACCCGTCCTGGTGCTTGCCTTGGTGGTCAGGCGCAAACTAGACTTGCTGTTCTTACTAATCAGTGCGATTCCTGTCGTGATCTTTGGAAAGATTTCCTGGGATTGGTTGCCTTCCGGCAATGTTTTTTACAACGCTGGGTTAGGTCCTTTGCTCCTGCCCAATGCCAATGACCATTGGGAGCCGGATTTGATGACCCCTCAGTGGGTATTTACCTTACCTGGTCTTGTTGGGGCGTGGCTGTTTTCTCAGATTTGCCTGGTTCGGTTGACCAATGTTTACCGGAAAGGACAAACATGGTCGGCCACCAAGTGGTGGAAAACAGGTTTGACTATCGCTGCGATCGGCTTTTGGTTCTTTCTGCTGATTGATGATTTTCAGTTTGATCGGTATTTTCTACCCTTGTTATTGGTTTTATTACTCTTATTGCGGCCTTCCGAAAAAGTAGGAAGGATCAGGAAATTGCTGGCCATTTTTTTACTTTCGGTCATGGGGTTGTTTACCATTGCCGGGACCAACGACTACCTGCAGTGGAACCAGGTTCGGTGGAATGCCCTCCATGAGTTGATGGATGAGCAGGGTATTGCACCCGAAAATATCGACGGTGGTTTTGAATTCAACGGCTGGCACCAAACCGGACCGCGCAATCCCTATATCAAAGGGGCGAAAAGTTGGTGGTTTGTAGGAGAGGACGAATACGCCGTGAGTTTTGCCCCTTTTGCTTGTCACGAGGTCATTAAACCTCATCCATACCGAAGTTTGCTCAAACCCTTTGGAGACACCTTATACACCTTAAAGCGACCGGCTTTGCCAGATAGAGATACCATTTTTTGTGATATGGAAACATTATCGTCTGATACAACCCATTTACTGGCAGCCGATAGCCTACAGTCATTTGAACTCCCCTTTTCCCGAGATACGGTTCGGGTCCATAGCGGACAATATGCCCTACGCCTTTCCCCCGAGTACCCATTTGCCATGACCACCTATCTCACGCCGGTGCATCCCTGTGAGCAATTCACTTTTACACTATGGAATTATGGCAAACCCAAGGTCACGATAGTCGCCACTTCTCCCGATGAGAAATCCTACCGTTGCACCAACACCCGCTTCGTTGACCAGCGCCACGATGGCTGGGAACGCAACCGCTTCGAAGTCACCCTGCCACCGGATTATCCCTCCGATTCCTTGAAGGTCTATTTATGGAATAATGATAGCCGGGAGATTGTGGTGGATGATTTTGGGGTCATTTGGAGGAAGAAAGAGCGTTGAGGTGGTTTAGGCGGTTTATGCAGATATAGAATGCCTCGTTCTGTAGGGACGTAACACCTCTAGCGGTCTATGAGGTGGTGGTGCAGGACGAGCGGATTTTGATTGATAGGACAATGGAGAAAACAATTTATCAGGGAAACAAGCCGCAACCCGGCGGCAAATATTAGCTTGTGACGTGAACCACAAGCGCTAGAAGAAAGCGCGCGCGAGTTACGTAGTTAGCGACACATTCGTTATTAGAATCGATTCCGTCAAATATTGCCCAAGAATGGCCGACAGTCCCTACGGCAGATACAGACCGTTGTGGTAATGCCTGAGCATTGTCAATTTCCTAAAGAGGCACACCTTTATGATCAATCCGATAAAAGGCTTGCCGGGGAAACCTGTCAAAGATTACCCTTCCAGGTGACCTAGGCTATCCCGCTTACTGAGAAAGGTCATTTTCTATTCCTTGTCTTCCGGATACCTTTGAAGTGTAAAATTAAAAACCACGATCCATGAAAAATATTATCATTCTTGGTGCAGGTACGGCTGGAACGACGATGGCCAATTTGCTGCAAAAGCGATTAAAAAATACGGAATGGGAGATTAAAATCATCGAAAAAAACACTACCCATTATTACCAACCGGGCTTTTTGTTTCTGCCTTTTGATCTATACAAACCTAAGCAATTAAAAGAGCCGGTAAAGAAGTTTATCCCCAAAGGGGTAGGGTTGATACAGGAAGAAATTGATCGTATTGCGCCTGACGACAACAAAATTCATCTGATGAATGGAGAGGTTGTGGATTACGACATCCTGATCATTGCTACCGGTACCGACATTGCACCCCAGGAAATTGAGGGCATGATGGGCGACTACTGGCACAAGGATATCTTTGATTTTTACACCTTTGAGGGCGCCAAAAACCTGAGAGACAAACTTCGGAAATGGGACGGCGGTGAACTGGTCATCCACATTGCTGAAATGCCGATTAAATGTCCGGTTGCACCCCTGGAGTTTGCCTTTTTAGCGGATTCTTTTTTCAAAAATAAAGGCATGCGGGACCAGGTGAACATCACCTACGTAACGCCTTTGAGTGGAGCTTTTACCAAGCCCAAAGCTACGGAGACCTTGTCTTATCTGTTGGAAGAGAAGGGCATTAAAATCGTTCCGGATTTCAATATTGAATCAGTAGACGGAGCTAATCGGAAGATTGTGGATTATGGAGGCAAGGAAGTAAATTACGACTTGCTGGTGACCGTGCCGACAAATATGGGTAGCGAGGTCATGGAACGATCCGGTATTGGTGATGAATTGAACTATGTACCGACCGATAAAGCCACTTTGCAGACCCAAATCAAGGACAACATCTTTGCGATTGGGGATGCCACCAATATTCCCGCTTCTAAAGCCGGTTCTGTAGCGCACTTTGAATCGGAGATTTTGACTGAAAATGTGCTACGTTACATCAACGGCGAGCCTCTGAAAGACGAATTTGACGGTCACGCCAACTGTTTCATTGAAACCGGTAACGGCAAGGCCCTATTGATCGATTTTAACTATACACACGAGCCAGTCACCGGTACTTTTCCCTTTCCCGGGGTAGGTCCTTTGCGACTGTTGAAAGAAAGCCGCATGAACCATTTGGGTAAGTTGGCTTTCCGCTGGATCTACTGGAATATGTTGATCAAAGGCAAACACATTCCTTTTGTTTCCGCCACTATGAGTGAGGCGGGTAAAGATTTTTAGAAAACCATTCACTAACTATAAATTAAAATAAAATGAACAAGTCAATAGCAGGTGTAAATGTAGCCGTAAATGAAGAAGGTTACCTCGAGGATCTCAACCAATGGACGAAAGAAGTAGCGCAAGAAATTGCGGATGAATACGGCATTCAATTAGGCGATGAGCACTGGAAGGTCATCGAATACTTGCAAGCGCAACACAAAAGCGGTGTACCGTTGAGTATTCGCAAAGTGGGCAAGAGTGGCGTAGTTTCTATCAAGGAATTTTACGCACTATTTCCCGATGGCCCGCTGAAAAGAGCCAGCAAAATTGCCGGTATCCCCAAGCCAGTGAGCTGTATCTAAAAGAGGGACAGGAGTAGGGTGCAGAGAGATATTGGGGAGTAGAGGGATTGGAGAAAAATCGGAAAAGCAGCGCATCGAGGAGCCCCAAAACAATCCTCCGTTATCTCTGCTCTTCCGTTGCCTCCGCGTCCAAAAAAATTAACTTTAAAAATCAACAATTATGGCAACCACCACAAATAACGGCAAGGTCAGAAAGATCATGCTCATCTTATCTAAAGCGACTATTGATAATGTATATGCCTGTTTCATCCTGGCCAATGGTGCCCGTATGGAAGGCATCGAAGCAGAGATATTCTTCACCTTCTTTGGCCTGGAAGCCATCCAAAAGGAAAAACTGGAACACTTACACGTTGCCACGGTTGGTAATCCGGCCATGCACATTCCCACGATGTTAGGTGGTTTGCCAGGAATGGAAGCCGTAGCTACCAAAATGATGAAAAAGGAAATGGAAAAACTGGATATTCCTCCTGTGGGAGAATTTCTGGAAATCCTCTCTGCTTCCGGCGTCAAAATGTGGGCTTGTAAACTAGCTATGGACATGTTTCACATCGAAAAAGAACAACTCATCGATGAAGTTGATGGCATCCTCACTGTGGGCGACTTTTATGACAAAGCAGCGGGAGAGAATACGCATTTGATGTTTATTTAAAGGTTTTGATGATTATCTAATAATAATTTAAAAGGACAGGACGCCTATTCAGAATCCGAAATTGGGTATTGGATAGGCGTTTTTTGTTTGGGAAGAGTACCAATAGAATATGCCTCCGGCAGCGTCTTTGCCTTAATACAAAGAGGCAAAAATCAATGCTGTACCTGGTTCTTAAAGCTGCGAAGTCATCAAAAATTCGCCAAACTAAAAGGAAAATCACCGGCAAAAATACCTGTACCCGGAAGCACTTATGATCCCTTTGACTTAAAGGTGATGATCATAAACACATTCTCCAAAGCTTCCACATTTAGCTGTTCGCCAGCTTTCAGGGCCTCCGGCAATTGATCCTTAATCAGGCTTAAAGTCATTTTATCAGTAGTAATCGATTGTTGTTTAATGGCTAAGGAGCCATAATTGTTCTTGATGCCGATCTCTTTGGCTGGGTTCTCTCCAATCGCTAGCGAAACAAATGCTTTATTCCCGTCTGACACGGGGTCTTTTACATTCAAGACCACGCCCACCGCTACCAGATTTACATCGTTGATGTTGGAGATGATATATCCGGCTGATATGGGTAGTTCCAGGGTGAATGAATTTCCCTGTGGAGTAGAGGCAAAGGCAGCCCATTTTTCTTCACCCAATACTTTTTTGACATCGATGACCTTGGCAAGGGAGGAAGGAGGTTTCGGTAGTGAAGGTGCTTTTGTGCCGCCTCCCAGGGAAGTGTAATGTAGCTTCACCACAATATCACTAATATCCTTGAGGTCAATCTGATTGTTTTCCGGGGGGACACTGAGTGTCCATGTGGAGATAGCCCCGGTTCCTTCAAATGGATAAAATTGCTCGTCGGGATAGCGGAAGTCCAAAAGAAACAAACCGGCATCGTCTTGTCGACCGGAAAGGGCTACGGATTGTCCTTTTAGCCAATCCTGTCGCTGTTTTTTTCGTTCAGAGTCAGTATTAACGGTATTGTTATTTTGCGTAAGCGTGGCATTAATAGCACTTCCTTGTAATGACTGGCCCATAAAAGTCACGGAGACGGCCTTGATTTTTCGGTCGTAATGGGTGGGGAAATCCCAGTCAAAAAGTTGCTGCTTAAATGAGAAATTTAGTGTCCCAGGAGTGGGTCCCAGCTTGAACTGCATAAATTGCTGAGGATCGAGGTGCAGTAGCGAAATATTTTTTTCCAGCTGCATCCTTGGCACGTTATTTTGTAGGTAGGCACTGTCCATCTGATGCAAGGAAAGTAGGAGTCCTTCACCGGCCAGTAGGCCTTTGTGAACGGAATCCCAGTTTTCAAACTGGAAGAAATTGTCCTCACTGCTCAATTCAAACTGATAGGCGGCCTGGGCCTTGAGGGCCTGATCCAGCGCCAGGTGATATGCCTGGGAATAAACACTAGAGATCCGGCCGATCATCCATTGATAGAGCTCCTGATTTGTGAATTTGTTTTTGAGAAAGGACTCGTACTCCTTGGCCTGGGTAATGGATTTTTTGTGAACCTCCAACTGCCTTTCCAGTACTTCCAGTCGGGCTTCGGCTGCCTTGATTTCAAAACCAATTTGTTTGGCTTCCTCTTCGGCTTCCTGGTATTCGAAGGTCCATTCTTGGTTTCTGCGTTCATATTCGCCAGCTTTGGCTGCAATTTCAGCGCTGGTCTCCAACAATTTTGTCGCTCCTTCTATAGTATGAGCTGCCGCTTCAACGGCATGGCCTGGCTCAAGGTCTCCATCCGCCAGCCCAAAAATTGTTGGCGTCAGATGTAAAGGTGCCGCAAGTCCCAAAATAAATGTTCCTATTCCAATGGGGACTAAGGAGGCCGATAATCCATAGAGATTTACAATTTCCCCAGCATTTAAGCCCCCTTTTATCAATTTCTCGTACCACTCCGCTCGCCCCTGTGCAATTTCCTGATGCTGCTCTGCGGCCTCGATCAGGAATCCCTGTTCCTTGATTTGAAGTTCAAAATTTTGGGTAGACAGGTTGAGGATGGCCTTTTCCTGGTTGAGCCTTAAAGTAGCAAGAGCGCCGGCATCTTTTTTCTCCAAGGCATCCTGTAGGGCGGCACCAAATTGTATGACAGTTTGCGTAAAGGATCGTGCGCGGTCGAGCAATATCTGAAAACGGTAATAATTGGCAATTTCTCCACCACCACTAAAGGCAGACATCACATCGATCCCAGTCCCTGCCGCCCGGGCCAGGGCCATCGGATCAATAGGAGGTTGGAACAAAGGTAATGGCACTTTTTGCCCATCTATATTCAGACAATGGCGGATCTTGAAGAGGCGATCTTCCACTCTATCCCAATAAGCGACAAAGTCTTCATTCTCGGGAATGCAGAAATAAGCGTCGAGCTCATTATAGGGAATTCGGGGAAGTTCCTTCATACCGGGCGGCAAAGCATTTTCCAGGTGGATTAGAAATTCTGGAATATCATTATTGTACCGCTTGGAGAGGTCATCGTAACTAGCAGGCTTTTCCGTTTTACAAGCGCCAACGCTTTGAGGACGCGGGCCAAGTATATTCCAGGCATAGACGTAATACATCGTTGCGGTGGTGATCGATTCCCAGCTGTATTGTCGGAACAACTGATCTCCCCAGTCCAGCAAATTGTCGATATACTGCATCACTGCGGCCTTTTCGTAGGCGCCGATGCGGAGCCGGGCAATGGCGTGTGGATCGAAGGGGTGACAGTGGTAGGCATTGATTTCATTTTTGTTGCTGAGCTGATCTTGCAGAGATTCCAGCGTATGACCGCGGAAGGGGAGGAATTGCCAAAACCGGGCATTGTTGGCAGCGGGTCCGTTTTCCGAAGAAGCGGTTGGGTCAAAGATATATTTCAACCACTTTTCTGACAGATCGTAAATTTGCTTACTGTTGAGCACCTTGAATATCAAATGAGGGGCATGGAAAAACAACTCCCAATAGTAGAGCCCATAGGACCCATCAAAATCAACTTTGGCGCCATCTGAAGTCTTTGGCGCTTCCACCGTTGCCTCGTTAAATTGAAACCTGGCATAAGGCAAAATCGCTTCAGACGGGCCTTTTTGAGTGGGAATGCTCAACAACTTGTCGATACCTCCGGAGAAAAGTGTCGAACTGAGCCGGTGTACTGCAGCAGTGGTCAGGCGTGTTGCTTTGAATTTATAATCCTTTAAGGCCGGGGGCTCCTGGGCTGGGATGACCTGAAGGCCAGCAACCCAATCTGAAGTCTTTTCATTGACCATCTGGGAAATGGAATCGGTCTTTTTATCTGGATCCAACAGTAGAAAGGACTCCTTATCGCCATTGTAAACAAAGGCGCTTGGGTGGTTCATGATCTTGGTGACGGAGTCTTTTCGCTGATCGTTGCCTTCCGAAATCCAGACATCAGAGTAGTTTTTTGCTATAACGGAGAAACGACGCAATCCAGGCCGGTAAAGGACCAGGTGATCGGTCTTTCCGGTGCTATTGTAATCAAGTGCGCAAGCCTGATTTAAGCCGTCACTCAGGTCATAGCCACCAAGTTTCCCTTGGGCAACGAATACCACGTTGAAATTGCGGTCCCGGCTATATCCACGGGCTCCGGTGTATTTATTTTTGGTGGTCTTGAGGATGAGCAAAATGTTTTGTGGACCTGGTCGATAGATCACCAGGTGGTCAAGTTTTCCTGAGCCATCAAAGTCGAAGGGAAAGATCTGATCAGTGGTGCCAAAAGGTTGATAACCGGCCACTCCCCATTGAGTGCTAAATGCTATCCAATCGCTACTGTAAGGCACTGATTTAGACTTTTGCTCATCGCCTGCCTTTTTGAGCACATGGAATACATCACTTTTTATACCATACCAGGCCAAATGGTCCGCCTTGCCCGTACTTTCGAAGTCGAAGGCAAAGAGTCGGCTATTTTCGTCGAATGGTACCTTGGTCCAGGAAGTAACCAAGGTCATGGCATTACCCTTATTCTTGTAAAAAGATAGCGTCTTGCTGCTAGAGGAAAACACGACAAGGTGATCCGTTTTGCCTGTACTTTCAAAATCAATGGCAAAAACCTGATCATCCTCCTTCTTTTTCAAGGCAGAAGTATTAAGTATTTCACTTAAGGTCAAATTGGCTTTGTTGCCTTTCATTATAGAGATCACCTTACTTTTTTGGTTAAAAACAAGATGATCTGATTTTCCTGTGCTTTCGTAGTCAAAGGCAAAGGCATGGTACCAACTTTCCAGATTAAATTTGCCAACTACACCATTTAGCTGCTTCTGCTCTACTATTTCCTGCCCTACGATATTAAAAATCGCCAATCCACTTGGTGATGCGGGCCGGTAAATAATTATATAGTCCTGCTTTCCAGAACTTTCAAAGTCAAAGTGGATAACGGTATCATATGGTGAAGCAAGATCCCAACCTGGCCAACCTTTTTTAGTCTGAAATACGCTGGTGAAATGAGCCTCGTCAACCTGGTTACTATAATTGCTAGGGATGGTTTCGCTGGTTTTAAGTAGCACCAGTTGCCCTTTGTCATTGAATTCTTCCTGGAAAAAATCTCCTTTGTGCTCGGCATCGCTTTCCAAAAAAACAACCTCATTAGGCTTGGCCAAAAAATTAGGTTGCAGGTCGCTTTCCAGGACAACTGGCGGGAAAACCGGCAGTTTTCCGGTATAGCCATCCGTCTTAACCTTGTCGAAATTTTTACCTGCCTGGTTGAGCATGGTTTCCAGCTCTAATAAATGGGGGTTGTCAGTAGTGACTTCAGGATAGGAAGAAGGAGCTGTCCTTTTCTTATAACCGACAAGTTTAAGCATGGGCCCGAAAAATACGACCAGTTGTTCTGTTTTGCTTGATGGCGATTTTCCGGCTGGGATCTTAAGGCAATATACCTTATTCCAGGCCAGACGATCGGTATCAAAAAACTCCTTTTCAAATAGGCCGTTAAAATCAAGCGGCTCCAACCCTCCCGAAACCGAGATGATCGCCTCCGGGTTTTTGGGCACCAGGTCCTGGGGTTGTACCCAATCTTTATTGAAGTTGTAAAAAGTATATTTGATCCTGGCCTTGGTCACCTCAATTTTGGGTTTATTCGGCTTGTCAAGTTTTTGGAAGGTGTTTCCTTCCACTTTCTCGGTGCCCTCATTTGAATCCTTGATCGTCTTTTGTTCTACCCAGAACAGGAAGAGGCGGTCAAAGGCATAGACTGGTGTAATGTGCTGGGCGTGAATGGGAATGTTTACTTCATTCCATTCTGACCAAATGCCATCAGCCTGTCTGATAATATAGTAATACTTGTACGGCTGGACTTTGGTGCGTGCGAAGAAGAAGACTGAATTAGGGTTGCCTCCCGAAGGCGATCCACATCCTGGAACGTCCTGGTCATCCATATAATAAGCATCCACATAAACCAGGTTGGCCAATTCGGCAAAGCTTTCAAGGTATTTGCGGAAGGCCGTTCCGATAGTTTCCTGGTCGAGATCGCCCTGCTGCAGCGAATTTTCGAGATCTCGAAAGATCTTGGTTTTCGATTTTCGAATGGAAGGATCGAGGTAATTTTCGGGGTAGAGAAAGATTTTTCTATTGGCTTCCCAAATGCGATAATTGAGGATCCATTCCCACCATTCTTCAGGAATATCCAGATTTTGAACACCAGTTTCGAGCTGTTCCCGGCAACGATGTAAGTATAATTGCAGGGCATTAAGCCCCTCTTTGAGGTAGGAAATTCTGCTGCAGGCGCCCATTTGTACATCGATCAGCAAATACTCATATAGATTGCGCTCGGTTTTGATCCACTCCAATCCTTGAGTTTTAGGAAGTTCGGTAAGTGCCAGGGCGACCAATGCTTCACGCAATCTGGCTTTTACTTCCGTGTCAAGTTGCTCATAGAGTTGAGGCCAGTCAGTTGCTGAATGCCGTGCACGCAACAGCGCAAAGAGGTTTTCTGCGGTTGCCATAAATGCCTGCCAGGTCTGGTCTTCGAGCTTGCCTTTAGGATCGGTCAGTTTTTTGAGACTTTGCAGAAAGGGTAAACCTGCACCCGTGCGGCGGGAGACATCGGCGATTTTCATGACTTTCCGTAAGGTCTTAATTCCAGACTCCCCAGACAGGCTTTCCAGCAATGATTGGAGTTGTGCCTTTTCGATGGAGGAGATGACACCAGACAACGCCTCTGCCTGTTGTTCGATGGTGGTTGCAGTCATATAGCCGAGCAGATCATCTGAAGTATCCGAGAGCATCTGCTGTGCTTCTTTGAAGCGGAATAAATCCAACACTTCATCTGCCGTTGGCCATTGGGATTTGTAAAAATTCTCTTTGTTTTCAGCGATACCTTCTAAGTCCGATACGTTTAGCTGAAGCGCTTTGACCAGGGTTATCCAACCAGATAACTGATTGATCAGAACCTCAGCTGCTTTATCCCCATTGTGGAAATCCTTGACAAACTGGAAGTTGACCTCTTTACCAAGGACTTTTAAGATCGCCAGAATTACCTTCTCATCAGCTTGCAGTAATTTGCTAAGTTCTGCTATCACCATGCGTGTGAGGGCAGCTCCAAATAATTTCTCCGTCAGCTTCCCGATAAGTTTCTTGATCATTCCGAACCAACTTTCAAGCTGCTTCGATAGATAGGGGGTGAGGACAGCATCACTTTCGGTGCATTTTACAAAGTAATTCAACTGTCGCACATTTAAGGGGGAGCGCTGTAATAGATCTTGTGTTTCGAATATTTTAAGAAGATCTTCAACGCTAAAAGCGACTTTATCGAAACCAAACAACTTCAAAAAGGCCAGGTAATCCTCCATGTCTAAGTGCAGGATCTGGCTTAGTCGGGCATGTCGGTATGCGCGCGATAAATTCCCCACGGTCAGCTTAAATGGTGGTTGGCCAAAGGATGCCAACAGCGTTTTTAGATTAGCCTCTCGCAAGCCGGTACCTGCCGCCAGCCAAGTGGCTAATTTCTGGTTGTCAGGATCCGTTTGGGTATAATCCCATTCCTTCAGTTTGTCCTGATAGGTTTGATTTTCACTATAGGGATCTTGGTCATTATCTTTAGGGTGGTAGCTAGACTGTCCCACGGGATTAAACGCCAGGTCGAATGGCGCTTCTGAGCTGGGGCCATTTCCCTGGCCAAAGGTTTTTAAATCATATAGGAAGGGGAGTATCTCGGCAACCGCTAACTTGTATTGCTGCGAAATCTGCTGAATACCGGCAATGGCGGTCAACGTATTTGAATCCAGATTTCCTTCTTCTTTGTGGAGGGTGTGGACGGCCCAGTTGAGATCAATGTAACTCCAATTCAGTTGATTAGCCAGGCGGATGAAGCGGTGAATGCGATCAAGGACAGTGGGGGGCAGGTTTTCGATTTTTCCGTCCTTGACGGCCGGCACATTTGTCCTTACATATTTATTGATAAAAAACTTCAAGTTAAGCTTTGCCTTCAGTTCGTCCTGAGAAAGGTTTTCATTAAACAGGTTTTCTATCTGGTGGATATTTAGTCCGGTTTTTTGACTGAAGGTTGACAGATCATTAAGCTCCTTGATATCTTTAACACCGTAAAATTTTTCTAAATCAGCAGCTTCCTTTTTCTCCTCAGTGAGCAACGTCCACTTTTCGGGGGAGATGTGGAGGATCTCAGCGGCCACTTTCTCTTGATCTGCGTCGAGTAGCGCAAGAATTTCATTTAAAGTGGTGTTAAACTGCTTGAGTCCGGTACGAATTATGGTCAGCGGTAGATGGAAAGGAAGGTTGAAAGGGAATACGCTCTGGGCGATATATTGATAGAGGTCATCCGTCTTCACCATCGCCAATGCACTCTCCAAGCGCTCAGTAACGATATCGATATAAGGAATGGTTTCGTTTGTGTTTCCGCAGGTCAGTTTAATTTGTTTGAGGTCGGGGCGCCGTTTTTCCAGGCTCATGATTGGTGGTATGGTGTCGGGGTTTTGCCGGATGATTTTTTTGTCAATGACGCGTAGTAAATCAACAAAATAGGCGGCTGGGCCAAAGATGGATTTACACTCCGCACAATCGCAATAGTTGAGGCCCCCAAAGAAATCCTGGTAGCCCGGTAATCCTTCAAAGTATTGATTTACTTCCGGAGAGATCGCATTGGTGCGTAATGCCTTAAAATGAGGCGCGGAAAGGTGATTGACCACTCCCCAAAGCTTCATGACACCATTGGTTCTTTTTTCAGCTGCAGTGTAGATTTTTGCTGCTTCCTCCGGATTCAGGGATTTGCTCATAGCCGTCGCAAAATCCTGCCTACTCTCCGAAGTGATCTTATGGGCCGAATCAAAATTCTTTTTGATCAGGGTCACCGCAAGTTTCTGATTGGAAACGAAACTTTGGATACGCTGCAAGGCTCGTAGCTGTGTGACCATTACTTCACTATTGGCCTTTAAGCCAAGCTTTTTCAAAGTTTTTGTATCATGCAAATTGGTGTTGAGCAGATCAAAAGACGGGTTGGCTTTTAGGAATGCAGTTGTTTCTTTCATTGTGGGTTAGGTGTTGTTGGGAAAACCCAATATAGCTAATCTTAGCGTGGGATTCTTCTAAATTGGCCAAAGCCGTAAAAAAAGAACAACCTAAAGCCCAACTAAATGTGTGATCACCGAGACATACTGGGTGGACTGGCAGGCAAGAAGAACAGTTTAGGAAGATCAATGGCTAGTAAACACAAAGGGCGGGGGGTACCCCTTGGTTAAAATCCTTGGAATGATTATGGTAAAAAACTTTCAGGCCAGCTATCGATCGCTTGGCTAACTTTCAGGATGGAGTATTGACAGGTAGAAGTGCTGGAAAAACGGGAGAAATCCCAGCATATTTATTTTAGAGCCTACTCATCTAAAACGATGAACAACGGTACAAAGGTAAGGCGTATAATTTGTAAAAGCAAAAAATGTCCTTTGGGTTTGGTTAATACGCCAAATTTGTCTAGTATAGCTGCAAAATAGCCTTGCCCCTTTAAGTAGGGTAGGCCTGGCTGAAAGTATCTTTTGTAAGTAGTCGTTTGGTCACAAATCGATGCACTCTTTTTTACCATCCTGATTTATTTCCTAAAATTACCGGACAATTGATTACCAAATAATAAACATTTCTTATGTGCCTGCTTTTAAAACAGGGCTCTGTGTCATCATTTTTCAGCCTTTTTTTTTGGTTGAATATTACAATACTCATGCCTTTGGAGGTTAGTAGTCAAGATTTCAAATTGCACGATTCTCTGATCTCAAAAGCATTAAATTTTAGATCTACTAATGTTGGACTAGCCTTATCTTTGTTGGACAGCGCCTTCTACATAGCCCAAGATTTGCAGCAGCAGGATTTGCTTTATCGAGACTCTTTAGCTTATGCTTATATCATAGGTACAACAGGAGAGGAAGAGGAGGCTAAAAAGCTATTTTTAAGGCTTAGATCCCATGAAAGAGTAAAGGCCATCGAGGAAGATTATTTCAAATATTACAGTAAATTTTTATTATTGACGAGAGACTTTAAAAAAGCAATAAGTATTATTGACTCCACCTTGAATAAATTTTCATTAGATCCGATTGAATATGTGAAATACAGGATAAATAAAGGGATAGCGTTAGTTAATACCGATCAATACAAGTTGGCAATAAATGAATTTGATGCTCTATTGAAAGGAAACAATAATCTTGATGAAGAGAATACTTTTTTGATTAACTATTGGCTCGCATCCATATACCTTCGCAATAAGGATTATGAAAATACGCTCTTTTATAAATTAGAAAACGAAAAACTTAAAAACTTACCTTTTATTAGGAAAGCTTCAAACTGGTATGGCTTAGGGGTATTGTATAAACAAATGGAGAATGATACCTGTATCACTTACTTTAAAAAGGTTATTGATAATAAAGACAAGGTATCGAAAGGAACCTATTTTAAGGCATTAGGTGCTTTGTTTGGGTATTATGTCAATAACAAAAAAAACATCGCGCTTGCAAAAGTCTATTTACCATTGCTTGAGGAATATTCAGAAGTAAACGATTATACTCCGAGCTATTATTATCAGCAGATTGCCGCTTTTAAAGATTTGGAAGGCGATTTCAATCAAGCACTACACTACCAAAGGCTTGCAAAAAGGGAGTATGAATTAAACGAAAGAGATGATCTAGGTTATTACAATGACTTATTAGTTACTTTGCTGAAATTTAATTTGAAGTCTAACAACGATTTTTCTTCTCTAGAATATTTTCAGGCGTTGCATGAAGGGTGGCTGGAATCACAGAAAAAGCTCGTTTCAGAGGAAATAGAAAAATGGGAAACAGAATACCAAACCGAAAGGAAGGAAACAGAAAACATACTTTTAACACGTGAAAAAGAACTCTTGGCTGTAACTGTTCACAACCAGCGAACAACATTGTACGGAGGTTTAGCAGGAATCGTTCTTTTAGGGGGGCTTTTGTTTTTGCTCTATGGCCAAAATAGAGACCGCAAAAGGCATAATATTCAACTCACCCAAAAAAATGAAAATATAGAGTTGCTTCATAAGGAATTGCTTCACAGGGTTAAGAATAATCTTGCTTTTGTTTCAAGTCTTATGAAAATGCAAGGAAGGAGGATAGAAAATAAAGAAGTACAACAAGCTATAAAAGAAGGGCAAACCAGAGTTCAGGCAATGTCTCTCCTCCATAGAAAGCTATTTATCCAGGAGGAAAACTCGGATATAAACCTTTATGATTACCTAGAAGAATTATGTGCATACCTACAGGCTACTTATCTAATCAGCAGCAAAAAGCCTCAAATTGAACTACAAATAGGGCACCTTATGCTAGTTGAAGCTGAGGTTGGTCTTCGAATAGGGTTGATAGTCAATGAATTAATAACCAATTCTTTTAAACATGCCTTCACATACCAGCCTCAACCGTTAATCACTATCAATGTAAAGAGAGACAGTAATGGCGATATTTTTTTAACTTATACAGATAACGGAACGGGAATTTCAGAGTCGCTAGATTTAGACCAAGCGGATTCCTTAGGATTAGAACTTATTGTCATGCTAACGAAACAAATAAAGGGAACCGTGAAGACAGAAAATAATAAAGGAGCCTGTTTCCGTTTTCATTTCAAAGGTGAGAAAATAGTTGTATAATTTATGAGCTCGTTAAAAATACTTATTATTGAAGATGATATTGTTATTGCAAATGAATTGCAGGAACAACTCCTTGAATTTGGTTACCTCATTACAGATAATGTAGATAATTCTGATGATGCTTTGTTGGCTTTTCGTAGGAGATTACCCGATTTGGTGGTATGTGATATTAACCTTGGTGGTAGTAAACTAGATGGGATAGAGCTCGTAGAAGAATTTAATGCTATTGAAAAAGTGCCGGTCATTTTTCTGACTTCGTATGGCGATTCGGAAACGGTAGGGCGTGCAAAAGAGACCAATCCAGCCTACTATTTAATAAAACCCTGTAACGAGTTGCAGTTACAGATAGCCTTGGATTTTGCGGTTTCAAATTTTACTTCTCAAAAAACGGCAGACCCTTCGCACTCTTTGAGATTACATAGCCCTCCATCTTGTTTAATGTACTCCTCAAAAGATTATGTCTTTGTCAAGGATCGCACAAAATATGTTCGGATAGAGATTGCTGATATCGTTTGGGTTGAAGCACTAGGTCCCAATGTCAAAATATATACCAGTGAGACTGTAGCTGTATTAGCAGCGAACCTTAGCAGCTTTACTAGACAGGTGTCAAACCCTGTTTTACAAAGGGTTCATCGATCCTATGTGGTCAATGTTGATAAAATTATTGCCTTTGATGGTGGACGGGCTTTTGTTTCATATCAAGATGGGCAAAAAGAAATCCCAATTGGAAAAACTTACCGTAATGACTTTCAAAGTGGACTTCCGAAGTTGCAAGCTGACTAGTGATTAGCGATACAGATTAACTCTTTCGTAAGGATTTTAAGGGTGTTTGTAAGGATGCTTCTCTTGTTCTAGGAGAAATATAGATTTTTGGTTCATACATGAATTGTTAAAATGAAATTATGAATCAGATAAAGTATATCCTTACAAGTTTACTTTTTATTAGCTATTCTTTAACTGCACAAATTACAGTAAAGCCATCTAAGATATATCTTGAAAAAGAACTGCAGAAATCTTTTGAAAATGCTACTGAATACTCCCAAATAATGGGGCGCGTCAACTCGCTTGATACATCGCGATATGAAGCATTTAACAACGAATTTCAAGCGCTAAAATCTAGGGATATAGAATCTTTTGCCGCTTTCCAACAATATACATCTGGAATTTCAAAAATTAATTGGTTAAAAGATAAAGCCAAACGTAAACACTACGAAAAGGTGCTTTTTGATTTTTTAGACCAATTACTAGAGAAAAATGAATCGAAAAAAAGAGAGATTCTTACAGAAATACAGACTAACATTGTTCGTTGCAATAAAACTATAGGATATAGTACAAGATTAGAATCGTTTCTTAGTAAGATTAGTGCTGAATTCGAAACGGAATCAGAATTGTCAACTTATATATTAGAGATCTTAGACTCGCCTTCCTTTTCTTTTGAAGATTATCGAGTATACGATTCAAAGATCAGAATAAGGAAGGAAGAACTAGCTTATCATAAGAAGCTGATAGACTATACTAATTCTTTGATCAGATTAAATACAGACTATGATGGATTTTATATTCAACAGGATGATAGTCAGCTTGTTGAGGTGTTGCCAAGTGCAGGGAGCTTATGTCATTATGTAACAGGGAGATTCGGTTTGTATTTTAATTATCCCAAAAGGTGGTTTACCCAAGAAGAAAATGTCTCACTAGTTTCTAGTGTCAAAAAAGTCATACTCAAAGGTGCTAACTTTAACGATAAAGTTTTGCCGATGGCTCAATTTATTAAAATTGACAGGAAAGCATTAGGTTCCCACTTTTTGCACTGTGGCAATAAGTTATACAAAAAAGGGCATGCTTATATCGGAATGGTCGATGAAAAAAAGGAACCCATAACCCTTAGCTTCAAGAAAAAAAGTATTAGTGCTAACCATTCTGAATACTACTTTCCGGATGATCTATCTAGTGGATGGTATGCTTTGTTTATAGAAGATGCTTTTTATTTATTTAAAATACGGTGAAATAATTTGATATGAAGTATGTATATGCCTTAACACTACTGGTATTTGTTCCATTGATATCAATTGCACAGGTTGTTAATCTATCAGGATATTTAATCGATGATCGAGATGGGAATAAGTACAGAACTATAGTAGTGAGTGATCGAATTTGGATGGCTGAAAACATAAACTATAAATTTTCAAACCCTGAGGATGATGCCAAAACAAAATGTCCTGGTAGTGATGAATATAGTTGTGAGAAATACGGCAGATTATATCAATATAAAGTGGCCAATTATGTTTGTCCCTCTGGGTGGCATTTGCCGGATGATGATGAATGGATAAATTTCACAAATAACCTTGAAGGAGAATACGACTCTGCATATAGGTATAAAAAAATTTTGAATAGTGATTCAATTAACCTTATTCAGGCTGGGTTTGGTAATATAAGATCACAAATTTTGGATAAAGATAGGGCCTCTTACCTGTGGTCCTCAACTACAAACGAAAATCGACCAACAAGCGCAATGTCTCATTTAATCAATAATGATGAAATTGCTCGTAAGGCGATAGGGAAAAATAACTATCTCAGTGTACGATGTGTTTCTGATAGCATATTAAACAGGCCCAACCCGTACGAACTCAAAGAAGATAGCCTAATTAGGTCATATTCTGTAAAAAGAAGTGTTGATAATACCGATTTTGATGGATTCTATATAAAGACAAGATCCAATAGTTTAATGGAGGTTTTAGGGAGTAAAAGTCAGCGTTGCACCTTTATAAAAGACGTAAACGCAACCACCTTAAATGAAAGAATTCATGGAGAGAAAAAATGGTTTACAGTCGAGAAGAAGATTACAGAGGTCCGCTCCGTCAGTGAGGTTATATTAAAGGGAAACGACTTCAGTGACGAGAATTTAGCTTCTTCTGAATGGATTAAAATAGAGCGTGTTGATCTTATTAAACCGGGGTTTGTGTGCCCGAATTCGGTTTATCAAAAGAGAGGTTTTGTATATGTAGCTTCAAACAATAAAAAGGAGAATCAAAAATTAAACATCGGCTTACGGGGTAGACGTGAAGGCAGTAATAGCTATAGATTGAAGTATGAAGGACAAATGGAAGAAGGGATCTACGCACTACGAATAAATGATCAGCTCTATTGCTTTAAAATAACTAAAAAATAATAACTACTCAAAAAATGAAATCAATTAATTTAATCATTTCAACTCTTATTATCATCCTTTTGTCTGTAAATGTCTCTTCCTCGCAAGAGCTAAGTAAAAAAGAACGGAAAGCTCAAGAACGAAGGGAAAAGGCAGAAAGAGAGGCTTTATCTAAAGAATATCGCAGCTATGAAATCATAATGCCCGTGTCAATGGAAATTCAAAAGAGGTTCTGCAAAGCAATTAGAGAACATGACATGGTAAAAGCTACGACATATTTAGAGGCTGGAGCAAGTGTTAATTACTTTGAAGGTGCAGAAAAGAATATTCCAGTCGTGAAATATAATTATAAGTATCCTATTTGCACGGGAATTGGGGAACTAGCAGACCCTATGACTATTGCCGCTGCTAACTCAGATCAAGAATTGGTTGCTTTTCTTGTGAATAATGGAGCCAAACCAAAATATAGTATGGCATTATTTGCAGCTATAATGATCCAAGATACATCAATGCTAAACCTTTTAGTTCAATTGGGAGCAGACATCAACCTTAGGACTTCTCCTACTTATTGGTGGAGTGCTGTACGAGAAAAGGACAGAGGTATTTTTCCTGCTTTTTTTGGGACACCACTTGAGTTTGCATTGAAGCATAAAAAGATTCAATCCGTTAACCAATTGCTCAAGATGGGCGCTAAGCCCAATTGTCAATACGTAGAAACACATCTATTGAAAGAGCATAATTATTTCACGTATGATAATGCGCAAATTCTTACTGCTTTCTTAATAGAAAACTATGACTGTAACTTAAATATTGCTACCCAAAGAAACCCCTCTTCAGGTGTCTACAATTCTCGGTCTCCGTTAATGATGGCCGTTAAAAACAATAGCTTCCATCTTGTCAAAATCCTAGTTGAAAAGGGCGCGAATATCAATTTTTCTGATCCGTATTTTTCTGTTTTAGACTTGGCTGTAATTAGGAAAGATAATATGGATATGGTTAAGTTTCTTGTCGAAAATGGAGCAGATGTCAATCATACAAGCCAAAAAGGATTAATGGATTCTGGTAGGATAAGTATTTTAGAAAGGGCAAGGGAAGAATACAAAGATTATCTCATAGAAAAAGGGGCTAGATAAAGTTTTAGGCAATATGCTGTATGACTTTTTGCGCGAACCTAAGCAAGTGATTTGTAAACCTAATCGAATTTTGAAACATTAATTCTTTCACCATAAAAGAGCAAAACTTATTATGTTAAAATTAATTTATTTGTATGTTACTCTTATCGTAGCGAGTACAACACTATCAGCACAAACACCCTTTAACATCGAAGATACAAAATGGAAAGGGAGCCATAATTATGCAATTTATGAAGGAACTTCATCCGAATTAAGAAAAAGCGATCCTATTAAGGTCGAATTTGTAAAGGAAGCTGGATTGTTAATGGCAATCGTAACAAGGTCAAATAGCGCGGGTGACCCCTATATGGGAACCACAAGTAAATTTTACTGTGATGTTAAGCAGGAAGGCGATGATACTTTTTTTCTTGAACACAAGGACTGGATAAAACGAGATCCTAATTCATTCAAGAAAAAAGTCAATATCCGGTTAACAGTACAAGCAGACCCAAACGTTTTAAAGGGAGAACTTATTAGTTCAACGGGGAGCAATCACTCCATGACTTTTACCCTCACTAAAGTTAATCAAAGAAAGAAAAGAAAGAAAAAAAGAGGGTAAGTTGATTTTGCTCTTAACACATTTGGCTTGTTTAGAGCTTTAGCCTTCCCGGTCAAGCAAATCTAAGGTGGCTGCGCTCCCAAGATTAGCTAAGCCGGGATAAACTTCTCCTCCCGCCCCAAACGGTTTACTGCAAAAAAAAAGCCCAATTCTTAAAAAGAATTGAGCTTTCTACCTGTGCCGAAGGCGGGAGTCGAACCCGCACGCCCTCACGAGCACACGCCTCTGAAACGTGCGTGTCTACCAATTTCACCACTTCGGCTAGTGATGTAAAAATAAAAAGCGAAAAAATTACTTTTCGCTTCTTATTTTAGACTAAGTACCGACGGGGGGAATCGAACCCCCACTCTGTTGCCAGAACTGGATTTTGAATCCAGCGCGTCTACCAATTCCGCCACGTCGGCATGCGGATTTTGCGGAAAAAACATCAGTCAAAATCCTTTTGATTTGACCTTTGCGCTATCCCTTTTTTCTAGCGCGTGGCAAATGTAGGTAATTTTTTAAAATTACACAATAACTAGCGGTTTTTTACATAAAAATCTTGGTTCTTTGACAAATCTCGGGTTTAGAGCCAATCGAAAATGCAAATCGCGACTCCCTATGGTCGTTTTGCGCTTCACATTTTGGTTTGACCACGAAATTTGTCAAAGAAGGAAAATCTTTTGACTAAAACAACTCTCGGAACACGTCCAGCCCGTTAGCAAACACAATCAGCCCCAAGACGAGGATAAAACCAACGACATTGGCATTCTCAATGAATTTATCGCTGGGTTTGATGCCGGTCACAACTTCAAACAAGAGAAATACTACATAACCACCGTCGAGTGCCGGAATGGGCAGGAGGTTCATAAAGGCTAGAATGAGCGACAAAATAGCGGTCATAAACCAGAAGTGTCGCCAGTCCCAGGTGGCACCAAACATCTTGCCGATGGACGCAAATCCACCTAAGCTGTCGGATGCTTTGATTTTGCCCCGGAACATCTGCCCAAAGGCCTTGAGCTGAATGCCGAGGAATTCCAATCCTTTGGTTGTACCGGCAGGAAGGGCTTCGGCCAGGCTATATTCCTTGGTAGCGGTTTCGAAGAAGTAGTTTTCGCCATAAGGCACCACCCCGATGGTTCCGTCTTCAGTGGTGGTCATATTTAGGTCGAGTGTATCACTTTCGTTGCGGACCACCGTCACCATCACTTCCTGGTTCTTCAACGGCTTAATTTTTGTCAAAAAGTCATTGAAAAAGGGGGTGTACTCTCCATTCAACTTGACGATCTGGTCTTCTTTTTGAATGCCTCCTTTTTCGGCAGGATTGTCTTTAATCAACTCTCCGGCTACAAAGGGAACTCGTGCCAAAAAGAGGCGTTTGTCCTTGTTTTTATAGCTAGCAAGGATTGCGGAAAACTTTTCGTCTACGGGAAGTTTCACTTCTTGACCATCTCGGTTTACGGTAATGCTTTTGGCATTGTTGATGGCGATTTCCTGGACCAAAATACGGTCGTTGAAAATATCGAAGGTCCGGTCACCAACGGCTAGCACGTGGTCGCCGTCCTGCAGCCCCAGATCCATTCCCAAAGAATCGGCGTAGATACCGTACTCCACGTTTTCAGCGGGCATGTATTCTTCGCCCCAAATCCAGAGGACCATTCCATACAGCAGAAAACCCAGAATGAAGTTGACCGTAACACCACCCAGCATGATAATCAAGCGTTGCCAGGCCGGCTTGGAACGAAATTCATAAGGTTGAGGCTCCTGGTCGAGTTGGTCGCGGTCAAAACTTTCGTCAATCATGCCCGCAATCTTCACGTAGCCCCCCAAGGGAAGCCAGCCAATACCGTATTCGGTTTCGCCAATTTGCTTTTTATAAGGCGTAAACCACGGGTTGAAAAAGAGGTAGAACTTTTCTACCCGAGTACCAAATAGTCGAGCGGGCAAAAAGTGCCCCATCTCATGTAAAACAATTAGAATAGACAAGCTCAGCATCAGTTGCCCCGCCATGATCAATATACCCATATCAATATTGTGGTTATTAGTTTATTTCGACCACTTTGTGTCGTTGTAATCATTGAAAAAACAGCAATTCTCTTGCTAATGTTGTGAGAGTGGACGCAAAGGTAGTAGTTTTAAGCAAATTTTAGCTTTTGTAATCAATGATCTTGTTTTATTCCAACGAAATAATCGGCGATGAAGCGGTCCTCGATGAAGAGGAATCTCGCCATTGCATCCAAGTCTTGCGCAAGCGGGCTGGTGACCCAATCCATTTGATTGATGGGGTAGGGGGCTTCTACCGAGCGGTGATTGAAGAGGCCCACCGAAAAAAGTGTAAAGCCCGCATTGTGGAACAGCTGCCCGATGAGCAGCAACGGGATTTTCGCATCCATTTAGTCGTTGCGCCAACAAAGAATATGGCCCGTATGGAATGGCTGCTGGAAAAGGTGACTGAAATTGGCATCGACGAAATCAGTCTGGTGACCTGCAGGCATTCCGAAAGGACCAAGGTTCGTACTGACCGATTGGAAAAAATCCTGCTTTCGGCCACTAAGCAGTCGCTCAAGGCCCGATTGCCGATCCTGCATGAATTGCAAACCCTCAAACAATTTTTAAAAAACCAAGCGAGCTTTCCTGAAATGGAGAAATTCATCGGATATATTGATGAAACTGTAAATGACGGCCTGCAAGACAACTACCATCCCCAAAAAGACGTTTGTATTTTGATTGGTCCGGAAGGAGGTTTTGCCCCGGAAGAGGTGGAAATGGCCAAAAAGGAGGGCTTCCAACCCGTGAGCTTGGGAAAAAGCCGACTGCGGACCGAAACAGCGGGCTTGGTAGCTTGCCATACCATACATTTGTTAAATTATAGCATATCTAAATGACGATGAGTAAATTATTTATGGGGATCCTGACCACGGGATTGTTGATGAGCATGACATTTTCGGAACCCACGCTGAAGATGGGACTACTGAAGTACAATGGTGGGGGTGATTGGTATGCCAATCCGACTTCTTTACCCAATTTGGCGAAGTTTTGTAACCAAAACCTGGGCACTAATTTTGATACGGATTATTCAGTAGTGGATGTGGGGAGCGCGGAGTTGTTTAATTATGCTTTTGTACACATGACGGGCCACGGAAATGTTGTCTTTTCTGATGCAGAGGCCGAAAATTTACGCAATTACCTGATTGGTGGTGGCTTTCTTCATATCGATGACAACTACGGGATCGATCCTTATGTGCGGGCCGCTATGAAAAAGGTCTTTCCGGAACAGGAATTTACGGAATTGCCATGGGAACACCCGATTTATAAGCAGAAGTACGAATTTAAAAATGGTTTGCCAAAGATTCACAAACACGATGATAAACCCGCTCAGGGATTTGGCCTTTTTTGGGAAGGTCGGCTGGTGTGTTTTTACTCCTTTGAAAGTGATTTGGGCGACGGCTGGGAAGATCCCGAAGTCCATAAAGATCCGGAGGAACTGCGTCAGCAGGCCCTGAAAATGGGGGCTAATCTGGTTCAATATGCTTTTGGGCAATAGGATCGTGAGGAGCGAAGATAGCGGAGGATTTTTTAGCAGCTGACAAGGTTGCTTGATTCCATTGTTTTGGTGCCTACCGTCGTGACGAGGACCAACTAGTTCCTAAACCCTAATTCCTCCTCCCCGATTCAATGCCAGATCAAATTGCGTTTGTTTTTGATGTATTTTTTGACATTTAGCCAGAAGGCAATGAAGAGATATAGGATGAGTGGAGAACCCAGTGTGATGAAAGAGAGATAAATGAAATATAGGCGGACTCTTGCGGAGGCAATGCCCATTTTTTGTCCCAGATAGTTGCAGACGCCAAAAGCCGAGCGTTCGAGAAGGTCTTTTAACTGTTTCATATCTGTTCGCGCTTAGTTTCCCAAAATAACGATATTTTAAATTAAAAAAAAGTGACTTTGTTCTCGGCAAAGTCACTTTTTACGTAAATAAGACGAAATTCTTTTGATTTTAGCGTCCTGCTACGAGGTTTTCTCCCCGAATTTTTAAGGTTTCCTGATGCAGCACCTGCTTACTTCCTTCATAGGAAACCAGTAGGCTTACCTGATAATTGCCTCTTTTGGGATAGGTGAAGGTCACTTTCTCGCCGGTAGCCTTGATTTTTTGACCATTGCCGAGATCGAGGATGAAATCTGCCTGTTCGTTATAGCCCTGGATCATGAACTCAACCGGTAATCCTACTTCTTGAATACCTTCTACCTGAAAGGCAACGTCTTCCAGACTTTCGCCAACATTGATGGCGGTGGTGTGAATTTTTCCAGATTGCCCCCAGGCCATTTCCTGGTTATCTTGGGTGGGAGCATGGTAGGTGTAACAAAAACCGCAGAGCCCTACGGCCAATAGTAGTAGCAATAAAACGTTTTCGATTTTAAAAGAATTAGTTGTTGGTGAATTTGGTGTAATCTCGTGTTGCATGATTGGTGTTTTTACAGAAAATTTTTAAAAGCTTATGTTTGGATTTTTACTCATACCGTTCGTATCGGGCATACCACTGCCAGGGCAATGGTGCGCCATTCGCCAAAATGATAGTACCGGACATAGTCTGCCCAGCCCGAGTCCAGCAGGAATCAGGTGAAAAAGGGCATAGCAGTAGCAGGAAGTACAAGGGCAAACTTATACTTCGGTAAAATCGGTTGTTTTAATGCAGGGAATGACCAGCCAAAGACAGGTATGCGCTTTGGTGGCAGGATAAGTGTGTTCGTGTGGTGTTGGGAATGCTTGAGGTAAGGAGTGAAGATTTAGTTCATGTAATCTCCACAACCAATCCTCACCTCCATCAGCTAGGTGAACGCAGGCAGAACAGCCAGCCGTTCAGCGGGTTTGTAAATAGTAGTTTCACAGTGTAAAAGTTTGGTTAATAAAATACTGGTTGTCAGAGGTAAGTAGATTAGCCGTTTGCAAATATGATAAATATATAAGAAAAAACATAATATTAAAATATTTTTTATTTGTTCCTCTATTTTTTATCATGTTTTACAGTTTACAATAAAACAAAATGCGTGCCAAACTTTGTGTCAGTGTGCTATATATCGTAAAAAATACACATGTTTTTATTTTTTAATTTGATTGCTGCCCCCAAAATGGCGCTTCTTGAGTGATATGCCTTACTTTTTACTTTTTATCTTTGTTGTATGAAGCAGATCATTTTACGGTTTGGCTTGTTCGCTTTTTTGCTTTTGGTGTTGTTTCAACTGAGCAAATTCTCCTGGTTGGGACAGGGATGGAATCCAGAAGTGTGGATTGGTCTATTTGGTCTACTGTTTATCGGTTTCGGTATTCTCATCGCCCGCTACCTTTTTCTGGATCAACCCAAAGTCGAAATTTTGCCGATGGAGGGTGGCGAGCCAGATGCCAGGCAGTTGGAACAATTGGGCATTAGCGCAAGGGAGTATGAGGTCCTGTTGGCTATTGAAAATGGTTTATCCAATAAAGAAATCGCCGGGCAACTTTATATTTCTGAGAGTACGGTCAAAACGCACGTCTCTAATATACTACAAAAACTAGATGCTCGCCGCAGGACCCAGGCGGTGGCCAGAGCTAAGGAACTCGGTATTATCTAAGATAACGACTAGTACTTTCGTACAATTTTCCGCATTTTTCTGCAATTGGTACTTTCGACTGATGTGCGACTTGCCATTTTGTCCTTGATTTGTAGCGTCTTTTCACTAAAAAAATAAAAATGAATAAAACGATTTCACGTTACGGACTGCTAGCTTCTTTGATTATTGTCGGCCTTTTTATTTTGACTTTGTCGATTGGTGGGGTAGAAATGGACTACCAACTTTCAGAAACCCTGGGTTATTTGTCGATGTTGCTGGCCATGAGTATGGTGTTTTTTGGAATTAAAGCCTACCGGGATCAGGAGAATGGAGGGGTGATTAGTTTTGGCAAAGCATTTCAGGTGGGCAGCTTGATTGCCT
This sequence comes from uncultured Saprospiraceae bacterium, assembly GCA_964015035.1. Taxonomy (GTDB): domain Bacteria; phylum Bacteroidota; class Bacteroidia; order Chitinophagales; family Saprospiraceae; genus BQJU01. The sequence goes on from CAXHCA010000017.1 coordinate 42,469, forward strand.
TATTTCCCTCTACGGCGTTTGGCATTTATACCATCTTCTTTTTTATGGCCTATGGGGAAAGATGGGTGGCTTTTGCAATGGAGAATATGACAGCAGAACAGAGAGCCCAATTTGAGGGCAATCCGGGATTGTTCATGAATCCCTTCTTTCAAGCGGGCGTCATGTTCTTGACGGTGCTGGTGATCGGCCTCTTGATTGCCTTGATCTCTTCCTGGATTTTAAAACGTAATGAATGATAGTTCTTTGACAAATTCCGTGATTCAAAGTCAATCAAAAATATAAACCAACGCTTCTAAAGGCACTTTTGATTTATATTTTAGCTTGACCACGAAATTTGTCAAAGAACGTGAATGATTACAGGTAACGGACCATCAGTTGGGCAGCTCTTTCGGAAGCCCCCCCTTCACCGAGAATATGCTTTAGGTCTTGGTACCCTTTTTTAAGTTGTGATTTTCCATTTTGCGAAAGCACATAGCGCAGCGACTCGGCTAGTTTCTTCGGATTGAAATCTTCCTGGATCAATTCGGTAACCAGAGGCCGGTCCAGGACCAAATTGACCAGTGAAATGTATTTTACATTCACCAATCGGCGGGCAATGAAATAGGATAGCCAATTGCCGGAATAACAGACCACCTGCGGGACTTCAAAAAGAGCAGTTTCCAGTGTGGCTGTTCCGGAAGTAACCAAGGCTGCTTCCGCGTGTTGCAACAAAGCATAGGTTTGTCCGCCGACCATTTTTACGGCCTCCTGCTGATTGGCCTTTAGCAGACGGGTATAAAATTCAGGATCAGTGCTGGGCGCAGCGGCGATGACCAATTGATAGTCAGGGAATTGGTTGGCCATGCGGCACATGGTGGGCAGCATTCGACTGATTTCCTGTTTGCGGCTACCGGGCAATAGAGCGATGATCGGTTTGGACGAAAGTCCGTTCTTTTCCAAAAAAGTGGGGTCTTTGTCTTTATGTTCTACCACATCCAACAGAGGGTGTCCCACAAAATCAACGGCGTAATCATATTTTTGATAAAAGGCTTCCTCAAAGGGTAAAATGACAAACATGCGATCAACGGATGCTTTGATGCCATGTACCCGGCTGCTGTGCCACGCCCAAATTTGGGGAGAGATGTAATAAAAGACTCTGATGCCCGCTTTTTTGGCCCACTTGGCAATGCGCAAGTTGAAGCCCGGATAATCGACAAGGATGAGTACATCAGGTTGGTAATCAAGGATATCTGCTTTGCAGAATTTGATGTTGCCCAAAATGGTCCGCAGGTTGCTGACAACTTCCAGAAATCCCATAAAGGCCAGATCGCGATAGTGCTTCACCAATTGACCACCAGCCGCGACCATCAAATCGCCCCCCCATATCCGAAATTGGGCTGCTCGATCCTCTTTTGTGAGCGCCTTCATTAAATTGGAGGCGTGCAAATCACCGGAGGCTTCTCCTGCAATGATGTAATACTTCATACTATGGCTTTACAGAACGTATTGTCCAAAATAAACCAACCAGGCAATGACGTAGCCTCCCGTCATCACTACGATGCCCCGAACGGTATTGAAAGATCTTCGTTTTTGATAAAAATTGAGCACCAATAAGTTTAATGCAATGGCCAATATCCCTGAAGTTCGCTCTCGAAAATAAGGCGTCATACCAATCTTACTCATCAAACCAACGGCTTCCAATTGCTCAAAAATGGTCATAAAAATGGCGTAACCTACAAAGGGAACGAGTAATCCCAAGACAAGGCCAAGCCAGATGGCATTACGGTCAAACATATTTGTTAGTTTACGAGTGAGGAAGTATCCAGTTTTTGTAAATGTGGCAAAGCTTTATAATTGGTCAGATCGTGCATAGAAGGTACCACGGAAATATAACCATTGTCGAGGGCCCAAACGTCGGTATCTTCGCCACGATCATCATTTTCAAATTTCCCCGTCAACCAATAAATCTTTTGTCCACGAGGATCCTGGTTTTCCATAAATTCCTCTACCCAACGGGCTTCTGCCTGTCGGCAAACGCGGATGCCTTTGATTTCTTCTGTACGTAGATTGGGAATGTTCACATTGAGCAAATTGCCTTCCATCATGCCATTTTCGAGGACGTAACTCATGATGTCTTTGATGAAAGGTTTGCTTTGTTCAAAATCCGCATTAAAGGCGTAATCCAACAGAGAAAAACCAATAGAAGGAATACCTTCCAAAGAAGCCTCCATGGCCGCAGACAGGGTGCCGGAATAAATGATGTTGATCGATGCATTGGAACCGTGATTGATGCCGGATACACAAAGATCGGGTACGCGACCTTTGAGAATGACGTTTTTCGCCAACTTGACGCAATCTACCGGTGTTCCCGAGCATTCATAAGCTTCAATGCCTTCAAATACATCCGCTTTGTGTAGTCGGATGGGATCGTGGATGGTGATGGCGTGTCCCATGCCACTTTGTGGGGAATCGGGGGCAACAACGACAATTTCTCCTAGGGACTGGGCAACTTCGACTAATGCACGAATGCCGGGGGCTGTGATGCCGTCGTCATTAGTAACTAAAATCAGTGGTTTATTCATTGAATTGGATTTAGGAATCGGCTAAAAATGAAAATCAAGAATACGGATTTAATTTTCGATCGCTAAGTTTGCAAAAATACCAGCTTTTGGGGATTATGACAGTTATTTTACCTTTATTTAAACCTTGCCCAACGTTCGATGTTTTAGTTTCGTTCCCGAAAATTTGTAAAATGGAGAATAAAAAAGGTGTACTATTAATCAATTTGGGTACCCCGGATGCACCCACCCGCGGAGCCGTCTATCGCTATCTCAAGGAATTTTTATTGGACCGGCGGGTTATCGATATTTCCTGGCTGGGGCGAAACCTCTTGGTTCGGGGCATTATTGCACCATTTCGTTCAGGGAAATCGGCTAAATTGTACCAGATATTATGGACACCTGATGGCTCCCCGCTGAAAGTCTATGGAGAGCGATTGGCGGTCGGCGTGCAGGATATTTTGGGAGATGATTACATCGTCGAATTGGGAATGCGCTACCAAAAGCCTTCTATCGAATCGGCCTTAAATCGTTTATTGGATCGGCAGGTCAAGGAAATCGTGGTGATACCGCTCTTTCCCCAATATGCTTCGGCTACCGTTGGCTCTGTACACGACGAGGTGATGCGCATTTTGCGAAAAAAAGAGACCATTCCCAATCTTAAGCTGGTCAATTCTTATTACGATTACCAGCCAATGATCGATATTTTTGCAGATAATGCCCGGGATTTAAATCCTAATGAATATGATCATATCTTATTTAGCTATCACGGGTTGCCGCAGCGACAATTAAAAAAGGCTGACAATTGTAATCACTGTCTGCAATCTGCTGACTGTTGTCAAAACATTACGGCGGTCAACCAATTTTGCTACTCTGCTCAATGCCACGGAACCACTAAGGCCATTGCTGCTGCCCTGAACCTTTCTCCGGACCAATATACCACCACCTTCCAAAGTCGATTGGGATCAGCGGTTTGGGCACAGCCCTATACCAGTGACGTTATCGAAGAAAAGGCAAAGGCCGGAGCCAAAAAACTGCTTGTTTTTAGCCCCGCTTTTGTTGCCGATTGTTTGGAAACCATCGTAGAAATTGGTACGGAATATCAGGAAGAATTTGAAGAAATGGGCGGAGAGAAAGTCGATCTGGTGCCAAGTCTGAACGATAACCCAAAATGGATCAAAGCTGTGGCGGAACTGGTTCGCCAACAAGGATAATTTTTTGTACTTTGTGGCAGCTTAAAAACTGCATATCGTGACGTTTGAACAAATCCAGGCTGACCTTAAGAAGAAGCAATTCAAACCCATCTATTTCCTGCACGGAAAGGAATCTTACTTCATTGATGCCATTGCAGAGCAGATTGAACACAGTGTCTTGTCGGAAGGAGAGCGATCCTTTAATCAAACGATCCTCTACGGGAAGGATACCGACCACATGACAGTGGTAGACAATGCACGTCGGTATCCGATGATGTCTCAATATCAGGTCGTCATTCTGAAGGAAGCTCAGGAAATGAAGACTTTAAAAAACTTGCAAACGTACATCGAAAAGCCAATGGATACCACCATATTGGTGATTTGCCACAAGCACAAAAAACTAAACTTGAATTCGGGTTTTGGCAGGGCGTTAAAAGCCAAAGCAGTGGTTTTTGAATCGAAGCCTTTGTACGACAATCAGGTGGGGGCTTGGATTAAAAAATACCTGCAGAGTAAAAAACTCAAGATTGAAGCCACTGCCGCTGATTTGATTGGAGAATACCTGGGAACCGACCTTTCTAAAGTGGCCAATGAATTGGAAAAACTGGCCATCAATCTACCAGCTGGAACAGAAGTAACCAATAAGCACATAGAGGAACACATCGGCATCAGTAAAGATTACAATGTCTTTGAATTGCAAAAGGCCTTGGCGGAACGCAATGTTTTGAAGGCCAATCGCATCGTCAAATATTTTACGGCCAATGCTCGCAAACATCCGATGCCGGTATTGATTGGTTCTTTGTACAACTATTTTAGTAAAATCTACATGCTTCAGTTTCTACGCAATGCTTCTGAGCGAGAGCAAATGGGCGCGCTGAAACTCAATTCGCCTTTCTTTTTAAAGGAATATCGATTGGCCATCCGCAATTACAATCGTAGTCATACGGAAAAGGCGCTAAATATCCTCAGGGAATTTGACCTTAAATCAAAAGGGGTGGATTACAATGGCACCGGCAAACCTGAAGGAGAATTATTAAAAGAAATGGTCTGGCGTATTTTGCACTAATCTAAAATTCCGTATCTTTACAAACACACCCTCTTTTATTCCCCCCAATTACGCTTATTCTCTATCTGCATGCCATCCGCTTGCCCACATTTTGATTTTTGTCAAAAACGCTAAAACTTTACTTCTATGCTGCGAATGGTTTTGTTATGTCTGGCCCTGACATTTGCGGGGCTTTTGTCGGCTCAATTGGTTATTACACCTGAGTTTGGCAGTGGGGAAGACCCGGTAGAACTGGTACAAGAAAGTTGTTTTGGTCCGGGAATCCAGGTAATTGATTTTGAATTTGAAGGTGTGCCTGATGCCATTGGCTTGTTTTCCGGCGGAGAAGCGATTATGGGGATTGAGGAAGGATTTGTGATGACCACGGGCGTGGCGGATACACGTTTCAATGGGTTTGGTGCCGATGGCCCAACTATAGAACGTGCGATGGTCAACAATCTAAGTACGGCCGAATATCCCGGATTGGCACCTTATTTAAGTGACCAACCTACTCGCGATGTAGCGATTATCCGCTTTCGGTTCATTCCAACAGGAAACAACCTGCTTTTTCGCTACGTCTTTGCTTCCGATGAATATCCGGAATATGTGTGTAGCAATTTTAACGATGTATTTGGCTTTTTCCTCACTGGTCCCAGTGCTTCGGATGGAGCGACCATTACCACTAATATAGCAACGGTGCCCGGCACGGATTTACCGGTTTCGATCAATAGTATCAACGCCGGAGAAATTGGTACTGTGCCTATTGTTGATCCGGTCTATTGTGAGGGACCACTCGGGTCGCTGGATCATGCTGAGTTCTTCAACTTTACACAAGGTGGTATGGTGTACAATGGTCATACTGATGTGTTTGAGGCAACAGCCCAAGTGGTCCCTTGTCAGGAATATGTCATGGAATTGGTGCTGGCTGATGTGGGCGATCCATTTTGGGATTCAGGGCTTTTTTTTGAGGCCAATAGCTTTTGCTCCTTTCAAAATGGAGTTACCGCTGATGTCGATGCCGTTGACCAAATTCTGATCGAAGGATGTGATCAGGAACCGTTGAACTTCCTGTTTAGCGGCTATGAGGCGGATGACTTCCCTATGAGCTACCATATCGCCGGTGAAGCCTTGCCGGGTATTGATTTTGTAGGCCCCAACAGCGGAACCGTCAATAGTGCGGCCTTTCAATTGCCCTTAGAGATATTGGCCGATCAGGAAGTGGAAGGGACTGAACTGTTGCAGGTAATTTTTGAAGTCACGGATTGTTTGCAGGATACGGTCACCTTTTACCTGGTAGATGCTTTGGAAATTGAAGGACCAAATCAGATTTCTTGTGATCAGGTGCCTATTGAATTGAACTTAGCTGCACCATCGGGCAATCCGGATTGGTTTTCAGCCTTGAGACTGTTGTGGTCAACCAGCGATACGATGTCTTCTATTTCCGTTGCACCGGAAGAAACAACGACTTATGGGTTGTCCTATAGTAATGCTTTAAATAGCTGCTCCACGGAATACACGGTGGCCGTGGGCGATCCCATTTTGGAAATCGGAGGCCCCCTTTGTCACAATGAAGATGGCGTGGTCGTCAATGGCACTTTATACGATTTGACCAATCCAACCGGCATCGAAGTATTTCCTGGACCCAATGGCTGTGATTCCGTAGTGATCATCAATTTTGAACCGGTAGCGACCTCCGCCCTCAATGCCGTGCTTTGTCAGGGAGAAAGCCTCGAAGTTAACGGTATGGTTTATAATGAGGCCGGTTCCACCGGAACGGAGATCTTTTCCGGGGCAACCGCTGAAGGTTGTGATTCGGTGGTGTACATTGATCTGGCCTTCCTGCCATTGGATACCCTTTTCTTTGAAGGCACACTTTGCGCAGAAGAGCGTATCGAACTCAATGGGACGATCTATGATGTGGATAATCCCTCCGGAGAGGAATATGTCGAAGGAGGCTCGAGCAATGGCTGTGATGCCGTGTATCGGGTGTTCTATGAGTTCTTGCCGGCTTCGGGTTCGGATTTGCCAGTGACGCTAAATGAAGGAGAAATATATAGTTATCATGGCATCGATTACCAAACGGCGGGCATTTACGAAATCCACTTAACCAACCAAAATGGCTGCGACAGTCTGGTGAAACTGAGCATCGATATAACGACTAGTTCCACATTGGTGACGGATTCTGTTTTACTGGGACAAACGGGTAGTTATTGCCTGGATACCAGCTTTTTAGGAGGTGGTGTCTCTATTGGAAATGTTTGTGAGGATGCCCACGGAGCCGCCAGCTTTTTTATTGACGAAAGCCAGGCCTGCATTAATTATACAGGGGTACAAGCGGGTGTGATGGAAGCCTGTATGGTAGCTTGTGATGCGTATACTTGCGACACGACTTATTTTGAAATATCCGTCTTTGCCAACTTCCTGGATGCCGTAGATGATCTGGATTCGACCGTTTACGGGCAGGCCATTGATATTGACGTTCTGGCCAATGACTGGACCAGTGAAACCATCGTTACGAATCAATACCTGGTGGATTTACCCACCTTTGGCACTGCTGAAATTGACGGCGATGGGAGTATCGGTTATTTTCCGGGTACGGGCGGCTGTGATCGGGAAATCTCGTTTTCTTATGCCATCTGTAATAATATTGGTTGTGATACCGCACAGGTGACGGTGCTCTTACGGGATACGGTGGAACTTTGCAATGCCGTATGGCCGGGTGATGTGCGACCGGATGGACTAGTTAATGTGGTGGATTTTTGGGCAGTTGGACTTGGATTTTATGAAACCGGTCCGGTGCGTCCCAATGCCAGTATTGTTTGGCAACCACAACCTGCTTCTGATTGGAATAACTACATCACCTTTATTGAACAAATCGATTTGAAGCATGCCGATTGTAATGGAGATGGCATCGTTAACCCGGATGACTATGAAGCCATTGAAGTGAATATGGGGCAGATGCATGATTTTACCGGAGAAGAGGAGGCTTTCGCCAAAATTGAATTGCCGTTTGGCTATCAGCTCAACGCCAAGGCAAGTGGAGAAATGGAAGTTGACCTGTATTTAGGAAATGTTGACCAGCCGATCGAGAGAATGAGCGGCCTGGCGTTTTCTGCATCTGTCGATGAAGGATTAGATGGACTGGTCTTTGATTTAGAAAACGGCTGGCTGAAAACATCCAATACCGAGCTTTATACCCTAGAGCAACGAAATCTGAATGAAGGGAAAGCCCTGTTTGCCGTTTCCCGAGAGGCGAATGCTCCGATTAGCGGTTGGGGAGCTATCGGAACGCTGGCACTTACCGGTGAAAATCTGCAAAATCGGACCCTGATTTTGGACGATATTCGGGTGCTGTTGAACGGCACGGAAATCTATCGAATTGATCCGATTGTGGTAGATTTGGGAGCATTGACTGCTACCGTAAATCCTGATTTAGTGCTGAATAATTGGTCTCTTTTTCCCAATCCAGCACAAAATAGCCTGCATATTCAATGTGACCTCTCTAGTGAGTTCTACTCCGTGAGTATTCAGAATATTCAGGGACAGGTCCTGCTTAAAGAGCGCGTCAGCCAATCGGGTTACCAGTTGGATATCAGTGGTTTATCGCCCGGTGTTTATTTGGTGAAGTTACAATCCGGGACGCAGTGGCAAACGCAAAAAATTGTCGTAAAATAAAGCGAATCGAGGCGAATGTTAAAAATAATTCGATATTCATTTGCATTTGTAAATGCTTTCCCTATATCTTTGACCCGTTCGCAAAAGAACCTAATTATGAATAGTCATTTGGCAAAATTTTGGTGGTGGCACGGACATTCGGAACATCGAGTGAGGTGACACGCTATTATTTGCCCAAATCATAAAATAAAAGCGGCTTGTTGAATCACTCGACAAGCCGCTTTTTGTTTTGACAACTTCTTTATTAACTGCTAATTTTTGCAATGAAAGAACAGACTTTGACCACTTACCAGCTCAATGCCCGGGTAAAACGCTTGTTGGCGGATACCATGACACCGGTAAGTCTCTACCTGAAAGTTCGCGACCATTACCTCGATCCGGTCTTGCTGGAAAGTAATGACTTTCGCAGCCTGATCGATTGTCAGTCCTTTATCGGTCTGGACGCCATCGCCACCTTTCAGGTTCAAAAAGGGGAGATCCTACAATCATTTCCCAATGGCACTCAATTGCAGGATTCGGTCACGAGTATCAATAGCGTTCCTGAAGCACTGCTTAATTTTACAAAAAGCTTTCAGGTCAAATATGCAAGCCCTTACGATGGCTTTAACGGCCTTTTTGGTCACTCAGGCTTTGATGCGGTGCAGTATTTTGACACCCTCAAATTTGATGAAGACAAACGCAAGCTAGACATTCCCGATCTTCGCTATACCCTCTATCGTTTTGTCATTTCCATCAATCATTTTAAGGACGAATTATTCATTCTGGAAAACATTCCGGAAGGCGAAAACTCCCAAATGGATCGCTTGGAAACCCTATTGCACGGGCAGAAATTTTCAACGCATCAATTTCGGCTCGATGGAGAAGAAACCAGCAATTTGACGGATGATGGCTTTAAGGAACTGGTGCGCTTGGGCAAACACCATTGCCAGATTGGTGATGTCTTCCAAATTGTTTTTGCCCGTCAGTTTGCCCAGAAATTCACCGGAGACGATTTTAATGTTTATCGCGTTTTGCGCTCCATCAATCCCTCGCCTTATCTCTTTTATTTCGACTACGGCAACTACCGCATTTTGGGCTCCAGCCCGGAAACCCAAATGCGCATTCGCGGCAATATTGCCCGACTCAATCCCATTGCGGGCACGTACCGCCGGACAGGCAATATCGAGGAAGATGCCCAAAAAGCCATTGAACTAACCAAGGACCCCAAAGAAAATGCCGAACACATCATGTTGGTTGATCTGGCACGCAATGATTTGGGCCGCCACGCTGAAAACATCAAAGTCAAGGAACTAAAAGACATCCAATACTTCAGCCACGTTATCCACCTCGTTTCAAAAGTAGAGGGCGAACTGCCCCCCGGTACCAACCCGATTCGGGTATTTGGAGATACTTTCCCGGCGGGAACCCTGTCAGGGGCCCCAAAATATAAGGCCATCGAACTGATCAACAAATACGAAAATCAAAACCGCAGCTTTTACGGCGGGGCACTCGGGTTTATCGATTTTAATGGCGAGATGAACCAAGCCATTGTCATTCGTTCCCTGCTCAGTAAAGACAATACCCTTTATTCGCAAGCTGGAGCAGGCATAGTGGTGAGTAGTGATGAAGAAAGCGAATTGCAGGAAGTGAAGAATAAATTGGGGGCCATCAAAAAGGCCTTAATGGAGGCAGAACAACTTTAATTAATGGATTATGAAAGTATTAGTATTAGATAATTACGACTCATTTACCTTCAATTTGGTGCAATATATCCAGGAAATTTTGCAGCAGAAGGTCGAAGTTTTTCGAAATGATGCCATTTCTCTGGAGGAAGCAGATCAATACCAGGCCATCATTTTATCACCCGGTCCCGGATTGCCCGCAGAGGCAGGGATCATGCCGGAATTGATCAAAAAATATGCTCCGACTAAAGCCATTTTGGGGGTCTGTTTAGGCCATCAGGCCATTGGAGAAGCATTTGGCGGAAGCCTGGAAAATTTGACAAAAGTCTACCACGGCATCGAAACGGCAGTGGAGGTCACCGATCCTTCCGAACCCATGTTTCAGGGTTTGCCGCAAAAGCTACAGGTGGGGCGCTATCATTCCTGGGTGGTCCGCAAGGAGGACTTGCCGGATTGTTTTCAAGTAACGGCGATAGACGAGGAAGGGGTGGTGATGGCCATGACGCACAAACACTACAATGTTCGTGGGGTACAGTTTCACCCGGAGTCGATTATGACAGAGCATGGCCAGACGATGCTGAAAAACTTTTTTACTCATTGCGTAAGCGAAGTGACGATATGAAAAAGATACTGAATCAGTTATTTGATCACCAGTTTTTAAGCCGGGAACAGGCCCGAGAAGTATTGCTACGCATTTCGAAGGGCGAATTTAACCATATTCAAGTGGCCGCTTTTGTTGCCGTTTACAATATGCGTCCCGTGACCATCCCCGAATTGCAGGGATTTCGCGATGCCCTTTTGGAATTGTGTGTACCGTTTGATGCAGATGGTCAGGATACATTGGATATTGTTGGTACGGGTGGTGATAGCAAGAATACGTTTAATATTTCTACATTGTCCGCAGTAGTAGTGGCCGGAGCGGGATATAAAGTGACCAAGCATGGAAGTTACGGTGTTTCTTCGTCGGTTGGTTCCAGTGATGTGCTCATTGCGTTGGGCTATGAATTTACCAATGAACGAGATCGGCTATTGGCGCAGTTGGACCGCGCAAATTTATGCTTTTTGCATGCCCCACTTTTTCATCCTGCGCTCAAGGAGGTCGTGCCTGTACGCAAGCAATTGGGCATGAAAACCTTTTTTAATATGTTGGGGCCTCTGGTGAATCCCGTGCAACCGGCTTATCAGCTATTCGGCACCTTCAACCTTGAGTTGTCCAGATTGTATCAGTATCTTATGCAAACTACCGGCCGCCATTTTGCCATTGTTTTTGGTATGGATGGCTACGATGAAATCTCACTGACCGGGCCTTGCAAGCTACGCACCAATGAAGCGGAGCGATTGATGCAACCGGAAGATTTTGGTATGGAGCAACTAGAGGCTCTGGCCTTGCATGGTGGGGATACGGCCGAAGAAGCAGCCAATATTTTTAAAGGCGTTTTGCACAATGAATGTACGCCCGCGCAGTTTAATGTGGTAGCAGCCAATGCGGGTACGGCCATTCATTGTATGCATCCGCAGAAATCACTGGAAGATTGCATTGCGGAAGCCAAAGAAAGTATGCAAAGTGGCCGGGCCTTAGAAACTTTTAAAAAATTGATTGACTAATGGATATTTTAGAAAAAATTATTGCTCACAAGTACCAGGAGGTGGCAGAGAAAAAGGCATTGTACCCAACAGCTTTATTGGAGAAAAGCATTTTTTTTACCACGCCCACCGTGTCCATGACGAAGTATTTACAACGTCCGGATAAATCGGGCATCATTGCCGAATTTAAACGAAAATCCCCTTCTAAAGGAGATATCAACCCGTATGCTTCGGTGGAGAAAGTATCCATTGGTTATATGCAGGCTGGAGCTTCGGCCTTGTCCGTGCTGACCGATGAGCATTTCTTTGGGGGCAAAAACCAGGACTTGATAGAGGCCCGAAAATTCAATTTTTGTCCCATTCTGCGCAAGGATTTCACCATAGACGAGTACCAGGTCATAGAGGCCCGCTCCATCGGGGCCGATTGTATTTTGTTGATTGCTGAATGTTTGGAAAAGAAGCGGCTGCGGGAATTGGCCAAGACAGCTAAAGACCTGGGGCTGGAAGTGTTGATGGAAATTCACAGTGCGGATCAACTCGATAAATTGAACGACTACGTCGATATTGTCGGCGTTAATAACCGCAATTTAAAAGACTTCACAGTAAGCATTGCCTCCTCTTTGGAATTGAGCCGGCAAATACCTGCGAGCGTGCTCAAAATTTCAGAAAGCGGCATCGACGATCCCAATGCAGTGGTGCGTTTGCGCCAGGAGGGATACCAAGGATTTCTGATCGGTGAATACTTTATGAAAAATGCCGATCCAGAAACTGCTTGCCGCGAATTTATTCAACGAATAGAACACATTACCCAAATTTTAGACAAAGCCATTGCCTGATCATGAAAGTAAAAGTATGTGGAATGCGGGAGCCTGACAACATCGCGGAATTGTTGAAGCTTCCAATTGATTTAATCGGATTTATCTTCTATCCCGAATCACCTCGCTACGTTGACGAAAAGAAACTCCAACCTTGGCTCGACAATAACATCGAGCTATTTGGGGAAGTCAAACGCGTTGGTGTTTTTGTAAATGCCGAAATAGAATTTATTCTCAACCGGGTGCATGATTTTCAACTGGATTACGTGCAATTGCACGGTAATGAGAGCCCGGAGTATTGCCGTGAAGTCAAATCGTATTGGGAAATCAGTTCCATGCGTAAAGCCACACTGATCAAGGCTTTTCATGTCAATGAAGATTTTGATTTTGACCGAGTGTTGGCCTATGAAACACTCTGTGGGTACTACATTTTTGATACCTATGGCCAGCAATATGGAGGAACCGGTCAGCTTTTCGACTGGACGTTGCTGGAGAAATATCGGGGAATGACGCCTTATTTGCTGAGTGGAGGCATAAGCTTGGAACAGGTGGACAAAATAAAGAACCTGCCTTACAAGCAACTGTCTGGAGTAGACCTCAATAGTAAATTTGAGACCGCCCCGGGTAAGAAAGACATCCAACAACTGGCCACTTTTGTGGCGGAGCTTAAAGGATAAATAGATCATTATGAAAGATATCGCAGTTGATAACCGAGGGTACTACGGCGAATTTGGGGGCGCTTTTATTCCTGAAATGTTGTACCCTAACGTCGAGGAATTGGAACGGCAATACTTGCAAATCATGCACGATCCAGTTTTCGAAAAGCAATTTAGGAGCCTGCTGAAAGACTATGTAGGCAGACCTTCCCCCTTGTATCTGGCGGAACGATTGTCGGAGCACTATCAAACCAATATTTACCTGAAAAGGGAAGACCTCAATCACACCGGAGCACATAAAATTAACAATACCATCGGGCAAATCCTTTTGGCGCAAAGGCTCGGCAAAAAACGCATCATTGCCGAAACCGGTGCTGGTCAACATGGGGTAGCTACGGCCACAGTTTGTGCCTTAATGGGGATTGAGTGTATCGTCTACATGGGGGCTATCGATATCCGGCGGCAGGCACCCAATGTGGCACGCATGAAGATGCTGGGGGCGGAAGTTCGGCCCGCCAAGAGTGGTAGCCAGACCCTCAAAGACGCCACCAATGAAGCGATCCGCGATTGGATCAATAATCCCGAAGATACGCATTACATCATTGGTTCCGTAGTGGGGCCACACCCATATCCCGATATGGTGGCACGTTTCCAATCGGTGATCAGCGAAGAGATGCAATGGCAATTGGAACAACACACCGGCAAGGCCAATCCAGATGTGATCATCGCTTGTGTGGGAGGAGGTAGCAATGCTGCGGGCGCTTATTACCACTACTTGAATGAACGGGATGTACGCTTGGTCGCAGTCGAAGCAGCCGGGCACGGTATTCATTCCGGTGAATCAGCGGCAACCAGCGTCTTAGGCACCAAAGGCATCATCCACGGCAGTCGCACTTTGTTGATGCAAACGCCTGACGGACAGATTGTTGAGCCTTATTCCATTTCCGCTGGACTGGACTATCCAGGCATTGGCCCTTTGCACGCGCACTTGATTGCTTCAGGTCGTGCGGAGGCCGTTGCGGTCACCGACGAAGAAGCCCTAAAGGCAGGATTCTTTTTGTCGAGAATGGAAGGGATTATTCCCGCTCTAGAAACGGCTCACGCATTTTCTGCTTTGGACAAAATACAGTACCAAAAAGAAGACGTCGTTGTGATTTGCCTGTCCGGTAGAGGAGATAAGGACCTGGACACTTACATCCGTTTTCTAGACCAACACAAACCCGTTGACCATGAATAGATTAACCCAACTATTTGCTGAAAAGCAGGAAGATCTGCTGAATATCTATTTCACCGCCGGATATCCCAATCTGGAGGACACCGAAACCCTGATTTTGGGTTTGGAAAAAGCGGGTGTCGATCTCATTGAAGTAGGCATTCCCTATTCCGATCCGCTGGCTGATGGCCCTACCATTCAGGAAAGCGGTCAGGTGGCATTAAAAAATGGCATGACCTTAGAGTTGTTGCTGCAGCAAATCCAATCGGCGCGCCAACACACAGAAATCCCGCTCATTTTGATGGGGTATTTCAATCAGGTGATGCAATACGGCGTAGAGCGATTTGTCAAAGACTGTGTCAAAGTAGGTGTTGACGGGGTAATTTTACCCGACCTGCCGCTCTACGAATACGAACAGTTTTATCAAGAGCTATTCAACGAGGCGGGGCTATTAATCACTTTTTTGATTACGCCACAAACCAGTCCGGAACGCATCAACAAGATTGATGAATTAACCAGTGGGTTTATCTACATGGTGTCCAATTCTTCTATTACGGGTGCAAAAAGAGCGATTTCTGAGCAGCAATTGACTTATTTCAACCGGATCAGTGCCATGCATTTGCAACATCCGCGACTGATCGGTTTTGGCATTTCCAATCATGAGACGTTTGCTACAGCTTGCCAATATGCCCATGGCGCAATTATTGGTAGCGCCTTCATTAGAGCTATCGGCCCTTCACAAAACCTGGAACAAACCTGCACGGAATTTGTGCAAATGATCCGGGGGGAAGTGGTGGCCAATCATTAAAAAACAGGGAACAAAAATTACGAAGTATGATCATTCAACTCGAAAAAAATATCACCGCCGATCAAAAGGCTGCCCTAAAGGAAAAACTCAAGGATATTCAATACAAAATCAGTGAGGTCAAAACCCAATTTGGGCACTATCTGATCGGCATTGGTAAACATGAGTTTGATATCAGAGCGATTGGTACGCTACCGGGTATTTTCGACATTCATCGGGTGAGTGATGGCTTTAAATTGGTCTCCAAGAAGTGGAAGGTAGCGGATACGTGCATTGACTTAGGAGATGGGGTTCAGATTGGTGCCGGAGACTTTACCTTGATGGCCGGCCCTTGCTCTATTGAGTCGGAGGAGCAGATCGAAAAAACCATCAATCACCTCCGGGAAAATGGGGTCAAAATCATGCGTGGCGGGGTGTACAAGCCACGGAGTTCCCCCTACTCATTTCGGGGATTAGGAATCGATGGACTCAAACTTTGGCACCAGAAAGCCAAGGAAGCCGGCATCAAAATCATTACTGAAGTAATGATGACCGAGCAAATCGACGACATGGTTGATTATGTCGATATCTTCCAGGTTGGTGCCCGTAACTCGCAGAATTTCAATTTATTGGACGCACTGGGCAAAGTGGATAAACCGGTGTTGTTGAAGCGAGGCATTTCCGGTACTTTGGAAGAATTGCTGCAAGCTGCGGAATACATCTTCTCCAATGGCAATGAAAAAATTATGCTGTGTGAACGGGGCATTCGTTCCTTTGAAACGGCTTATCGCAATATGTTTGACATCAATGGCATCGCCTTATTGAAAGACAAAACCCACTTGCCCGTGATTGCCGACCCAAGTCACGGCATTGGCTTACGCCGCTATGTGGATAAGGTAGCCTTAGCCAGTGTCATGGCCGGTGCCGATGGGGTGATTGTGGAAGTACACGAAAAACCTGAAAAAGCCTTTTCCGATGGACAGCAGACGTTGAGCTTTACTGAGGCTAGACGCTTGTATCAACGCATCAACCAAAGCTACCGCTTGCGCGAAGGTTTTGAAATGGACCTAGTCCAGGGCTTGTTCTAAATCGGCAATAATATCTCGTACATCTTCAATGCCCACGGAAATGCGGACCAGTCCGTCCGTGATCCCGTAAGATTCCCGAATGTCCTTAGGTACACTGATGTGCGACATGGAAGCGGGATGCAAAATCAGCGTATCTACATCGCCGAGGGTAGGAGCGAGGGTACAGAATTGTAGTTTGTCCATAAACGCCTTACCACTTTCCAATCCGCCAATCATTTCAAAGCTCAGCATACCGCCATGCAGGCGCATTTGCCGTTTGGCCAATTCATGATCAGGGTGGGAGAGGAGTCCGCTATAATTGACCCGTTCCACTTTGGGGTGACTTTCTAAATATTCCGCAATCTGCTGGGCGTTTTCACTATGTCGCTCCATGCGTAACGCCAGGGTTTTGATCCCATTATTGATCAACCAGGCATCCCAGGCATTGCTATTGGTACCCACCAGTTTCATACTTGGATACACCTTTTCCTGCATCAGTTGCACATCTGTACCGATCACGATACCCGCTATGGAATTCCCGTGTCCATTTAAATATTTGGTTGTAGAATGCACGATAAAATCCACCCCAAACCGAATGGGCTGCTGGATATAAGGAGTGCAAAAGGTATTGTCTACGGCACAGTAACAGCCATACCGATGCGCTAGATCCGCAATCAGTTGCATATCCAAGCAGGCCAGGGTAGGGTTGGCCGGGGTCTCAAAATACACCATGCGGATAGCCGTATCAGTTTTTAATGCCGACTCCAATGCCTCTGGACTTCTTAAGTCGCCAATCACTGTCTCAATGCCAAATCGACTCAATAATTCTTTAAACAAGGCCGATGTTCCCCCATAAATATTCCCCTGCGTCAAAATCTTGTCTCCCGGTTTTAATACCCCCAACGCCAGCGTTGAAATTGCCGCCATCCCGGAACTTACCAGTAATCCTTTGGCCGCGATACCCAACCCATGCGTTTCCAACGTCGTAATTTTCTCCGCCACCGAATCGATCGTCGGATTGCCAAAGCGCCCGTAAATGTGGCCTTCTTCCTTGCCCAAAAACACAGCCATGCCCTGCTCAATGTGCTCAAATTCAAAAGAAGAAGTGGCATAAATCGGCAATTGATGCGGTTTAGTGGTTCGTTTTTCGGGAGCATTGTGTACGCAGATGGAGTTGAGGTGTGGCATGGGTATGTCCGTTTTAGTGAGCAAAATTGAGCTCCAAAGTTATCAATTTTCTTGTCGTACCCACTAATTTTAATTGGTGTCGTTTTAGGGCGCTACCTTGCAGGTCGCTACGCTTCGCAGCTCACTATTCGTTCGGCCCTACGGGCTCCCCGCCTGCGTCGTGGCCTGCTGCGCATCGCTAGCGCGGGAGGCTTAGTGCATGTTTGGAGGTCAACCTTTGGGCTGTAAAACAGCACTTTCCCCTTTTCCGGTTTAATTGTGTTCAGTTTCAATCCTAATTCTGCTGGTGCACTTTTCAACGGTAATCTACAGCTGGATGATGTGCTGAAAGCGCCTAATAACAACAAGGACAACGAAGTTCAAGGAACGTTTCAATCCTAATTCTGCTGGATGATGTGCTGAAAGTTTCTCAAGTAATTGAAAGCAATGAAAAACAAATTCTGTTTCAATCCTAATTCTGCTGGATAATGCGCTGAAAGCGCGACTTGTCCAATGCTGGATATCAATTTTTTGGGTACGTTTCAATCCTAATTCTGCTGGATAATGCGCTGAAAGATTTTCAAGCCCTTACAACTACGTTTTTCTGAACGACGTTTCAATCCTAATTCTGCTGGATAATGCGCTGAAAGCCAAATAAATCCATATCGTTCCTATTTTTGAGTTATGTTTCAATCCTAATTCTGCTGGATAATGCGCTGAAAGCGAATACTACTACCGGCGGGCCTATTAACCTGGTTAAGGTTTCAATCCTAATTCTGCTGGATAATGCGCTGAAAGTAAAACAAGAATTAAATTCTATTGTAACCACTTAATGTTTCAATCCTAATTCTGCTGGATAATGCGCTGAAAGACCGCATGGGGATTGGAAATCGGTTGGGTAATTGTGTTTCAATCCTAATTCTGCTGGATAATGCGCTGAAAGCTGCGGTTTTACGTTGCGCCAAAGCTCGCCGGTGCGCGGTTTCAATCCTAATTCTGCTGGATAATGCGCTGAAAGTTTCTTCACCTCGAAGACCCTGCTTTCGTCGTTGACTAGTTTCAATCCTAATTCTGCTGGATAATGCGCTGAAAGTTTTTGATTTTTTTGAAGAAAAAGGAGAAAAATAACGCGTTTCAATCCTAATTCTGCTGGATAATGCGCTGAAAGCCTTTGGCCGCTCTGGCTTTCGCCAACAAAAAACCCGCGTTTCAATCCTAATTCTGCTGGATAATGCGCTGAAAGTGTGAGTAATTAATTTCGATTACCTTACAAATGTAAGGTTTCAATCCTAATTCTGCTGGATAATGCGCTGAAAGATTGGCCCATTTTCGCGCCAGCTCCGCCCAATTCAGGTTTCAATCCTAATTCTGCTGGATAATGCGCTGAAAGATGATCGCTACTGGATATTACAGGTAAATGCCATTCCGTTTCAATCCTAATTCTGCTGGATAATGCGCTGAAAGTTGACCTCTCAATGCCTGAAAGTTTAGAGTTTTTCTCGTTTCAATCCTAATTCTGCTGGATAATGCGCTGAAAGCTGGACGCGCTATGTTGTTGTATAAGTTGTAAGGGTCGTGTTTCAATCCTAATTCTGCTGGATAATGCGCTGAAAGCCAGTCTGAGAATACAATGACTGTCCGTCAAGTATGTTTCAATCCTAATTCTGCTGGATAATGCGCTGAAAGGTCAATGGACTATTTACGTTCCCGCGTACCCCGGCAAGTTTCAATCCTAATTCTGCTGGATAATGCGCTGAAAGGAGGGCGGCCCAAAGGGTTAAGTAAAGAATCAAAAGAGTTTCAATCCTAATTCTGCTGGATAATGCGCTGAAAGCCTATACGAAATTGGTAAAACACTATCGCAAGATAAAGTTTCAATCCTAATTCTGCTGGATAATGCGCTGAAAGTTTACGGATCTTCCGATGTCGGCGGTTGATTTGTTAGGTTTCAATCCTAATTCTGCTGGATAATGCGCTGAAAGCCCTTCGGGGCATGGAATAGATCATGGAAGAAATAAGTTTCAATCCTAATTCTGCTGGATAATGCGCTGAAAGCCGCAACCTGATAAGGGTAAAGGCTGGAAAGCTTGGTGTTTCAATCCTAATTCTGCTGGATAATGCGCTGAAAGCCCTCTTAAGGCTATATTTGCGGCTCTCGGATTCACGTTTCAATCCTAATTCTGCTGGATAATGCGCTGAAAGAACACTATAAAAAATTACAACCATGAAGTATTCAAGTTTCAATCCTAATTCTGCTGGATAATGCGCTGAAAGTGATTAGCGGAAATGCAAAACCAGCTAATCAATTCCTGTTTCAATCCTAATTCTGCTGGATAATGCGCTGAAAGGCCTGGGCTTTAACGCCTGGATTCAATACCACAAGGGTTTCAATCCTAATTCTGCTGGATAATGCGCTGAAAGTTTTTGACTGTAAGTGACGCAATTTCTGAAGAGGACATGTTTCAATCCTAATTCTGCTGGATAATGCGCTGAAAGTTGGGTGTTTTTGTGAGATTCCTATAAAATGAATTGAGTTTCAATCCTAATTCTGCTGGATAATGCGCTGAAAGCTGGGTGTTGTAGTTCCATTGCCAAAGGGATAGTTGAGTTTCAATCCTAATTCTGCTGGATAATGCGCTGAAAGCTTTTGATCTCTTGACAT
>CAXHCA010000018.1:0-62435 GCA_964015035.1 uncultured Saprospiraceae bacterium
CCCAAAATCTGCAATTTTCGCTGCTAAAGCACCACCTCCAAACAAGCACTTAGAAAAATATCAGTTAGAACAAATAATCAGATAGCTGAAAAAACACTATTCCAACTACTGCGCCGCCTCTAGATGAGGGTCTTGCAGACGCCTTTTGGGCACAAATGGTCAAACCTTCAAACTGATGAAACTATATATTAAATATATGGTCAGCCTGCGTTGCAAGATGGTTGTAAAGACAGAGTTAACGAAGTTGAATTTGCCCTATAAATCCATTGAGCTTGGCATGATCGAACTGCCGGGAAAGCTTACCCTTGAGCAGCGGGAGCAGTTGAGAATTGCACTATTACAGTCAGGGCTGGAATTATTGGATGACCCCAAAATCATTTTGATCGAAAAAATAAAAAGTGTGATCATTGAGATGATTCATTATGATGAGGATTTACCCAAAGTCAATTATTCGGACTATATCAGTGAGCGATTAGGCTATGATTATACTTACCTGTCCAATATGTTTTCGGAGGTAAAGGGCATCACCATTCAGCAATTCATCATTAAGCACAAAATTGAACGGGTAAAGGAATTATTGCTATACAATGAGTACAACCTTACGGAAATCTCTTATATGCTGCATTACAGCAGTGTGGCACATTTATCCAACCAATTCAAAAAAGTGACCGGTCTGAGCCCCTCCTATTTCAAGAAATTAAAGCAGAAGCGAAAAAAGAATTTGGAAGATTTATAAGTCTACATGAGGGCTAGAAATGCGAAATTGGAGCAGCATTCATTGCAAGCCCGTACTGATTATTTTTCCATCTTCCATAGTGATTGTTCTTTGGGTGTTTGCTGCAAAATCCAGATCGTGGGTGACAATCAATAAGGACTGGTGGTATTCTTCTGCTAGCTCCTTGAAAATATGAAACACCAGATCGCTGTTCTTTTTGTCCAGGTTGCCAGTGGGTTCATCGCCCATGATAATCAGAGGGTCATTAATCAGTGCTCGGGCAATAGCCACACGCTGTTTTTGCCCCCCACTGAGCTGGTTGGGGTATTTAAGGGCTTCCTTTTCTATCCCCAGCGTCTTTAGTTTTTCATAAGCTTTGTGTTCCAATTCTTTGGCGGAGAGTTTTTCTAATTTGAGTCCAGGTAGCATGACGTTTTGAAGATTATTGAACTCATTGAGTAAATAATGAAATTGGAATACGAAACCAATTTTTTCATTTCGCACCCTGGCCAATTCTGCATCCTTTTTGTTTTTCATGGTGATGCCATCCAGCAACAGTTCCCCTTCATAGCTTGTGTCCATGGTGGATAAAATATAGAGCAAGGTGGATTTGCCACAACCTGATTTTCCCACAACAGCAACAAATTCGCCTGCATTGATCGAAAAACTTATATCGGTGAGCACCTTCACGGTGATGGGATCATGAAATGATTTACTAATGCCAATGGCTTCTATGACCTTTTTCTTTTCCATGTTTATTTTCCTCGAATGATGTCCACAGGATCAATTCTGCTTGCCTTTTTAGAAGGAAAGTATCCCGCTAAATAAGTGGTGATGACTGAAAAAACAGCACCAATCAAATAGAACTGTGGGTTGTAATTGATTGGATAGGTTTTTACAGTGGGCAAGGACGCCGTATTAAAAGGGATTTCACCAATCAATGCAGAGAGCCCCAAGCCAAAGATTAGCCCAAGCGCGCCCCCAACCAAACCAATGGTCAAGGCAATAGTGAGGAAGATGGCGTTGACATCCTTCCCGGAAAAACCAGTTGCTTTGAGAATGGCAATCGAATCCATTTTTTCATAGATCATCATGTTCAGAATGTTGAAAATTCCAAATCCGGCAACGATCAATAACGTAATTCCCACTGCATAAGAAATGAGTGTCCGAACTGAACTCCCGGTTTCAAACTGGGCATTGGCCGTCTGAATGTCGATGGCTTCTGTTTCAAATAGCGTGTTGTACCTTTTGGCAAGGGCAGGGGCCAGGGTCATGTCATATAATTTGATTTGAATATCCGTGACGTAGCTTGCCGGTTTCCCTAGTATTTTTTGCGTGGTGGCGAGCGTCGCATAGCTCTGTACTTTGTCAATCTCTTCTATTCCCGACTGAAAAAAGCCAACAACCTTCAAGGGAAAACGGGTGCCATTACTTGTGGTTATTTGAATGTTGTCACCAATCTGAACGAGCATTTTTCTGGCGGCTGCTATGCCCAAAATGATGCTATTGGGGGTGTTTTTTAGATCGATGGCCTTGCCTTGAATTACGTAATCCTGGAAAGTAAAGAGCCTGTTTTCTGCTTCAACATCAATGCCATTGATCACCCCCGTTAAATTAATTGCCCCCACATTGTAAAAAATGGGAACAGCCGTTTTGGGGGCAACCCCCCGGACCTGCGGATCATTTTTCAGGGCCTTAATGATGGCTGAACTATTCCGGATCTCCAGCAACTCATTTTTGGGTTTAATATGCCTTACAAAATGGTAAGCACCCAAGTAGGCCGTCGACTGGGCAATGGGTTGAATCGGAGAAGGTAAAATTTCATTGTAAAGCCGTACATGGGGGGTCCGGTTTAAAATCATATTGTCGAGTAGATCATTTAACCCCGCCATAAAGCTGAGTAAAGCAATGAACATGGTAATGCTGAAGGTGACCCCAAAGGCAGCTACCATCGTTTGCTTTAGTCTGGCCTTGAGCATCGCCATTGAAATCCGTGTGATCAGGTTGATTTTCATTGCTCGGGAAGAATTATTGCTTCATTCGCATCTATTCCTGAGAGAATTTCCACCATCTGATAATCCTTCAAACCCGTCTTTACGATCAGTTGTTTTCCGGATTTGTTCACGACGATGGAATCGTTGAGCAGATAATTTCTCGGGATGAGCAGCGCGTCTTTTTTTGTGCGAATCACCACATTGGCTTCAAAGGAAATATTCGGATAGAGTACGCTCGGGGCGTGGACAAATTCGGCCTCTATAGTAAAGGTCTTACTTTGTACATTCATGATGGGATTGATCTTAGACACCGTGGCATTAAACACGGTATCTCGGTAGCTGTTCAGTACTACCAATACCGGCATGCCGAGCTGGATGTCCACAATATCATATTCATCGATCTGCATTTCGAGGAGATATTTTTCGTCATTCCCGATAATCGCAATCGGAATTTGAGGGGTGACCATTTCTCCCTCGGTGAGGTTCATTTGATAAACCTTTCCTCTTATTTTACTTTTCACCAGGTAGTCGCCACTATTTTTTCTGCTGATTAACAGATTGTTTTGGGCTTGTTTGGAGAGATAAGCTAATTGCCGCTCCAGCTCATCCAGTTTTTCCTTCGCTGACGCATGGTTGTTTTTTGAGTTTTCGAAGGCCAGTTCTCTTTGTTCCAATTCTACCTTAGATCCAATGTTTTGTGACCATAGCTTTTTTTGTCTTGCAAGCATCGCAGTAGCATTTTCCATTTGACTTTTCGTCAAATCGACCAGCGACTTGGCTTCTTCTAATTTGCCGCGATTGATGGCCAAGGCATTAAATTCAGCAGACAGTTTGGCATTATCGGTCACTAGCTGCTGGGCATCATTGGCTATCAACAATATCGGAGAACCAATTTCTACCGCTGCCCCCTCGTCTACAAAAACCTCCTCGACAATACCGCTCACGGTAGCAAAAACCTGGTATTGATTTTCACTTACGATAACCCCCGAAGCATAGACTGATTCGGTGATGGATTGTATCACCGGCTTGATGGTGTCCTGCTTAGATTGACAGGCGCTGAATAAAACCAGGGAAAGGAGAACAGCATTTTTTACCTGTTTCTTTAGCGATTGAATGTCTTTCATGAAATTTTCGCTTTAACCTCCGGACGCTTTCTAGTATGGTTTGACATATTCAATATTTTGGTTTACATCAGGGAGGATTCAATCCAGTTACTGGTGCTAATATAATGGTATCTCTACGCTCCCTTGCGGTAGCTATGCCAATGGCGAGACCTCCAATTGATGAAATTTCATCATAGGCTCCAAGTACTGCTAGTGTAAAAATATAAAAATCCCTATGCTTTTACCCGACTTTGTAATCATATGTCAAACTGATTTGAGTCATATAATTTCTCGCAGCATTGGCGGTGGTAATAAATCCAATCTTTTTCCGATTCGTGGTCGTATAGCTGCACCAGACGATTGGCGAGGATTTTGATGAGCCTGGAGTTTTCGAATGTTGGCCTTTGCTGATTGCTGTAATACAATCCTTTTAGGGCAAAGGCCATGGCCCGCGGGCTATGCATTTTTTCAATGCTATATTTTGCTTGCCGCAGAAGCCCTTCTGCAATGGAGGCCAATGCTGCCGGAAATAGAGCGTTTCTGGAGGTAAAATACCCCAAGTCCCCAATAGCCCTGCCGTTGGCATCCTCCAGGTTGGTCATTTTATTTTGCTCGGTGAATTCAGTCTCCTGATTCACATAATTCAAAAAATCACCTTTGTCAAACTGACAGAATTGTATGAAATACAGATAGGTCGCTACAACATCCAGATCGGCTGGATCCGCCGTGGCTTCATAGTGCATACACACCGCAATTAAGGCCCGGGCATTATCATCCAGGGTATAACCGGATTCAATGTCGGGTTGATTAATCTTGGAAAACTGGATTATCCCAAAATCGGTGGTCATCTTTTTCAGATGATCCAGCTTGAGTGGTGGCATACGATATTGCAAAGAAAAATTTTTGGCTATAGGGTTTAGACTGTTGGTTGCTTCTGCTACCTGCTGGAATAGCAAAGCATGGGCAATGGCCGAATTTTCCCAGGCACTCGGGACGATCCGCTGCAAGGTGCTGGAGCTAAAATCGCTTCTTAAGGCTTCATCACTCAATAACAGATTGACGCCATCCGTCAATTGTTGTGAATTTTGAAAATCAATAATGATCCCGGTATCTTCGCTGAGCACCTCCCGCGAATGTGGGATTGGGGTGGAGATAATAGGGCAGGCGCAACTCAAGGCATAGGAAAAGGTGCCACTTACGGCCTGGTTGGGATCTTTGGAGGTAAATAGATAAAAATCGGTAAGCTGGAGGTATTCCAAAAGATCCTGTAAGGGCAGATAACGATTGATGAACCGGACATGATTCTGGAGTTGTAAGGCCGCAACTTTGGCTTCCAGATTGCGACGGTATTTCTCGCCTTCTGCCAGGATCACTCCGGGATGCGTTTTACCGATCACCAGAAAGATCACGTTCGGGTTAATTTTGATTATGGCCGGTAAGGCGTTCAGGGTCGTTTGTATGCCCTTTCCGGAACTGAGCAGGCCAAAGGTAGAAAGCACCTTGTGCCGGCTTAATTTGTACTTGTCTTTCAAAAGGGCTTTGTCCAGATGAGATACTAAATGCGTACCATGGGCGATAATCGCAATTTTAGGAGCCGGTACGTCGTAGTCTTTTTGTAGTACCTGTGCCGAGTGCTTGGTCATCACCACCACGGAACTACATGTTTTCGCTATATCCCTGACTTGTGCTTGCAAACTTTCTTCAGGATGAGGCAGCACGGTATGAAAGACCGTGATGACCGGTGATGCAAGCAATTCCAAAAAAGATAGAAAAAGGGGCTCTTCTGTATCCTGGAAAAAGCCAAATTCATGCTGTACCACCACCATAGCGATGTTCGGATGGGCATTGATGGTCAGGGCTAATTTTAGATAGGCGGCAGGATCCTGAGCATTTAATACATATTCGACTTCCTGGGGATAGTTACGGCTGACCTTGCCTGACTCCAACGCGCAAACTTTAGGGGAGAAGGAGTTACAAAATTTATTATTGAGTGCCCGGATTAAATCCTGTGAATAGGTGGCAATACCGCATTCCCTGGGGGGATACGATGTAATAAATAAGATTTCTGGGATGCCAAAGGAAGTGAAGGATCTCTATTGTTTTTTTGAGAAGTATCATATTCATTTTTCATTTGTTTTTATGTTAGAGATTAACACGATAAGTAGTCTCGATTAACTGACCGAGGTTCATCTGTTGCATGATAAGTAAAATAGATAAAGTGTTGTCAAAGAAGGTCGCTCCTGTGGGGAACAGACATGATTGATTTCTCCTGATAATTTTCATTCTTCTTCGGGTTGAAAGAAGGATAGGGTAGTCGGGTGATTTCTTAAATGAGGATTTTCCAGTCCAATAAAGCTGCAAAGGATAGGCTGAGCGCTGGAGGCGATATTAAGTACTCAATGGCAGATCAATAACCACCATATTCAATTTTAAGAAAGGAGGCTCTGAACCGTTCTACTCTTATTTGAATGTGGAAAAGGTCTGGCGCTTTCAGAACGCGCTGCAAGCTGAAGCGGTGCTTCCAGCTTGCAGTAAACATTCGCGGAATAATAATTTTCTTTGCTCTTGATCACTTCTTTTTCTTGTGATCCCCATCAGATTTAGGCTTTAAAGCATCGAGAGAAGGGTCACTTTTTGTGCCTTCAGACTTATAAGCAGAAACCACTTTTTTCTTACCAGTGTTTTTCTCGGCTTTTGCTTTTTTCTTGTTTTTATTTCCTTTGTCCTTGCTCATTATTTATGTTTTTTTGAATACTTTAACCCGGGTGTAGTCCACTGTCTACAACGACCTATCTTTCGACAAGCAAGCAGCTCAGTTTCCGGAATTATAATGTATGTGAAGAACTAAGGTTGTAAGGCAAAGTTGGAACAAGAAAGCTTGTTCCAACCTGTACAAATTATAGTCCCCCTTACATAATAAATAAAGTTTATTGAATTTTAATCGTTGTAAAGTTAAGGGGCTGATGAGCTGCTGTTGTTATACAATTAAAGAGAAGTGTTACATAAATCACATATTTACTCGATCCTTAGCCTGGATCATTTTTTGTAAGGTCTGACGGGCCGTATACAAGCGACTCTTTACCGTGCCGATGGGCAGGCCTAAATACTCACCGATTTCTTTGTAGGCATACCCTTGATGATGCATCATAAAAGGTACCGAGTATTTGTCATCTAATGCATCCAAAATCTCATAAATTTCCTGGACACGCATATTCGTCTCACTTTGATTAGCCAGGCTCATCTTATTTTCGGTGTAAAGGAGAAAACTTTCGAAAGGCTCATTGACCAGACGCCTTACTTTTTTTGCCCGGAAATTATTGATAAACGTATTGCGCATAATCGTAAACATCCAGGCCCGAAAATTGGTGCCCATTTCGAAGCGGGAGCGATGGTGAAAGCCGCGCATCACCCCGTCTTGAAAAAGATCCTGAGCGTCCTGATAGTTTTTGGTTAGTTTAAGTGCAGATGAAAAGAGAATGGATTTTGCATGGCCTAGTTCAAGATTGAATTCTGTATTTGTCATGTTGTATTGATATTTAAGGGCAACTATTCATAACCACTTTTTATGACGGTAAGGACCATCTTAAACCGTCCGTTTGGTTTTATAAGGTTGGGCTTATGCGCCGGTAATACGATAGACTCACCGGTTTGCAACATATTGGATTTACCACTGATTACAATTTTTGCTTTGCCTTCAATGATCTGGGCAAAAGAATCAAAGGGAGACGTTTTTTCAGTTAATCCTTCGCCACCGTCAAATGACATCACACTGATATTGCCCGTCGATTTCTTGAGGATTGTTTTAATAACAACAGAATTAGGGATGTATTCAATGATCTCTACAGTGATATGTACTTTTGATTTCTCAAGTTCTAAGTCATTCATATATTTGGATTGTATTAAGCGCCAATGTAAAAGTCAATTTTTTTATAGTGTATAGCATTACATAATATCTGCTAAGAATTACATAATTCACACATGCAAAGTCTTTCCTGCACCCCCAAATCAAAAAAGGGGTTGGGAGGTCAACGATTGACTTCCAAACAAGTAAAATGGCCTTTAATTAATGATTAACTTTTCGGGTTAGGAGCGCGGGGAAGGTGGTGGTAGCTTGTTTTGCAGATTTATACCCGACATTAATTGACAAGGGAAAACTACATTCCACAAACAATTAATGTCGGTATATAACGATCAAAAAATGCTTAATCGAGAATTACGCCTAATTATGATAAGCAGGATTATGAGCGAGTGCGCCACCGCAACTTGCACAAGTACCGGCACTGGCACCACCTCCGGCACACCCATTGCTACAGGTGTAATGATACACCCCGGCTGCATTTTGAGCGGGAGACGGGGTTGGAGGTTGAGGCGTAGCTGCCGGATTAGCCGGATTTGGCGTGGCCGGGTTTGGCGTCTGATTGTGATACGCCTGATTGTGTGCTAACGTTGTTCCGCATACCGAACAAGTTCCTGCTGCTGCTCCCACACCTCCTGCACAATTGTTGGGGCATTTATAGTGAGGAACATTGGCATTGACTGCAGCATTAGGGCTAGGCGTAGCTGTGCCCGGGGTAGCTGCCGGAGAAGGCGGCGGCGGTGGCTGGGGTAAAGACTTTCTTGCGTTTTCGCGAATTTTATCGCCTTCGCTGTCTTGGCAAGCCGAAAAAGAAAAGGCCATCAAGGCCATTACAAATGGGAGTAGATAAATTGACTTCATGTTCTTTTTTCCTAAAAATAAAGAAAGATGTGACAATCTGTAACGTTGAACCCATAAATGAGCAATATAAGGTATAGAAAAGCTTCACTTTGTCCCGTGCACGAGTATTTTAACACCATAAACCAATCGTTATGGTATGGAAATGGTACAACATTACGAGTTAGAAAGCTGCCGCCGGTGGAGAGCAAGGTAGCTAGTGCGGCAGTAATCAACTGCGGCCTATTCAACTTCATTTTCTCTTGAAAAGATCGCCTATGTGGCATAAATGCGCTGCCCCGTGCTTTTTTCAAAAAGATAAGCTCTATCCAGGTTGAGGAAAAAATCTACCTGGCTGTGGACCTCAACGTCATATTCTGACCGGACTTTGGCGACCATGGGGTAATCAGCGACTTCCGTGTAGATCAATTTTTCATGCCCCAGCAGCTCAATGGCAATCACCTTGGCATTGACCTTGGCATAGTTTTTCAGGTGCTCCGCCTGAGTGTAAATATCTTCCGAACGGATGCCTAAATCAACGGCACCCGATTTTTGCGACAACTGTAATGAGGAAAGATCAAATAGAAGTTGATCATTTTGAAAGGCCAATTTTTGGTCCATTACCAGAAGCTCGCCACTAAAGAAATTCATCTGTGGGGTACCGATAAATTCGGCTACAAATTTATTGGCGGGGTTGAGAAACAACTCCATGGGCGGAGCCATTTGCATAATTTTCCCCTGATTCAACAGCACGATTCGATCGCCGAGGGTCATGGCTTCGACCTGGTCATGGGTGACGTAGACCATCGTAGCATCCAATTTGCGGTGCAAGCGGGCCAGTTCGATGCGCATTTGCCCACGCAATTTGGCATCCAGGTTGCTCAGCGGTTCATCAAACAGGAAGACTTTCGGTCGCCTTACAATCGCCCGCCCAATGGCAATCCTTTGGCGTTGGCCACCGGACATTTTCCCGGGCTTTTTTTGCAACAGGTCTACGATATTTAAAATCTCCGCTGCCTGCATCACCCGCTCGTGGATTTCGGCTTTGGGGACCTTTTTTATTTTTAATCCAAAAGCCATATTCTCGTAAGCGGTCATGTGTGGATACAAGGCATAGTTTTGAAAAACCATGGCAATTTCCCGCTGACTGGGGCCGAGATCGTTTACCTTTTGATGGTCAATGTAGAGCTCTCCTTGTGTAATTTCTTCCAACCCGGCAATCATCCTTAATGTGGTCGTTTTTCCACAGCCCGATGGTCCTACCAATACGACAAATTCTTTATCCTGTACCGTGAAGCTGATGTTTTTAACCGCCTGTGTCCCTTCTTGATAAGTCTTTCCAATATTGATTAATTTGACTTCGGCCATACTTAATGGATTTTTAACAGCGTGAGTAAACATTCAATAGTTGATTCGGCTCCGGAGTTTTGATTGATGTTGTTCTCGGAAATAATGCCATCATAGGCCCGGCCGGTTGCAGCATCATACATCACTCTTCGCGCTACATTATTTCCCAAAAACCAGGAAGTTAGGGTGTCGGCTAAAGCTAAATATTTTTCTTGTTTGGTGACCTGATAAGCTTCGGTAGCAGCCCACACCATCGGGCGGATGCCGTAGGCTATTTGAGGGAATGCATTTCTCTTGACTTCCGTCAAATGCGCTGCTTCCTGCTCAACCCAAAAGGCTTCAGCCAATCCATTTTCCAAAAGGTAAGGATAAAAATGATCTACTTCCAATAAAGCACTTTTGATGTAGGTTTCATTGTTGAATACTTGACCGGCCTTTAACAAGGCATAAGCTTGACTATTGCCCCAAGCGTGCCAGAGGTTCCCCCAGCTCAAAAAGGCTCCGTATGGATATTGCCCTTCACCGCCCTTTTGCATTTGCATGATGCCTTTGGCCATCACATCTACCAAATTTTGGGCAGTAGGGTCTCCCGTTCGTTGGTAGTACGGCAACAACGCCAAGACCAGTACTGCTGCCTGATCTGCAGCCGATTGACTGGGCAACCAAGTGGGGGTGGGCAGGGTGTTGACGGTATCCTGAACCATGGGAAGCGGTGTCAAATCCCGCTTAATATTGGCCATCAATTTTTCAATAGCCAGTGAGATTCTAGCAGATAAATGCGTGTCATTTTGCAACAGTGGAAAGGCGGTTTCCAGGGCCCAAAATGCGCGTAATGACCACCAATTTAATGTGGCCACCGAGGTTTTATATTCCGTGTTGACGCTCAGGTCGTGCCAGATAAAATTATTGAAGTAGCCATTTTTATGCTGCAAATGCAGTACAAATTTGACCAGCATGGCAATTTGATGCAGGGTACCTTCGGGCGCCTTTCCCGTTTTATAATACTCCGAAAGGAACACCACCGCGCGCGCTACATCATCAACACAAGTAAATCCCTCCGAGGGCTCAATGGCATAGTCATAATCGGGATATTCGCTGTAAATGTGCATGATAGCCATCGTGTCTCCGGCAATGCTGATTTCTTTATATAGATGATTGAAATGTTGTAAGTTGATCAGCGGTTCTCCCCCCATTGAGCGATCTGTTGCGGGAGCCTCCTTGATCTCTGCGCAGGACAGCAATACCATTGCCAATAACCCTATTTTAAACCTTATTATCATAATCTATTTTTAGAAAGATGCCCGTATCTTGCCGGTCGATCTACTACGCCATCTTTGCCAATAATTCTCTGACATCCACGGTTGCAAAGGTAGATGCAGAGTCAGACATGGCGTAGGGAATAAACAACAAATTGCCGTGCCGCATCGCACCACAAGAGTAGACAACGTTGGGCACATAGCCCTCCCGTTCCTCTTCGTTTGGTGACAAGAGTGGTTCGTGGAGTTTTTTAATGATCTTTTCCGGGTTTTCGAGGTCCAGTAAAATGGCGCTGATCACGTACTTCCGCATAGCGCCTACCGCATGGGTGATCACCAGCCATCCTTCTTCTGTTTTGATGGGTGAGCCACAGTTGCCCAGTTGGATCAATCCCCAGGTTTCTTCCGGGGTCATCAGGGTGGTGTATTCTTCCCAGATAAATAAATTGTCGGAATACATAATGGTGATGTTTTCACCACCTTGTCGGCCGAGCATGACAAACCGGCCATTGATCTTTTCAGGAAACAGTGCAAATCCTTTATCATTAACAGCGGCACCGTACATGGTCCTGATTTTAAACCGTTTAAAATCCTTGGTGATGATCAGTTGGGGCGAAATAGCCAGTCCGTTGTAGGCCGTATACGTACCGATATAAGTAGATTCCCCATTTTCTACAAATTCTACCAGCCGCACATCCTCCATCCCCTTTGATTCTTGCCTGGCTTGTGGGAAAACCACCTGTTCCGAAAGGTCGGCATCAGGATGTGTGATCACATCATAATTGGTGTCCAGGATATTGTCCAATATTTGCTGGCTATTTTGATCATATTTGGAAAGCGTACTTGCCGTGAGTTGCAAATAGTCTCTTTTGGTGAAGGCCGGCCCCAGTTCATCGAAAATCGATTGATTGAAATCGGGGAGCAATTGAGTCCTGCTTTTTAGTCTTTGCTTGTCAAAAACCTTATCGACATCAGGGATAGCGATAGAAGCAATACCGGGGTCTTCATTTAGTCGAATAGCACCATCAGTACTGACCACCCCACTGCGAAATTCTATTGATGAAATATGCCCTTCTCCCACGGCCCGCAAACTCATGATGAACCTTTTTTCTCCAGCCGACAAAGCACTTTGATCGGGATGTGGCACCATCGATGGATTAAACAACGCCGCCGACCGGATGGAATATTCTTTGGTGAAAAAGGAGCCCAATAGCTTTTTGCGTGTAGGCGTTAGGCTTACGCCTGGAGGAATGGCATTTTGAATGCGCTCATAATGCGCCATTACATAATATTCGAATCTCAGGTGCCGATGCACGAATTCTTTTTCGACCTCCTGAAAGAGCCGTTCTACCTCTAATTCATCTAGCGTAAGGATGCGTCTGATCAGTCTTTCTACTCGGGCTGAAGTCTCCGCGATACCTAGATTTAGATAGGTGACCACTACTTTTTTAACATCGGCGCGTAGGCGAATATCGGATCTTTGTACTTGCATACGATCTAATTGTATTATTCTTTTAGGCCCGAACTGGCCATGCTTTGAATAAAATATTTTTGAAAAAAGGCATAAGCAATCATAATGGGCAATGCCAAAAGCACTGCAGAGGCTAGTTTTACCCCTAGCTGACTATCTGCACGACCTCCTACGGAAAACAAGGTTACCATTTGTGGCATGGTCATCAGGTGCTCATCCCGGATTACAATCAAGGCCCACAATACTTCATTCCAGGAATTCATAAACGTCAAGATACCCACAATAACGATGGTAGGGATGATATTGGGAAATAACACCTGGAACAATATTCTAAATTCCGAGCACCCATCTACCCGGGCGGCATCGATCAGGGCTTTAGGGATGCTCATGAATGCCTGCCGGAACAAGAGGATGGCGAAGGCATTGAGCAAAAATGGCAAAACCAGTGCGGCATAGGTGTCTACCAAATTGAGCGTGACCATGGTGATATAGTTGGGAATAAGTGTAATTTGGAATGGCAGGGTCATTGTGAAAATGATGATGTAAAAAATGAGATTTCTACCCTTGAATTCCATTTGCGCCAAAGCGTAACCGACCATGGCACTAAAAAAAATGACTCCTGCCGTGGTTAGGGTAGCGACCAAAATACTATTGAGTAAAGCCCTGCCGATGGGGATTTTGGAAAACATTTGCAGGTAACTGTCAAAGGTGAATTCGGTAGGCAAAAACAATAGTCCGCCAATCTCGGATTCGGGAGATAAGGAGGCCACGATCATCCAATAAAAAGGGTACAAAAAAGTCACCGCAGCCAGGCTCAGAAAGATATAGATTAGGGCTTTTTTCATGTCAGTCTTTGGTTTCAATGTACTTTTTCTGGATCATAATCACCGCCAAAATCAGAAAGGCAAAGAAGAAGCCCAGTGTGGCGGAATACCCCATGTGGTAATATTGGAAGGCCTGTTTATAGATATACAATACCGAAGACAAGGTACTATTTAAGGGCCCACCGCCGGTCATAATATAGGGCTCGATAAAGAGTGAAAAGCCTCCAATAGTAGACAGAATCACCACCATAAAAATAGTAGGATTGATCAGGGGTAGGGTGATTCGCCGAAACTGTTGCCAGTGAGAAGCGCCTTCTATCTCCGCTGCTTCGTAGTAGGCCTGGGGGATGGTTTGCAGGCCCACCAGAAATAAAATGACGTAGAGACCAATGTTTTTCCAGGTAGCCATTACCGCAATAGAGCCCATGGCTACATCCGGATCGATTAGCCATCCCACTTTGCCAAAGCCAATCATCACCAACAAGCGATTGATCAAGCCGGTATCAAATCCCAAAAGCTGTTGCCACAAAATTGTTACCACTACACCGGAAACAATCACCGGCAGGAAAAATGCAGCTCGGAAAAATCCTTTTAGTTTGATTTTCTGGTTTAGAAATTCGGCTAAAGCCAAGGCAAAGATGATCTGGAGGGGAATGTGGATCATCAGAAACTTTAGCGTATTGAGAATGGCTTTCCAAAACATCCGGTCTTGAAACATGCGGCTATAATTGGCCATACCCACATACTCTACCGGCGAGATGATGTTCCATTTGTGAAAAGTCAAAAACAAAGAGAAAAAGACGGGAAAAGCCACAAACACCAGGAAGTGCAGCACGTACGGAGCTACGAAAAGGTAGGGGAGCCATTTTTTCTTTTTCATAAGGCGCTATTTCCTAATAATACATTGACCGCCCTGGCGGCATCTTCAATAGCCTGTTCGGGCGATTTTCTGTTGTAAATTACGCAGGCTTCATATTCCTGAGAAATGATGTCGAACACTTCTACGATCACCTCACAATTATCGATCCCTTTGACATAATTGGCCTGCTTGGCAAAGGTCAGGACCTTGGGGTTTTTTGCAAAGAAATCGGCAAATAAAGGGTCTTCTTCAAGGTTTCGGCGGCGTGGCAACTGGCCGGAGATTTCCAGAAAAGCTTTGTCTCCTTCCCGGTCAATCAGCGTCTTGATAAACTCCCAGGCCCCTTCCGGATCCCGGCAGGTATTAAAAATGACAATATTTTTAGGGTCGGCGTAGGTGTAAATGGGGCCAGAATGGTCGTCGGGTACCTGCATGGGGTAAAAGTCAAAATCAAAATCCGGCCTTTTTTTAAACTTTTCGACGTGGTTGATTTCCCAGGGGCCGGTCCACTTGGTCATGATGTTTTCGGAAATAAAGCGGTCCTGACCAGCAGACAACCGTTCCCGGGAGAAGTATTGTTTTTTGTATAAATCTTGTAAAAAGCGAAAGACTTCCACGGCATATTTATTGTTGAAGGCCGCTTGGTTGTCTTTCACCAGTGAGCCACCGTTAGAGGCCGCCAAGTACAACGGATAAAAATTAAAAAACCGTTGATACCAGATCACTTTTACTTCGGTATAGCCGATCCACTGGTCAATATAGCCATCTCCATCCTGATCTGCTTTCACTTTTGCCCCTGCGTTCATGTATTCGGAGTAGGTAGCTGGTGGCTGATTGCTGTCGAGTTTGGAGAGGAGCGCCTTATTGTAAATGGTCATAATGGGGTTGATCTTCCACGGCACCTGATAAATATGACCATCCGCAGAAGTGATTTCATCCACGGTTTCCTGTCCACATCGCTCCAGAATAAACTCAGTAAATCCTTCCAGGGTATCGAGTGGAATGAGCACGCCGGCTTTGGCATACATTTCTACACTGCCCTGCCACATATTGGCGTAGATGTCGGGTGTGGTTTTTCCGACTACTGCGGCGAGAATCACCTCTTCGCTGGATTGCCCTTCCGGTACCGGCTGGAACCGAACGGGACGATCGGGGAATTGCGCATTCCACTTTTCCGTAAAGCTGGCCACAAAGTCGATTTCGGTGCGGTTGTTGGATGACCAAAACAGCAGACCCTGCCCATCTTTTTCCTGGCGGTTGCAGGACAGGGAACAGCATAAAAGAAGTATGATCCATCCGTATTTCATCATCAATAAGACACCTTTAAGTCCATTAAAATTTGTTGAATGGAAAGTTTGGCTCCACAAATGACCTGGTCGGAAGCGCCGTAGTACATCGTGATGTCGTCACCATTAACGACATGGCCATTGGTGAAAACAACATTGTTAAAAAAACCGTTTTTTTCATAATCGGCGGTGGGTTCCAGCAGTGGGGTGAAGGAACGAGCCAATACTTTCGAAGGGTCTTTTAAATCCAACAATACGGCCCCCAGACAATACCGTTCATTTTGGTCGGCGCCATGATAAATGGCTAGCCAGCCCTCTTTCGTTTTTATCGGTGCGGCTCCTGCCCCAACTCTTTCGCTATCCCACATGCCTTTCCTGGTATGTAAAATGCATTGATGGTTGCCCCAATGTGTCAGGTTGTCAGAGGTAGCTATCCAGATGAAATTGCCACCCACACCAACGCCGGAAGGGCGATGTAGGCAATAGTATTTACCACCAATTTTTTCGTCAAATAAGGCACAATCCTTGTTGTGAGGTGGCAAAATCATGCCTTCTCGGGAAAAATGTTGCCAATCCTTGGTGCGCATCAAGCCCACGCCCACGCCGTGATGAGAGACCTGGGTATAGGTCAAATTATACATCCCATCCATAAAGATGACCCGACAATCTTCAATGCCGAAAGTTTCGAGGCTTCCCGATCCAAAAATTCTGGTGGGTTGATGGTTGGCGGGCTCATGAAAATGAACCCCATCCTCACTACACACCAGTTGCAGATGTGAAATAGTGGACAGATAGGTGGTCTGTTTATACCGTACCAAGCGCGAATCTGAAAGATCAACTGTTGAGTCTTCTTTTTCAAATTCGAGGATGTTAAAATGTCCCTTTTCATCCATCACTGGGACGGAAACCCTGCCTTCTTTTTGGATGGGCCGTTCGGCTACCCGCAGCAATAGCCAAGTTTTATCGGCAAAGCAAAAGGCACTTGGATTCATTACGCATTCCACCACAAAATCGGGCTGACTGGGAGAAATGTCAAGGGCTGTGAGAATTGGGTTTTCAATAAATCTATTTACCATAATGACTTCAGTGCCATTTTTTTTAAGATGGGTTATTCCGAAATTTCGGGATAACCCATCTTTTCTGAACTATTATTGTTTTGTAAATTTCACAGAACCCAGGTTCTTACCTCCCAACACAAAGTTGAGAAAATAAGTACCGCTTGGGTACTGCTCCACGTCAATGGAAAAGCGCTCCGCAGGTAATTCATTTTTGCCATAGTCAATCCGGTCTACCTGACGACCAGCCACATCGAATACGCGCAGCATCAATGGTTGGGAGTTGTTAAAGCTATGATCAATAACCAATTGCTCACTCGTTGGGTTGGGGTACAGGTTTTGCACCACACTGCCCAATTCTCCTTTTAGTGGATCATTGATGCCAACTAGTCCTCCCTGCTCAAATAGGGTGGCCACTTCTTCGGGGGTTAAGGCGCGGTTGTAAATTTTAACCTCATCCAATGCTCCCGTAAAATATTGCCCCCCTTCAATGGGGTTGTTCCCCATGCCTAATGGGAAACTGGTACTATTCAATGTACCGGGAGCAGGCAGGTTGTTGACTTCTACGCCATCCAGATAAATGATGTCATTGACACCATCGTGCACCATGGTGACGTGCCACCAGAAACCAACTACTAGGTCATTGCCATCACCACTATCCATGTCGTGGATGAAGTTGTCGGAGATGTCATTTGTACTATTGGTCGTCCAGACGATTTTTAAGTGCTGGGGCAGTGAAATCTTGCAACGCTGATTCCAATGGCCAAAGTCAAGGATGTAAGCCTCTGCATCCGTGGTCACCTCATCGACCCGAATCCAGAAACTGATGGTGGTAAAGTCGGAAATAAGCTGCACGGCATTGGCTGCCAGGACAGAGTCTTGATCACCGTCAAAAACGATGGCTTGATTGCCGGTGCCATTGGGGTGTGTGACCTCTTCAAAAGTAGGATTACCTCCTATCTCACCATGATTGAGGTAAGGCGTCGCATCATTGGCATCACCATCAAAAGGGTACCAGGCAACCAACCCGGGTTCCCCGGTATTGATTTCTGCATCCGTGGAAATGGTGATCTCTGCAATCTCGGAATCATTGCCAGATAGATCGAAAGCATAAACTTCAAAGGTGTAGAAAGTTTCTGCATCCAGTCCGCCGATAAAAATTGAAGTGGCCGTTCCCGGAATGCTATCATAATGAATACCATCTACTTTCACCACATAACCGGCTACTTGTACGTTGTCGGTTGAGGCTTCCCAGGAAAGTAGCACAGAATTGGAGCTGGTTGATCCCATCAGGTTGCCGGGAGTGGTGGGAGCCTCCGTATCCGGGGTTTCATCCGGTCCGGAAGTAACCATCAGAGACGCAGGTACAGATTCGTTGCCAGCTTCATCTACTGCCGTAACACTGAAGTTAAAGGTGGTCAATGGCGTTAATCCTGTAAAGGCGGCATTGGTATTTTCGGTGGTTAATACTTTATTGCCGTCTTGAAATACATTGTAGCCGATGACACCTACATTGTCGGTGGAAGGTAGCCAGGTTAAGTTGATATTGTTAAAATTAACTGTTGCGGATAAATTGAGTGGTGTATCCGGAGCTTCGTTGTCGGTGACTACCGGAGGCTGCGATTGTGCCGTATAAAGATCCATGATTTCCTGGGCAGTCAAAGCTACACTATACACCTGGACTTCATCTAAGGAACCATTAAAATAGGAACCGCCATCAATGGCATTGTACCCCATGCCCAACGGACTGGTAGTGCTATTCAGCGTACCGGCTACCTCCTTTTCAGCCACTTGTACGCCATTCATATAAATGCGGTCTTTGGTGCCATCGTGTACCATTGCCACGTGCCGCCATTCCCCGGGTACCAGCTCGTTGCCGTCACCTGCATCCATATCGGAAATGCCGGAGGAATTATTGGTAGTCCACACCAATTTGCCATGGTCGGGCAAGGAAATTTTCCAACGCTCTTGCCATCCACCAAAGGTGAGAATAAATGCTTCTCCGGTGACCGGTAGCTCAGCAACATTGATCCAATAGCTAACCGTTGTATTGTCGGAATTTAATTGTGGAGAATTGGTTGCGGTGATCTCTGCACTGACACCGTCAAAAACATAAGCCTTGTTGGCTTGATCAAAGCGATCTTGACCAAGCTGAGCGCCGTTTACTACAGCGTTGTTTTTGTAGGCTGTTGCATCATTGGCATTGCCACTAAATGGGTAGTCGGCGACCAGATCGCCGGTAATGACCGGAGGTTGACTTTGTGCGTTATATAAGTCCAAGACTTCCTGGTCGGTCAACGCAATGTTGTACAATTGGATGTCATCTAAACTACCATTAAAAAAGCCAGTGTTATCAATGGGGTCATAGCCAATACCCAGCGGGTGTTGGGTGGCATTTAAGGTGCCGGCCACATCTTTATCATTGGCCAATACGCCGTCGATGAAAATTTTGTCTTTAGTGCCATCGTGGACCATCGCAACGTGTTTCCATTCTCCAACCGGCAGTTCATTGCCATCACCCGCATCCATATCGGAAATGCCGGAGGAACTATTGGTAGTGAAAACCATTTTGCCATGACTGGGTACAGAGATTTTCCAACGTTCTTGCCAACCACCATTGGAGAGCAGGAAGGCTTCGCCACTGACCGGTAATTCATCGACCTTTACCCAGAAGCTAATGGTGGCATAGTCGGAATTGAGTGCTGTGGAGTTGGCAGCCTGAATGCTTTCACTGCCGGAAAATTGACGGGCATTGGAAGCATAACCAAAGCGATCAGCCGTTGGCGCAGCGCCATTCACCAGAGCGTGATTTTTGAATGGTGAGCTATCATCGGCATCACCGGCAAAATTGTATTCGGCAACTAACGTACCCGGGGTGCCCGGAAATGCCGATTGTATGGCATATAAATCGGCTACATCGGTTGGAGAAAGGGCGTAATTGTAAATTTGAACTTCATCAAATACCCCGTCAAAAAAAGCGCCACCGTCAACGGCATTGTAGCCAATGCCCAATGGATGGCTGGTGCTGTTTAAGGCACCCTCCACGTTTTTCTCAGCAACCTGCACACCATTCCGGTAAATCAGGTCTTTTGTCCCATCGTGAATCATCACCCAATGGGCCCACTCTCCGGGTACGAGTGTATTGCCGTCACCACTGTCCATATCGGAAATGCCGGAAGAATTGTTGGTGGTCCAAACGAGTTTGCCGTGATCGGGCACAGAAATTTTCCAACGTTCCTGCCAACCTCCAAAAGAGAGCAGAAAAGCTTCGCCACTGGCGGGTAAAGAGTTGGCTTTTACCCAAAAACTGACAGAGGTATAGTCACTATTCAACTGTGCCGAATTGCTGGCTTCAAAGGTGGAAGAAGTCCCGTTAAAGGCATAAGCGCTATTGCCAAATCCAAAGCGGTCAGTAGCTGGTGTCAGGTCGGTCGCTTTTCCATGATTTCCGAAGGAAGAACCGTCTAACGCATTATTTGAAAAGGAATAAGAAGCTACCAAATCCGCAGGGATGGAAGGCTCGGTATTTTGAGTGTTGTAAAGGGCTAGAATGTCTCCGGCAGAAAGGGCCCCGTCATAAATGCGGATTTCATCCATGGCCCCTTCAAAAAAGTTGCCACCATCAATCGGGTTGTAGCCAATACCCAAGGGGGAGGTAGTGTTGTTTAGGGTACCGGTGACATCCTTTTCAGCAATTTGTACCCCATTCATATAAATGCGGTCCTTGGTACCATCATGAACAAAAGCAAGGTGGGTCCACATGCCGGGTACTAATTCATTGCCATCACCCGCATCCATATCGGAAATGCCGGAAGAATTGTTGGTGGTCCACACCAGCTTGCCATGGTCGGGCAGGGAGATTTTCCAACGTTCCTGCCAGCCGCCAAAGGAAAGAAGGTAGGCTTCTCCGGAAATCGGTAAGGCATCGACATTGATCCAAAAGGCTACGGTGGTGTAATCAGTATTGAGCGCAGCTACATTAGGGGCTTGTAAATTGCTTTGTATCCCGTCGAAACTAAAGGCATTATTGGCCCAGCCAAAGCGGTCTTGTGTCAATAATACGCCATGTATTTCGGCTGCATTGTTTGTCGCCGATTCATCTTTGGCATTACCGGTAAAGGAGTAGTTTGCAACAAGCGTTTGCGCTTGTAAACCTGCCGTTGTTAGCAACAAGCAGAGTAAATATTGGAGAGGTCGTAGATATGAGCTCATTTATTTATCCATTTAGAAGTGATTTAAAATAAATTTTGTTCCTGTTTAGCTATAATTTGACAAATCGGGTGATCGATATCGTCTTTCCTGTCTTAAAAACAGCGATGTAGGTCCCTGATTGCCAGTGGGTAGTTTCGAAATTGGTCGTTGTTCCTGCTTGTAATGATCGTTCGGCTATGAGGTGGCCCTGTAAGTCAAATACGGACAATATTCCGTTTTCAGTGGCTGCATCGGAGAGCCGAATGGACAGCCAATCTGAGGTTGGATTGGGCACTAGGCTCAGTACCGGCCCCTGTTGATTAGGGGGGGCAATTGCAGTTGTACTTTCCTGATAGAGCATCAAAGCAGCAGTAGGTGTCAGCGCATAGTCAAAGATTTTTACTTCGTCTAAGATTCCCTGGTAGTTGAAATCGGTGTTATCTGGTAGCATTTGGGCGATTAGTAACGGTACGGTGGTGGTGCGAAGATTTCCTGTAAATGGGCGGTAGCTTTGTAATTCGCCATTGATGTAAAGGGTCATCCATGCGCCATCATAAGCTACGGTCAGGTGGTAAAAACTGTCTTGCCGGATGAGTATGTCGGAATCGAGATCGCCGATGGCGTCCACGGTGTTGATGGTCCAGCGAATGCGGTGCTCTGGAGTGATGGAAATTTTCCAGCGATTTTGCCAGCTTCCATGTGACACCAGAAAAATTTCGTGTTCTGGTAAATCAGTGGCTTTAAACCAGCAACTTACGGTAATTGCTTCCTGGAAATTGAGCAGGGCATCATTTTCCACCGTTACCCGATCGTTGAAGCCATCTGTTAGCAGGGCACTGAGCGGATCTCCAAAAAAATTGTCACCGTAAACGGCTCCGCTAACCTGCCCGTGCAAATCATGTCCACTGATATCATTACCGTTTAGGTCAAAAGGATACCAGGCGATCAGCTCGCCTGCGGTAGCGGTAAATGTTCTCACCAATACTGCAGTAGTTTTGCTGGTGGATAGGCCACTATCATCGCTAACGGTTACAGTCAATTGGAAAACCCCTTCGGTAGCGGGGGCTGTCCAGTTGATAGTGCTTCCATCTCCCGAAAAGGCGCCGCCAGTGGCCGTCCATTGGTAAGTCAGCGGATCTTCATTGCTATCGACGGCAATGGCTTTTAGGTTCATCGTTTCCGATGGGTTGAGGTATGGAGAATCCCTGATGATTTCTAGGATTTCCGGAGCATCATTGATTTCTGCTACTACACTGAGAGAAATGGTAGCAGTATCTTGCTGATTGCTTTCATCAGATACAATCAAGGTGACTTCGTGAGTGCCTATGGCGGAAGGCGCATGCCATTTTACCGTTGCTCCCAAACCGGAAATGATGCCTTCGCTGGTACTCCAGGTATAAGTCAGATTTTCGGAGTCGCGGTCGAATGCTTTGGCAAATAGGGTGGTGGAATCTCCTGTTTCCACCTCAA
The DNA here is from genome assembly GCA_964015035.1 of uncultured Saprospiraceae bacterium. Classification (GTDB taxonomy): domain Bacteria; phylum Bacteroidota; class Bacteroidia; order Chitinophagales; family Saprospiraceae; genus BQJU01. The sequence goes on from CAXHCA010000018.1 coordinate 22,265, forward strand.
TTTGTTCAGCCGCTAGGGCCTGAATTCTCGGGTGATAAGTAAAAGGGCTTGCCGTTTGTAAATAATCGACAATCACTCCGTCGATCAGCATTTTATTTTGGTCATAAGTCACCGTTCCGTTTGCTGGTGCCAAGGTTAATAGGATGGCCTCGTTGGCTGGAATGGTGATGTTGACGGTCCCATTAACATTAGACAATACCACATTTTCCGAAAGGGCTTCATAGAGGTCTACCGGTTCATCACCAACCGCCAGTTCAATGTTCTTTGATACATTATACGGATTGAAGAAGAGGTAAGTCGGATAAGCATTCTCATTAAAAAAATCAGTTTTTAATACATCAATCTTAAATATTTTGGGATCATTAGTTGCCTCTAGAATACCTCCTAAATAGCCGATAGAAGAGGTGCCGTACAAGGCCAGATTTGTGGCGGCCCAGCCACCGCCCACTGCATCACCGGTAGAGAAAGGGGCGTTGCCTTCCCATTGTTCCCGAAGGGCTTCATAGCCGATTATCCGGTCCGGATCATATACATTTGACCAGTCAGAAGCATCTTGTAAAAAATTGGGTAAAAACCCGGGATAGAACAAGCGAGTTGCATTTGCCAGGTTTAAAATCCATTTTCCAATGGCCCGGGCATAGCGTTTGTCATAGCGAACCATCGGGGCCAGTGCTGCAGCTTGCTGTACGCCATTCATCTGAAAAGCATAATCGTCACCATTGTCATTGGCCTCTCCGATCAGACCATCGACATCAAAGCCTCCCCAGCTGCCCACCACTGCGCCCCAGCCTCGCAAAGGGCCTCTGTCAAAAGTCCAGTTGACCATCTTTTCCAGGTCGTATGCGGTATGGAGTTCGGCATTCATTTTGGCAGCAATATAGACCCCATAAGGCAATTGCAATTCATAGGAGGGATTACTCTCCCAATTGCTCAAAAATTCCATACTCCACTCGGCTGCTTTGAGGTACTCCGCGTTGCCCGTCTCCTTCCAGGCGTGGTACAACACCCAGGCGTAAGCACCGGCGGCTTCCGGTTCGGGCACGCTGGTTTCGTTGGGCTGCATTTGCAGGAAATCCCAGGCCCGATAATTCATGTAAGCCGGTTGCCAGGGCTTGTCATCTCCTCCCATACCTTTGACCGCTTCCAGAAAACGGTCGGCAATGCTGGTAAACTGAAATGCTTCATCTCCTCCTAAATCGGGGTACAAGTCGTACAGTTGATAAAAGTAAATGTTGGGCATCAGGTCGTACCACCAGTCATTGCCACTACTCGTGGAGGGGTTGTTGAGGTAGAGTAATTGATTGTTGTTTTTATTAAAAAAATCCTGACTCATCAATACCCAGTTTTGACCAAACTGATCGGATTTGTCGATGCCTACCAGAGTAGCGCCCACCAGCGACGGCAAAATGTTGATGGCCTCTTTACCATTGGTGTTGTTGGCGCCCACGTAGGTGTGTAACCCAAAGGCTGGATTTTGTGGATAGTTGACCCCAGCCGCTTGCAGGGTGACCAGTGGCAGGTATTGGCCGGTTTTTCCAATGTCGTAGACAAATGCATCGTACTGTATAGCGACTTCAGCCCAGTTGCGTACATTATAGGGCGCGGGCTCATTTGGCATCATCTCAATACGATTGATGCCAACCTGAGTGACCTGCGCCGGGAGAACAAGCGGAAATCCAATCAACAAGTGTAGGATAAATAGTCGGTATTTGTTCACTATATGTTGTTTAAACCTAAGTGCATGTTTGGAGGCAATCATTGAGGCTGCAAATCACAGGTTTTGAAACCTCACTTCGGCTATTTTTTCGTCCGTCTCGGCTCAGCCGAGATGTACTCAAAAATGAGCCTTCCGAGCAGCGAAAATTGCAGATTTTCGCTGCTAAAGCACCACCTCCAAACAAGCACTAAGGGTAATTAAATGTATGAGAGTTAATACCCTGGATTCTGTACCAGCGCCGGATTGAGGTCTATCTCCGTTTGCGGAAGCGGAAATACTTCATTTTTACCGACTTGAAAGTCAGGCAGCACCTCTGCTGCGATGCCCCAACGGACCAAATCAAAAAAGCGGTGCATTTCGAAACCTAATTCTACTTGTCGTTCATGACGGATGGCAGCGATCATTTCTTCTTGGTCGGTAGTAGTGATGGCTGGCAAGGTGGTTTCGGGATCCTCCGCTTGTGCTCGGGCTCTGGCCCGAACCATTTCCAGTGGAACCTGGGCTTCTGTTACCTGACCCAATTCTGCCAGTGCTTCTGCTTCCCAGAGCAGCACTTCTGCATAGCGGATTGGGGTGTAGTTGATATCTCCATCTGAGGGTTGTGTTACCGTGGAGTCGATTTGCAAATACTTCCGCACCCCAAAACCGGTAGAGGAATAGGAGGGTTTGTACACATAGCCGAAATAATCCTCATTATTGACGGCGACCGTGTATTTTCGCCGGGGGTCTCCATCCTCGAAAGCTTCCACAAATTCGGGGGTTACCTCGGCAAAGCCATACCCGTCAATTTTTTTAGAACGCCACCATTGATTTAGAAAGTTACCGACCCCCAATTCCAGGTTAGCATGTTGGATTTCCCAAACGGACTCACTATTGTTTTGGGTGTCTTCTCTAAAATTGTCCCCATAATCAGCGACCAGCGCATAGACGCCTAAATCCTTCACTTTATTGACGTACTCCAGGGTTTTACTCCAGTTTTTGTCATAGAGATAGGTCTTGGCGGCCAGTGCATAAGCGGCACCTTTGGTTGCTCTCCCCACTTGTTCGGCCGGATAGTCTGTCGGCAGCCAGGCCGCGGCTTGGTCACAATCGGCAATGATCTGGGCATGGATTTCCGACTTGGCCGTTTTGGGAATTTTCAATTCATCGGGCGGGGTGGTCTTAATCAATAAAGGCACATCGCCGAAGACCTGAGTGAGCAAGAAATAATAATAGGCACGCAGAAAATATGCCTCACCGAGAATGCGATTTTGCAGCGTCAGGTCCATCTCAATTTCGGGCACTTGATCGATGACCGTATTGCATTGGGCGATACCATTGTAGTTGACCCGCCAAAAATCATTAAATTCTTGGGTACGGGGCGTATAGGTGAAAAAATCCAACTCTACAATGCCAGCCCGGGAGCCATCTCCTCCTGCAATCGCCTCATCGGAGGTAACCACGCCAAATGCCCAGTAGAAGTTGTTGTTGTTATTATTAAAAAGTAGCGGTTCATAGGCTGCATTAATTGCCTGAATCGCATCGTCAGAAGTTTGCAAAAAAGAGCCCACATCCAGCGTTCCCAGCGGATCTTTGTCGAGAATGCCCTCACAGGAAAGTAACGAGAGCAGGCTGATTAGCAAAAGGTATGTTTGTGATTTCATGTTTTTAAAATTTCAGCAGTTAGGGAGTTGACTTTAGAAATCCATGCGGATACCACCGATAAATGTTCGCGGAGCGGGTACCGTACCCCAGTCAATACCTACGGCCAGATCAGAGGCGATATTGATGCCTTGAGTATCGTTGGTATTGGCTTGTATTTCGGGGTCTAACCCCGGGTATTTGGTGAAGGTAAACGCGTTTTGCACGGTGAAGTATAATCGCAGGTTTCCAATAGCGTCGAGGTTCAACAAGTCTTTGAAATTATAACCCAGTGTGATGTTACGAATGCGTAAATAAGAGCCGTCTTCCAGCCAGCGGGTGGAGATGCGGCGATTGCCGTTGCGATCGTCGATGCTCACTTTGGGGATATCGGTATTCGGGTTTTCCGGGGTCCAGCGATTGAGGATGTCGCGGTAGGAATTGAATCCTCTGGCTTGTACTTCGGTGGCAAAATTTCCGTAAAGGAAATAGACATCATTGCCTTGAATGCCTTGGGCGAGTACCGACAGATCAAAGTTTTTGTAACTGGCGCTCAGGTTCAGTCCATACATGAAATCCGGAAATGGATTCCCCAGGTGTGCCCGATCCTTATCATCGATAATATTATCCCCATTCAGATCGGCAAATTTTACGTCTCCCGGACGTGTATCATCGCTTTGGAATGGACTATTGTCAATTTCTTCCTGACTTTGGAAAAGGCCTTCCATTTGCCACAGGAAGAAAGAACCGATCGGCTGACCTACTTCCGTTTTAGTGATGGCTCCGTCTGACAGGCCAAAACCACCTAGAATAGGTTCACTATCGGCCAAGGATACCACTTCGTTGTGTACAGTAGCAATATTGGCACCAATGCTGTAGCTGAAATCCTTTTTACCTCCCCGGAAAGTCAGGCCGAATTCCCAGCCTTTGTTTTCCACTTCTCCCGCATTCACGTAAGGCGGATTTTGAGAACCTCCCGCCTGTGGGATGGGCACGCGAACCAGAATATCTTCGGTGTTTTTTTGGTAATAATCTACTACCAGTGATAACCGGTCTTTCCATAGGCCCAATTCAAGGCCGTAGTCGACCTGGGTGGTCGTTTCCCATTTGATGTTGCTATTTCCTGTTTCCACCAGCCGGGCGCCGGTGACAATCTGGCCACCAAAATCGTAGACCCTGCGGCCGGTCTCTACCAGAGAACTAAAGGGATAGATCCCGATTTCTTGATTGCCGAGGCGTCCCCAACTGGCCCGTAACTTAAAGGTTGAGATCATGGGGACGTTGGCAAAGAAACGTTCATTAGCGACATTCCAGGCCGCAGAAACGGAAGGGAATATGCCCCAGCGATTGGCTGATCCAAAGCGGGAAGAACCATCTCTGCGGATGGAGGCATTGATTACATATCGCCGGTCGAAGCTGATGCCTCCCTGAGCGAAATAGGACAACAGTGCCCATTCTGTCTCAATCCCCGAAGCCCCCAAATTGCCGATTTCAGCGGGGATGCTGTTGTTGATATAGCGAAACAATGGATCGGTTTTCGAAAAATTGTTGGCAGAAGCCGCCAGGTAGTTGGTTTTATTCTGGATGGCTTCCATGCCGAGTAGGGCCGATACGTTAAACTTGCCAAAGGTCCTTTGAAAATCAAGGGTGTTGTTCCAAATCAGGTTTTGATCAAAAACGCGGCTTTCTGTCAGGGAAGTCGGGTCGTAAATGGCTTGGGATAGCCGCTCCTTAAACAATTTGCCATTTTCAAAAAGCAGGTCAGCACCAAAGGTGGAGCGCAATTTCAAGTCTTTAAACAAAGTCAATTCGGCATAGATGTTTCCAAAAACCCGATATCGTTTGATGGTCCAGTCGGTGGCATCAACAAAGGCTAGCGGATTGGCGTTGCCATCGCCAAATAGGGTCGGATCATCCAGTTCTGAAGTGACTTTGACATAAGAACCATCCGGATACCGAACGGGCACCAATGGTGAGGCGATCATGGTATAACGAATGCCGCTCAATTCATTGCCTGCCCCAAAACCATCGCCGGAAGAATTGATGACCTGACGATCTGTGGAAGAGAAAGACAGGTTATTGCCAATTTTCAGCCAGGAATTTCCGGTTTCTCCGTTAAAGCGTAACAAGTACTTTTTGAATCCCTGGCCCCGGAAAATGCCGTCCTGATCGGAGTATTCTCCTAAGATGAAAAACTTCCCGTTTTCATTGCCTCCTGTTGCACTGAGGGAATAGCGCTGAATGGGCGCGGGATTAAATAATAGATCCATCCAATCGGTATCCGGCAGGGTATCCAGAATAGCCGGATCATACAATTCGAGCTGTCGAATGGGGATTCTCAATTCATTGGCATTGGCAATGGCTTCATTACGTATGGTCAGGAATTCTTCCGCATTCAATAATTCCGGTAACCGGTTGGCTTCCTGTATACCCATGGATGCATCAAAGGTGAATTGAGCTTTGCCGGCTTTGCCTTTTTTTGTGGTGATGACCACCACGCCATTGGCCGCTCTTGCTCCGTAGATGGCTGCCGAGGCACCATCTTTTAATACTTGGATGGATTCAATATCATTGGTGGAAAACATATTGATATTGCCCGTGGTCGGTACGCCGTCAATAATGTAGAGAGGGTTATTATTGCCAATGGTCCCTACTCCTCGGATTCGCACGGCAATGTCATCTCCGGGGGCACCGGTAGCTTGCGTGACCATAATCCCAGGAGCCTGTCCTTGCAGTGCCTGGTCAATGCCCAGGACGACGAGTTTGTCAATGTTTTCAGATTTGATGGAAGAAATGGCAGTGGCTACATCGGATTTGATTTCCTTTTTATAGCCCGTCACCACAACTTCTTCCAAGAGTTCCGTTTCCTCCTCCATTACTATGTCAATGGTAGATTGGCCTTGCACCGGGACCTCCAGCGCGCGAAAACCAATGTAGGAAAATTGCAAAACGGCTTTTGGCGCTACGGTCAGCGCATACCGACCATCTATATCGGTAATGGTCCCGTTTTCCGTTCCTTTCTCAACAACGCTTACCCCAATCATCGGCAGATTGTCGATGGCAGAAGTAATGACTCCACTCACCTTTATCGGCGCATCCTGAGCCATAAAAGTTGCTGCCTGAAGTAGGAATAGCAGAAGAAAAAATAAACGACCAGTAGGTCTCCGAAAGTTTACATGGTTGAATATTTGCCTTTTCACTTTGTGAAATTTGGTTCCTTGACCAATGGCGTTTCATCGAATAGAAAGCCTATTCGTCAAAGAGGTTAGGTTTTAAAATAGAGCTTAAAATCAGCGTATCCTTTTGTAAAGTTAGTCTAATCTTAAGCACAATTTTGATACTTTTAAGCGAGATTATGATACTTTGCTAAATATTATTTGGTATTTTTATTGAAAAATGCAGATATATCGCGAAATCACGCCGCTAAAAGAAACCGACGTATTTGTACTACTCGACTCCTACAACAATGGATTTGACTATCCCATTCATAATCATCCGGAGTTTGAGTTGAACTTAGTCATGGGTTGTTCCGGCACCCGTATTGTTGGAGATTCCACCGAATTGTACCATGATCAGGATTTGGTTTTGATTGGGCCCTATCTTTTTCACAAATGGGACAGTGATAAATCAAAGATGCAGGCCGATCGACCATCAAGGGTGATCACGATTCAATTTCGCATGGACTTATTCCATTCTCCGTTTTTTCAAAAGAGTCAGTTTAGCAAGATCCGGAAACTATTACAGGATGTCTCCAGGGGAGTCAAATTTCATGGGGCCACTTTTGAAAAGGCGCGTGCCATGATGATTGGCCTGACCGAAGACAAAGGATTTTCGAGCATCATTGAATTTTTGCAATTGCTCAACCTGCTCTCCAATTCCCACGAGACGACTTTTCTGGCCAGTGAAGGATTTAGCCCTCAGGCCATACCTTCAAAGGGCAATCGCATTCAGATTGCCTATGGTTACATTCTGAAACACTTTGACAAAAAGAACATCAAAATTAGTGATGTGGCGGCACTGGTGAATATGAGTACCTCCGCGTTCAGCCATTTTTTTAGAAAAAACACCAATAAGAGTTTTCGCCAGTTTTTGATTGACGTACGTCTGGGGCATGCCTGCAAACTACTATTGGATACGGACCAAAATATCAAACAAATCTGCTATACTTCTGGCTTCAATAATGTAGCTAATTTTAATCGCCTTTTTAAAAAATACCGCTCCTGTACTCCCTTGGAATTCCGCCGTCGTTCCCAAGAGAAGAACGCTTTCGATTGGACTCGACAAATGACGCCCGGACAGTTTTTGCCTTCGGGTACTAGTATAAAAGAAACCTATAAACCCGCGAAGTATAGTACCACCAGGGTGATGCATGTGTGATTGGTGTTGAGGTTCTCCCTTTTGATCATCTGATAAATTCTAGGTGTTTTTACGGGAGAGATGACAACTGTTAATTGCGCTTTTGATCACAAGAGTGGCACGAGCCAACGAAAGAACTACTGTATATTTTGGAATTGCAGGACTGACCGCACGTTGAATTTTGCAGTTGTGACAAACAAATATCGGGTAAAACTCTTAGTTAAGAAAACCTCTTTTCTATGGACCACGCCCACCAAGACCAGAAGCAGCAAAACAATCGTCAACATCACGAGCACCAGGAAAACCACCACAATCATCAGCATCGCATGATGATGAAGGACTTCCAACGGCGCTTCTGGATTTATCAATGGCAACAGTGCCCTGAAGGTAAAGGTTAGAGGGGTTGGGGAAGATCCTTATCTTTCGCAGGTGATCAATATGGTACAGGAGGCTCAAGGCCAAAAATCAAAAAACCAGCGCCTAGCGGATAAGGCAGCTTTTTGGCTCACCATCATTGCGCTGGTCGGTGGATTTGGAACTTTCGGCGTCTGGATGGCATTCGGCAAAGACCTGGCATTTTCGCTTGAACGCATGGTCACCGTGATGGTCATTTGCTGCCCCCACGTGCTTGGTTTGGCGATACCACTGGTCGCAACCATTTCTACCAGTATTTCTGCGAAAAATGGTTTGCTGATTCGCAATCGAACGGCCTTTGAAGCAGCGCGTAAGATGTCCACCATTGTTTTTGATAAAACGGGTACGCTGACCAAGGGCTCGCAAGAAGTTGTCCGCATCGTGTCTCTATCCGATCAATTTTTGGAAGAAGAGGTTTTAAAATATGCCGCCGCCGTCGAAAGTTCTTCAGAACACCACATCGCTAAAGGATTACAACGCAAAGCTGAAAAAGACGAGATTAAAGTGCCCTCCTCCAGCAATTTTAAATATGAATCAGGTGTCGGCGTGAGCGGTACCGTCAATGGTAAGAAAGTGCAAGCGGGTGGCTATGTGTTGCTTGAAAAACTGAAAAAGGAAGCCCCGGAAGATGAGCAGGAAGGCGTAGAAACCAAAATTTTTATATTGATTGATGAAAAGCTGGTCGGCTTCATCACCTTTGCTGATCAGGTGCGGGAGAGTGCGGCCGGCGCGATTAAAACCCTGCAAGACAATGGCATCAAATGCTCCCTGCTCACCGGTGATAACGAAAAGGTAGCGGCTGCTGTGGCCAACGAATTAAATATGGATGACTATATGGACGAAGTCCTACCGGAACAAAAGCAGGAAAAGATCAAAAGTCTACAGCAAGCTGGCGAATTTATGGCCATGACCGGCGATGGAGTCAATGATGCGCCGGCTCTGGCGCAAGCCAATGTCGGAATCGCCATCGGTTCGGGAACAGATGTGGCGGCTGAAACCGCCGATATCGTGCTGGTAGATAGGGCGTCCTGCCGATATTACCAACCTTATCCTTTTTGGAAAAGCGACCTATCGCAAGATGGTGCAAAACCTGATTTGGGCAACCGGTTATAATGCCATCGCCATGCCATTGGCTACTGGCTTTATTCCAGGCCTGATGATCAGTCCGGCCGTAGGAGCGAGACTGATGAGCTTGAGTACCATCATTTGTGCAGTCAATGCACAATTGCTGAAAGGCAGTATGAAGCGCAACAAGAATTAATGAAATAATTTCAACCGCCGGGGAAATTTCTTTCGGCGGTTGAAAAATTGTATTTTGTTGGCGCAACTTTCCTGCTCTCTAATCGTGAGTTTAAATTTCAACTTAGCCCCAAAGGATGAATTTTAAACATATCGTAATTAAACTTGATAAAATGCGCAACCAAAATCCGCTCCGCAACTATCTTTCTCCCACCTTGGTTCTGCTGCCGGCACTCATTTTTGCTTTACTACTTTTCCTATTTCGGGATCATCCGCAACTCCGGTTATCCGCCCATTTTCCCTATCTGCCTTGGCAGTTTTTTGTAATGGCCGTTTTTGGCCTCATTGGCACAGCCGGTGGTTTGCTCGACTGGAAATTTCACCGCAATCCGTTGAATATGAAAATTCCCAAAAAGGAAAGGGATGCCGAGGCGGCGGCACTGGGCCTGGGCGGCCTTCCCATGTTGGCATTAATGTGGATGGCCATGATGAGCGCGCAGCCCACCGATTTCCTCATATTGATCATCATTGTATTGATTTATACGGTGGTGATGATCAGCTACGACGAGTTTGTTTTTCATATCAAACGGTGTGGCAAAATTGAAACCCGCTATCACCGCATGCTGGTCTTTGGTAATGGTGTCGCCTGGTTGGCCTGGTTTCATTTTATTTACTGCTGAGTGCAATTTTCGCTTCTAAAACACCACCTCCAAACAGGCACTGATGCATTTTAGTACACTCCTACAACTCAGCAAGCACCATTTGCAAAATCATCCGGAAGTAGTTTCCAATGTCTTTAGTTTTGACCTGTTTACTCAAGGCGCCCATTGGATGGCTCATCGGCTAAATGAGCTGGATGACTCCAAAATAGCTGTCGTTGATCCGATGGTTAATTTTAAAGTGTATGGCTTTGGTAAATACATTTTATGTGTGCTGTTTTTTGTGATTTCATTACTTTTTTCATTGAAATTAAATCTGTTGTTGATGCCCGTTTCAATATTGGTGTTTTACTTTGTTGAGGTACAACTCCTCTTTCTTTTTCCGCTGCTCATTGATCAGGTAGAACGCCCGATTTTGACCAGCATTCGGCTCACTTCGGAAATCGGTGTTTTTCGTGCGGTAATCACCGTTATCCCCATCGCTTTTTATATGGCCTGGGGACTGTGTAATGTCAAAAAACCTTTCAAAAATTGGTATATTGGCTGCCTAGCGGTCGTGATTTGGTATCAATATGAAGTTAGAAATCGGCTATAATACAGACTTTGAAGTGCGCACCGCGCAGTATATCACCAGAGGAGATTTCTCTTTTAGTGTGCTCTATCTGTCCGATTTTCATTTTAATGGCTTTAGCGCCAAGATGGTACAGCACTTATCTGATAAAATCGATCAAATTAATCCAGATGTTTTGTTGCTCGGTGGTGATTATGTTGATACAAAAAGAGGTTTTTTGTATTTAAATAAATTCTTGCAAGGTTTTGCTATTCGAAAACATGTTTTTGCCATCGCCGGCAACCACGATTATTTTTATGGAATTAAAAAAATTAAGGCCGCTTTCCAAAGAACAAACATTCACTGGATAGAACAATCCTCCGTTACATTTCAACTAAATAACCAGACCCTTCAAATTGATGGCAATCTGCCGCAAAATAGAAAGGAGCATGTTGATTTTTCCATCCTGTGTTTACACCAACCTATCGATCTCGATGCCTGCCAAAATCAATACCAACTGGCCTTTGCCGGTCACTTACACGGCAGTCAGTTTGTCTTTTGGCAGGTAGGACCAAAGTTATATCCCGGAAGGTTGTTTTTTAGATGGAATATCCTGCAAACGCAAATCGGGCATTGTCATTACTACATTAGCAAAGGACTGGGTGATACCTTGCCCATTCGGTACAATTGTAAAAAAGACATTATCTTTATTGAAATTACGGCAAACGCGCAAAATCCTGTTCTATGAAGACCTTGCTCGGCGTTTCCTTCGCCACAATCTATGGATTGACGATTCGGTTACTCTTCGGATTTTTTAATAATATCATGAGCATTATGAGTGTGACTGCGCTGATCATCGTGCCGGTGATCATTGGTTTTGCAACAGTCATGTTTATTCCCTTGGACAAAATATCAACCGGTGTTGGCGCATTTTTTAAACCATGGCTTACCACCCTGGCCATTCTTTTCCTGACCATTTTGATCAACTTAGAAGGGGCCATTTGTTGGATCATGATTTATCCACTTTTTTCTATTATGGCGGGGTTTGGTGGCTTGGGGGCCTACTATCTGAAAAAGAAACAGCAGCAAATGCCAGATGACCCCACCATCATCGACTGGGAAAAGCCAGACTCTTTGAAGATATCGTTGGTCTTATTGACACCGCTGTTTTTTGGTTGGATTGAAGGAGATCGCTCGCTTGCGCCAAAGGAATTGTCGATTACGGAAGAGGTGATCATTGCGGCTCCTCCTGCGGAGATTTGGTATGCGCTGACCCACGTCAACAAAGTTGATGGAAATGAAAAAAAGACCCATCTTGCGAATGCCTTGGGATTTCCTCATCACCTGCAAACTACACTAGATTCTGCCGCAGTTGGTGGTAAAAGGATGGCCTATTACGAGCATGGACTTTATTTTGAAGAAACCATTACTGCATACGAACCTGAGCGACTCATGGTACTCGATATTGACGTGGATCCCGATAAAATCCCCCCTACCGTAATGGATGAACACATCTTGATAGGTGGCAAACATGTGGATGTATTAGAAGATACTTATCGCCTTACACCCTTATCAGATGGCACTTCACAGTTGAGCCTCACCAGTCGGTTTTACATCAATACTCCTTTCAATTGGTATTCCCGGATTTGGGCAAAATACCTGATGTCTGATTTGCTGAGTGGTGAGCTGGATTTGATCCGGCACAGGGCTCAATTCAAGTGAAAACGGATGACGTTTATAGATAGATTTTTATATTCTATCCATAACTTTTTCGATTTTTCTACTTTTTGCTTTTCTTCCGATTTTTTACCTAAAATCCAATAGAATATGACCATTCCCGATAAAGATACCGCCTTCCCATTGCCACATTACGATCGGCTTTGTTTCTTGAAAAACATCATCAAAAATCCCAATATCGAAGTAGGAGACTATACCTACTACGACGACTTTGAGGAGGTGCACAATTTTGAAAAAAATGTCAAATATCACTTTGATTTCATTGGTGATAAGCTGATTATTGGCAAGTTTTGTATGATCGCCTCGGGCGTGACCTTCATTATGAACGGTGCCAATCACTTAAGTGATGCGATTTCGACTTATCCCTTTGCCATTTTTGGCCACGACTGGGCCAATGCCATGGAGGGTAAGACCTATCCCACAAAAGGCAATACCATCATTGGTAATGATGTATGGATTGGTTATAATGCGACCATCATGCCCGGCGTAAAAGTCGGCGATGGTGCGATCATTGCCTCCAATTCAACGGTAACGAAGGATGTGGCACCCTATGCGGTAGTGGGCGGCAATCCGGCCCGGGAAATTAAAAAACGCTTTTCGGAGGCCGAGATTAAGCGCTTGCTTGAGCTTCAATGGTGGCATTGGGATTTGGAAAAAATCACCAGAAATGTACAGGCGTTAACCGGTAAAAATTTTGCCGCAATTCAAGATTAAGGGGTCAGAAATTACCGCCCTACCAATACAAAAGGAGCCCAGTAGAACGGATGACTATAATCTTCTCCGCGGTCATCCGGTTCGTTGATGTCGAGACTACCTCTTTTCCCTCGCATGAGTAAGTTGCGGGCAACGGAAGTATTGGTCAAACCCTCTCCCATGTTTTGCAGCGCTTCGTCGATGGCAGTAGGGGAGAGCTGGCGCAAATACTGCTGCGCTTGATGGAGCGCCTCTGCTGGCGAAGCACCGGCTTTTAATTCCTGGTATAAGTGCCGCATAAACAGGCTTGTTGCCACATCATCGACTTCCCAAAGGGAGACGACTGCGGCTTTAACGCCACTTGCCAACAGGCCACGGCTGAGGCCTAAAACGTCATCTCCTCCAGTGGTTTCGCCTTGGGCGGTATTGCAGGCACTTAAAACGGCCAGTTCGGCTTTGAGGTTGAGGCCCATCAATTCATAAAGGGTCAGGGATTCTCCCGGCTCCATGGCCAATGCGGATTCCAGTGGATTCTTTTCGGAGAGATAGCCATGTGTGGCAAAGTGTAGGATATCGGCATTGCCGACCTGCTTACGCAATTGAGCTTCGGTGGCTTGTTCACCAAGTAAGGGTTCCTGCTCAAATAATTTGGCCACCCAGGCTACTTCAATTTCTGCCGCTTTTAAATCGCCGGTCGGATTGCCGATGGCGAGTAGGGAAGGAGGATCGGGTAATTCGATGTCTTGCAAATATTGTAGGGTACTGGCACTGGGCAGGTAGGAGAGTTGGACGTTGTCACCAAGTAACCCGTCTTTCCAGGATAGGGCATGAAAGGGGAGCGTGTGACATTTGCCGTAAGGCACCAAATACCACTTAGCGTAAGGTTTTTTCAGTTGCTCCAGCGGCTTCAGCAGTAGTTTGGAAAGTGGTGCGGCCGTATCATTGGTGGCATGTCCAAAGCGACAAGCCCGGTGAAATGCCCCAATCTGATGCTCCAATTGATAGTCCTCAATTTCTTCCATAAAAGCGCAGACCAAACCGCTCTGATCAATACCAAATACGAAGAGGTGCTCACTGGAGTACAAGTATTCCACCAGCAGGGAGTGTTCGTCGAGTTGGGCGGCTACGGATTGGGGCTCCAGGACTTTCCCTTCAATACTGGCCAGATCACGAATGCCGTTCTGTTGCTTTGCCAGCTTTTTTTCCAATTGGCTGACCGCCACTTCATCGGCTGCAATTTTTTGACGGTAATCGGCAATGCGTCTCTCCGATGGTTTTCGGCTGGTATATTCTTGGGCCAGCAATCCTTGCCAAAGCGTGATTTGGGCATTCAACTGCCGCCATTGGCGCAGGTAATCACCCGGTCCATTGTCATTGGAAAGATGTTGTAAACTGCCAGCCATCAGGTCCAATAAACCACGTGCCTTGCTTTCTTCCGCCAGCTGAAAGGCTAGCTCATAAGCTTCTGTTTGAAAGGCCAAACGCACCGCATTCAAATAGAGGGTTTTCACACCTCGACTCCCGGAAAGGGCTGTCTTGAGCGTATCTTGACTGAGGGCTTTACGGCGACTTTCCAGCAGCTGAATGGCCTCCCGATAAAGCGACAAGGCTTTTTCGGCACTTCCTATATTTTCCTCTGTTTCTGCCCGATCGCGGAGTGTCAACCAAGGGTCTTCTTCTCCCTGCCACCAGTCTTTGCCATGCCGGTTTTCGAGCTGTTGGTAGGCGTGTTGAGCTTTTTTGTATTGGCGCAGTTGGACCCACATGGAGAAGGCTTGTTGCCAATTTCGTTGGTCTTGAACTTCGGCTTCTGCGGAGGTATTACCCAGTGCGCTCATCAAGTTGCCAATCACGCCAGTCAATCCTTTTTCACCCTGGCCTTCTTGCAGGAATTTTTCATAACATGCTGAAGCCTTGTCCCAATCTTCCTTCTCCGCCCAATAGAGTGTCGCGAGGAAGTCTCGGTTGGCAGAATTGTTTTCGTCCAAGGCTTTTGCTGCTTGACGCAAATGATAAGCTAATGCTTCCCGGTCGCCCCGCCGGCGGGCTGCTCTGGCTCGATAGACCGGCACCAATACGGCTGCTTGTTCGATCATGTTTTGTCCCAAAAACCACAGTGGCCAGAGGTCCATCAGGGACAACCCGCTGTGACCATCGGCTCCTGTAAACTGGTTGGCAATATTGGTCATCATATTTTGCAGGTGGCTGGAAGGGTCCGGAATATCGGCCAGTTGCACTTGAATGCGTTCCACATTGCGCTGCATCCCTTCCGGATCAATTTCACGTAAAGCAAGCTGATAGGCATCCGTGGCGAGGAAAATAATGCGTTGCCGCAAATTGGTGATGATGTCTTGACCGCCGTGCATTTCTTTGGGGTAATCGATCAAGATTTGTTGGTATTCATCTACCGCTTGGCCTAGCTGAGCACTGGCCAGTTCATGTTGTCCAATGGCTTTAAGAATCAAACCGATATCTACCCGGTTTTGGGCGGCATTAATGCGGGCTCCCAGGGCTTGAAATAATGCCCGGGCACTTCGATAAGCAGCCATCGATTTTTCGTAATCTCCTTGTTGTAACAGCAATTTTCGCGCAAAGCGATTGATCAAAATGCCCAGGCTCAGGACAAAGCTCAAACAGCCCATTTTCTTACCCCATTGGCCGATACTCGTCGCTAGATCCTCAACGCCTGCCGTTTGGTTTTGCGCCAGCTTAATCAGTATTTGATGGACCTTTGCCAAGTGAAGTGCCTTTTGATCGCCGGTTTGCTTAAATTGGGCAATTGCCAGGCTGAGGTGTTTTTCTGCGGTAGAATAGTGTGCTTGTTGAGCATCAATGTAGGCTAGGCGTAAGTGGAGATTTCCGAGGAGGCGGAGGAAGCCTTGTTGTTGAGCTGAATTGGCCAGCTCCTCATAAATGGTCCTGCATTTTCCCCATGTTTCTGCTGAAATTGGCGCCATTTCCAGCTGTTCCGTTTCCAGCATCAGGGCACTACTTGCCGAACTGCTGTCGTGGATGGCAAAATTCCAGCTCAACGGGTTGCCGCAGGGGGCACATTGCCAATCCAGTTTCGACATATCACAAAAGAGCACCAGTAATTGATCCTGGCCCATTTCCGCTGCTTGTCGGGCTTTCGCCAATGTTTCATTTGCTAAAGCCAACTCCCCTGCCCAGCGGTATAGATCTGCCGCCATCCAACCCACGTAAGCACCCCAGGCATAATTTTTAAATTCCTGTGACTGTTGAAATAAATTCAGTAGTTGTTGGATAAAACCACCGACCATTTCTTGCCAGTTGAGGTCATCGCTTTGGTAGCGTGTCCGATCGGCATTATAGCGGGTGGGGCGTATGGTGCAAAGAATGGCATAGGTATACCAGGCACCAAATGCCGTATTGGTATCGGTTACCTGAGCTTTCAGTTGCTGCCAACGGGCATCCGGTTCCATGAGGTCTTTAGCGCCCCGCCAATGCGCGCCAATTTCAGTAGCACCTGTTCCGGAACCGTTGAGGTAGGTGTTGTACCGCTCGTAGGTTAATAATGACCTATAAGTCGCGATCAATAATTGTTGATTGACATCATCACCAGCGAGTGTTTCATATTCCTTTAAGGCGGCCTCCATGCCGTGCATGTTTCCCGTAAGGAAATGCACAACAGTTTGCCAAGAGGCAACTTGATAGGCCGGTTGTGGTTGTGTGTCGGCCCATTGTTCCAACAGTTGTTGTGCACGGGTGAAATGGCCTTTGCAGTCGTCGTAGTGAAAGCTGAAGCCCAGGGCGGCAAAGATGTCTTGTTGCATGGTTTTTGGATATGATGCCTAAAGTTATGTTTTTTTTGGACGCGGAGATAGAGGGGGGGAGGTAGTGGAGTTTTTTTTGGACTTTTCAATTTATTCCATTCAATCTGCAATGTGTTGGCTCAACAAAATCTGTAATTCCTCATTGGTTTTGATTAATGCTGACATCTTTTCTGTCACCTGATGTAACCATGTTTTTAAAACGGCTAATCGCCCTTGTAGGCTTTCGTCATTTTTCAAACTGATCAATTTGTTTGAATGAATGATCTGCATGTTGGGATCTGAATTAAAATGACCCTCAAATGAGGCGGCATTCTTCAGATTCCAAATGCCATGGTTGCAGAAATAATTATGTACGTCCTTAAC
Source organism: uncultured Saprospiraceae bacterium (assembly GCA_964015035.1). GTDB lineage: Bacteria > Bacteroidota > Bacteroidia > Chitinophagales > Saprospiraceae > BQJU01. Next base: position 39,407 of record CAXHCA010000018.1, read on the forward strand.
GGTGGCATTTAGCCCAATAAGTCCTTGCTCTGCACCGTACTGTAGGAAGAAATAGGAACCAAATTTATCGACGATATCCTTATCAGGAATTTCTCCCGTAAAGTTATGGTGATTCTCTTCTACAAAAGAATAATAATCTAGCGTCCGGATGATCCATTCAAAGTTACAGTCTTTATGATCCGTACTATCGATGAATATTTCATATGCTATTTGATTGACTACTTTTTCGTGTAATCCGGCATAATCCAAAATTTGCTTTTGCCTGGATAAGTCAAGTTGAAGGTGAGCAATAACAGCGGCATACTCTTCTCGCTCCGCTTTGTGCTTCTTAAAGGATTCATTCCAATTGTTTACTTGAAGCGCTAACAAAATTCCAATCATAACCAAAAGGATCTCTCCAACTGCATAAAATAGGTAGCTTTTCAAATTAGTTTGATCAATCAGTTCTCGCCTTATTCTTCGAAAGAATTGTAGCATTGAGGTTGAGTTTTTAAAAGTAGTAGATTTCGAAATCAGTCCCAAAGGGATATCTTGTCACAAGTACGTTGGGAAAATAAGTATAATTTTTTGTTATGGGAATGAATATTTAGTGATTTATGTTGACAAGTTAATGTATTTGCTGGTGAAATATACTTTAAAACGAGCTTGAATTTTTGCAAAAATTGATGAACTCAAGGAGGGAATAGAGCAGTTCAGGCTCTTAGTGCCCAGCGAAGAATAACTGACCCCTTAGCGTCTGAGACTGAAAAAGGATTTTTCAAAAACTCAGGTTAGACTGGAACTATAACGCTAATGCCATTGAAGGGAATCAGCGCTCTTTGGGGAAACGAAGGCACTTCTTTTGCACGGGATTACAGCCAAGGGGGAACCATTTAAGGATTACTATGATGCTACCTTTGAAGACATTGGTATAGACGGCATTACCTCCAAAATAGGTGATCAAACTTTTGAAAAGATAGAAGCAGCATTGTGAAAGCTATCTTTGGATCTCTCGGGGTCTTGCAACATCACTTAATCACCTTCTGCTGGGCCGCATTCACAAACATTGTATTGCCGATTTCCTCGTAGCCCTCGAAGACGTTGATGCCTCCGTGTTTGAGCACCTCGTCGCGGAAACCGATGATGGTGAGGTCGGCATCTTTGGATTTTTCTTTGATAATATGACGGGGGTCCATCGCTTCCTTACGGGGAATCACTTCAATGTTTTTAGGGGAAATGGGCAATTGCCCGGCCTCGATGAGCATGTACAGGCGTTGGCGCTCTTGATCGCAGGTGTCTTCGGAGTAGATGGCAAAGATCTTGATGTGGCCATGCTGCCATTCGCGGTGACCCAGGATGATGTAGGCCAACAAGATCATCAGGTTGGCATTTTCATAATCATTGGAGGTGATCCAGATGTGGATGCTCTGCTTTAGGCCATAGCCGCGCTCGCTGCTGCCAAGGATGACAACGTCAAAATCAACGGATTTAACCAGTTTGAAGTTGTCGACGATATCGTTGATATTGCCAGGGTTTAACTTGGAGAATTCGAGTAATAACAAGTTGTTTTCCGTGCCGGAAATGCCGGGCAATTGGATGACCTGGGCAATGGCTGAGGTGTACGACGGACTGATCAAGGTGTCGATGTAAATATTGCTTTTACTGGACTCCGCCATTTTGATCAACCTTTCTTTAGAACTGCGGGCTTCCTGATTGGTGGTTTTGGATAAATAACCGTTGATTTTGTGGATGTAGGTGCCAAAACCGTACTTCTGCGAAATCCATCGCAAGAGGTCAAAAGCGGCAATTCGATCAAAGGAATTTTCGGAAATGCAAATGGCCGATGGGCGCCAGCTGGCAGTTTGTTCCTTTTCGGCTTTTTGTAAAAAAACTTGCAACTGGCGACTAAATTGGAAAATTACGCCCTGAAAGATGACCGCAATATTTTTCTTTTCGGGATTATAGTGACTGGCAATGATGTAAAAGCCGATCATCATCAATAAAGCGAGAAAAGCGTAACCGGCATTCATGAACAACATCAAGCCAAAGCAGGCGATAGCTCCAAATAGCGAAATATACCAACGTGACCGGAAAGTAGGCCGGTAGGAGGGGTCTGCTGCAAAATGTTGTAAAAAAGAAATCAAACACAAAGAGCCATAAGTCACCATAAAAAACATAGAAATGATTTCCGCTACCGCGTCGAGTCCGCCCATCAGGACAAAAACCAAGGCAATCACCACCGTCACGATAGTGGCATTAAACGGTTCATCATTTTTGCCTCTTCCTCTTGATACCCAATAGTTGAATCCTCGGGATGGCAATAATCTATCTCTCGAAATGGCTTGTAATGTGCGTGGTGCGACCAGAATAGAGCCAATCGCCGAAGAAATTGTGGCGGCCGCCAAACCTACCGGAATCAACCACCATCCCTGCCAGGCAATGTTGGCCATGACCAGATGATCGGTATTGGCCAAATCTTCCGGGCTGGCGGAAATGGCCAATTTGTATGCAATCAGCACATAAACGAACATCCCCGTTAGCGTTCCCGCAAGGGTGCCCAGCGGAATGGAGCGGCTGGGCTTACGCAAATCACCCGACAAACCTACTCCGGCCGTCATACCGGTAAATGCCGGAAAAATAATGGCAAATACCGCAAAAAAGCTGATGGGAGTCCTTGATTCCATTGGGTTGGAAGGAGTAGGCCGCAGTTCCGGTACAGAAATTTTATTCAATACATTAGTCGTATCCTCGACCAATGGAGAGAGGTTCTTTTTGATCAGCGTGGTATCGTCTAGCTCGGTAGTATTGTAGACGGTGGCGATGGGGTCGAAACTGTGTTGGTGCATATAATCCGTCTGCCCAACAAAAAAAGCGACCAACGCGATAAAAAGGGTGGCTACCACCACATAGAGGGTTTTTACGCCTAAATCCGCGCCTTTGCTCAAAACAATAGCCGTGAGTATAAATAGGGCGGGTATACTGACGGTTTGTTTCTTATTGAGCAACCAAAGTATGGCCGGATGCAGGTCATAACTCTGACGTAAAAAATCAAAAAGTGAATTAAAAGCTTCCGCGAAAGCGATGATGTAAAAGGCAACACTGATGGCTTGTGAGAAAAACAGGGCAATGCCAATGGAGGAACCAATCACCAAACCAAAAGACCGCGAAATGATGTAATATTCTCCACCGCCTTCCACCTTTTGATTGGTGGCTATCTCGGCAATGGCCATGGCGGTAGGAATGGTCACGGCATGGCCGATCAACACAATGGCCAGTGTACCCAAAAAACCCACTGAGCCCACGGCAAATCCGAAACGGAGGAACATGACCGCTCCCAGGATGGTCGAAATTGCGGTGAAAAATACCGGGGCGGTTCCAAATTTACGCTGCTTGTCTAGTGGACTCATATTATTTCACTAATGCAGTTTAGCCCTTGTTTGGAGTTGTCATTTGGACTACAAACAAGCATTTAAGGCAAGGTAAGCATAAGTGGCTATTTGTGACAACGGATTTGAAAATAATTTTAGGGATTGGTGATAGATCGCTGCGGGTTATTTATGTTTGTATCCATGTCCTACCAATTTAGAAAGCGAGCTTCTTTTTATGATGCGTCTTCCTGGCCGAGACGACTGGGGTACGGCGCTTTGTTCATGCTGTTGATCCTCTCCGCCATTTTTTACCAGGAACGCACGCTTTTTATCGACATTGCCTACCAGACATTCCTAATGATCAATGAGGGAACCATTCAGGTGCAGGTCTACCGTTTTGGAGCGGCTATTGTCCAGGCATTGCCATTATTGGCCATTAAAATGGACATGCCGTTACGGGTAGTCTTGTGGTTGTATTCGGTCTCCTTTCCACTGGTTTATTTGCTTTTTTATTGGCTCATTGTGCGGGTTTTACGCAATGATTATTTAGGCTTGAGTCTGGTCTTTTTGTTTACCTTGATCACCTTTGATGGCTTCTATTGGGCCACCTCAGAATTGCAGCAGGGGCTGGCCTTTTTACTGGTTACTTTTGCTTTTATACGGCGGTACCAACACCTTGATCGGTGGGGGCATTGGGTGTTTTTAGTTCCCGCCTCGGTGGCGATTGTATTTTACCATCCGTTGGTGTTTATTCCCTTTTATTTTCTATGGGGATACTTTTGGCTGTCGGAGAGAAGTACCCGTCATTGGCGGTATATCGCAATCGCGGTTTTGATGGCGGTGGCCTTGGTGGTTAAATCCAAAGTGGGGGCCAATTGGTACGACAATAGCAAGTATGAATTGTTTCAGCAGCACTGGTCGGATTGGGGATCAAAGCTCTGGGCTATGCCTGCCAATTTTAAGTTTCTAAAAAATTGCCTGTATTACTGGTACGGTTTCCCCATCCTATTCTTCTTAATGATTGGCCATTACCTATGGCACCGGCAATGGTGGCGTCCGCTTTGGATTACTGGATTCAGTGTGGCGTATGTTCTTTTGGTGAACCTCAGTTCCCCGGATGCCCCTTATCAATTTTACGCCGAGGTCAATTATATGCCGCTGGTCATTTTTGTGGCCGTTCCTTTTTTGCATGATCTGGCCCCCAGGCTTTCGCCAAGAATTTGGCATGGTGTTTTACTGGCCTTCCTCCTACTCCGCTTGGGCACGATTACTTTGCACCATCAGCCCTATACCCAACGACTCGATTGGCTAAGATCACAATTGGCCGAAGGCCAAGCCCAACACAATACCAACCGCTATCTTTTACCCGCTTCACCGGAATTGACGGAGCGCTTGAAGATGACCTGGGGCGTAGCTTATGAGACCTTACTCCTGTCGTCTCTGGATGGCCCGGAACATACACAAACTTTGGTCATTCTACCCGATCCGGCGCGCTACGAAAAGCAATTGACCGAGAATCATTGGTTTATTTCCGAACTCATTGAATACCCGGTGGCGGAGATTGACGGACGTTATTACCAACTGGGAGTGGGGAAATATGTTTGGTTGAGGGAGTAATTGAGGTTGGGGACGTGGAGCTAGCGGAGGTCTTAGTGGGCATTAATTTTAAACATTACGACCTCTGTCCCTCCGCTAACTCCGTGTCCATTCTTAACTCAGCCGCGTCTTCGCAAAGTGACCCATGGCTTTTTGCATGAAAGCTGCAAATGCTGCATTGGGTTCCCCATCGATAGAGGTATAGCGGTTGTCCGCAACATAGAGATCACCAAGCCCTGCGTAGGCTTCGGCTTGCAGGTCGGGAGAACCGGAAGTGCCCCAAAAGCTGCGGATGTTTTGGTAATGCCGCGCAATTTGCTCCTGGACCGCTTTACTGGCCGGGTCTTCCTGCATCATACCCGCAAGTTGCCGGTTGATATCTTCCATCTCCGCTTTTAGCTTTTTGATGGCCTCTTCATTGAGTTTTTTCAAGGCATTTTCTGATTTTAGAACGGCTTCTTCGCCCCATTTTTCGATAGCGCCTTTGCGGTAAGCTTCGGCTTTGTCTTTGGGCAATCCTTCGTATAATTCTTCGTGTGACAACATCATTTTTCCATTTAGATTATCAATAGTTTTGTCGATCGTCACCAGCATGGTAGTAATCCGATCCCGCCTGGCCTGCAGGGCAATTTTGTGGCTTTTTAACGCCTGTTGTAAATCAAACCCCGGATCGTCGAGAATCTCGCGGATTTCCTTTAGGGGAATATCCAGTTCCCGATAGAAGAGCACCTGTTGCAGGCGCAGCAGTTCCTGTTCTCCATACAAGCGGTACCCGGCCTCGGTCCGCTCGGCAGGGGTCAGCAGCCCCATCTGGTCGTAAAGGTGGAGCGTGCGCACACTCACCCCCGCCAGCTTGGCCAGTTTTTTCACGGAATACAGCATAGTGGTGATTTTAGAGGAAGGTTTTAGGGGGCTCGCTACCGCCTTTTCCCTCCTTTCAATGACAAAAGTAGACTATGACGTAAGGTAAGGGTCAAGTTTTTGGGCAGATTTTTTTAAAAAAAGTGGGAATGATCCTTCTCATAAAAAGCAGAGGCCAATCCTCGATGGTAAGAGGATTGGCCTTCAAAAGTTTGATCGTTATTTATCAATTACTACTCTTCTCTTTGCCCCTTGCGCTTACCCAGTTCATCAAATCCCATAATCTTCAAGCGCACATATTCTTCCAACTCCAGGTTGTCAAAACCCTTGGCCTTGGCCTTTTTGATGAATTCCGGGGTGACGTTGTGGATGTGCAATTGGATGAGATCATCCATGGAGATGTTGTCAAATCCCAGTTGTTTATAGCCGTCCAGATCATTAGGGTCGACACCGTGAATGCTGGCTTGCAGGATTTGATCCTCATTCAGGTTGGTGTACCCCGCAGCGTTTAGTTTTTTGACAAAGTCAGCGTCTACATCGTGGATAGAAAATTGGATGACTTTCTCCAAATTCAAATCTTTAAATCCGGCGGCCTTGAGTTCCTTCATATATTGTGGACTTACATCGTGAATGCTGGCCTGTAGAATCTGTTCATCGGTCAGGTTGGAGAATCCCATGGCGTTGAGCTCTTTGACAAAATCTGAGCTGACATCATGGATGGAAAACTGGATGACTTTTTCCAAGTCTAAATCTTCAAAACCGGTCGCTTGTAGTTCCTTCATATACTGTGGGCTCACGCCGTGAATGCTGGCCTGTAGAATCTGTTCATCGGTCAGGTTGGAAAATCCCATAGCGTTGAGCTCTTTGACAAAGTTGGCACTGACATCGTGAATGGAAAACTGGATGACTTTCTCCAAGTCTAAATCTTCAAAACCGGCCGCTTGTAGGTCCTTCATATACTGCGGGCTCACGCCGTGAATGCTGGCTTGCAAAATTTGCTCATCGGTCAGGTTGGTGAAACCCATCGTGTTGAGTTCTTTTACAAAGTCGGCATCCACATCATGGATCGACATCTGCGTGATCTTTTCCAGAGACAGGTCCTCAAAACCGGCCGCTTGCAATTCTTTGATGTAATCGGGATTCACACCGTGAATACTGGCTTGCATTACCTCGTCTTTGCTCAGGTTGGTATAACCGGAACTGGCCAGGGACTTGACAAACTCAGTATCCACATCGTGAATCGACATTTGGGTGATTTCTTCAAGGGTCAGGTTGCCGAGACCCGCTCCTTGCATTTCCTTGATATAACTCGGATTCACATCGTGGATTTTAGCGGCCATCAACTCGTCAAAAGAGGCATTTTTAAAGCCCGCATCGCGAATTGATTGGATGTAATCCGGATTCATATCGTGGATATTCATGGCGATCAATTCTTCTAACTTAAAATCGCCATAACCCAACGATTTGTAATCGTCGAGGTCTTTTTTGAAGGCTGGCAGTGCCGGTAGATGGAATGCCACGCCCGCCAGTTCGTCTTTTGATTTAGGTTTCAGTTGGCGGCCTTTGAGGAAGGTCAGGTATTCGCCATTGAAGTTGTTCAACGCAAAGTGAAACATCAATTCTTCCTTGATGTCTTTATATCCCTCACTTTCCAGCTTCGCTCTAAAGGTGGCACTTTCTGTAAAGGAAAAACGGCCCAGGCCTTCATCGCCATTAAATTTACCGGTGAAAGTAATGGTACCGGCTTCGCGCTTGAGTTGGAATTCACCTTCTTTGCTGATCGGCAGATTGGGAAATTCGCTTTTGGCAAAACATTCGGTAGAAGACCACCAATTATTGTTGTTGTTTTTCGCGGAATTATTGAAGGTAAAACAGATGTCGGTACCTTCAATGACGGCCGACCAAATGCCGCTTTTTTCAAAATTTATTCCGCTGGGAAAAGAGTTGAATGTTTCCGTCTCGTGGGTATTGTCAGTCGTGGCAGCCGTTGTTTTGATCGGGTTTAGTGCAACAGTCGCCAGCCCCAGAATGGGTAGCAGGAAGAGGTACTTCCAACTGGTCTGGAGCGATGATTTCTTAGCGTTCATCATGATGATCCGTTTTTTAAGTGTAGATTGATTGTAATTATTAGTCGGGCTGAGCGGAAAGGAAGGCACCGCTACTTGCAGGAGATTCAATTGATAAGCGGACCGGTCTACGCCAGCTTGTAAGACGGTGGCATCGGTCAAGTATTCGAGGTTGTCTTCAATGGCTTTGCGATAGAGCCAGGCCAGTGGATTAAACCATTGCAAAACGACCAGGATTTCGGCCAGTAAGATGTCCAGACTGTGTCGTTGCGACAAGTGTACTTTTTCGTGTTGAATGATCTGGTTGTAGGTTTCCCAGTCGTACTTTTCGGGGTTGATAAACAAGCTATTCCAGAAGGAAAAAGGTGGCTTATCCTGGTCCAATTCAACGATGTAAAACGGGCCGTCTTTGATGATGGGGCGGGTGTAACGTTGGTAGGCAATACTGACCAGCTGGATCAAAAAATTGAGTGCCAGGATGCCAAGACCAATCAGGTATACATACTTAATGACCGACCAAAAAGACAATTGCAGTGGCTGCGCTTTAACCGGAACATCGGGAGATGCCTTGATCATAGGCTGAGCACTTTCTGCCGGTACTGGAGTCGCAACAGCTTCATCAGAGGCAGGCACTTCTTGAACGACTTCAGTACCCGTATCTTTGGTAAGGCCAGCCGTTTCTTTTAGAGTTGGCTCTTCGGCCAATGTGGCAGCAGGTTCTTCTGCGAATAGAGTATGGGAAGCCTCCGCTTGTCGCCAGGTCCACTGCTGTGGAATTTGCCAGAGGGGCAACAAAAAGGCCATGATGATCGCTCCCGTCAGTATCCAGCGGTTGAGCTGGAAGAAGGTCTCCCGAGCCAGTAAGACCCGGTAAAAACCGTAACACAATGCGATTAGGCAGGCCACGTGCAACAGATAAGAGATCATATTATTTGCTTTTGATCATTTTTAAAATTTCTTCCAACTCGTCTTTACTAATCTTTTCCTCCTTGGCGAAATAGGCCACCATCTTTTGGTAAGAATTGTCGAAATAATTTTTGAGCACATCACCCAGCGCTTGCTTTTGGTATTGTTCCTTTGAAATTTTGGCAAAATACTGGTGGGTATTACCAAAGGTATGGTGATCTACAAACCCCTTATCCTCCAAAATGCGGATGATGGTCGATACCGTATTATAGTGTGGTTTAGGATCGGGAAACTCGGCGATGATCTCTTTGACAAAGGCTTTCCCCAATTGCCAAAGGATGTGCATGATCTGCTCTTCGCGCTTGGCTAATTTTTGCATGAATCAGTTTGTTTTTCACAAACATACAACTAATTGATTAGTAAGTCAACTAAAAAATTAGTTAATCAACTAAAAAATTCTTTTTTGTAGCCCAAAGGTTGACCTCCAAAGATGCACTTAGACATGGACTAAAATAAATTGCGAGCCCCACCGGAGCGATACCATTACACCACCGCAGCCTCCAGCAAGGTCACCGTTTTTTGTAGAGTGTCCAGTTTGGCCGTGATGCCTACCGGAAAAGTACATTGATCTTTGATGTGGCCAAAGGAAAAGCCGTAGATGGTGGGTACGTTTAAGTCGTCCAAACGGTCATGCAGGGTTTCCATCAAAGACAAGGAGCGGTCATCCTCATCGGGCTGGCAATCCGCAAAGACCCCGAGGATGATACCGGCCACCTGACTTAAATCATGGGCTTGTCTCATTTGCGTAAGCATACGATCTAAACGATAGGGCTTTTCACCAATATCTTCAATAAAGAGCAGCTTACCTTTGAGGTCGGGCGCATAGGAGGTGCCCGCCATCGCCGCCAATAAAGAGAGGTTACCCCCCACCAATGTCCCCTGAGCTATGCCTGGATGCACAATTTCAGGTTTAAAAGCCTCATCGGTTTGCGTTGGATCATCAGGTGCCATTTTGATGATGTGATTAGCTTGTGGGTGCAGTAGCAAAGCTTCCAATTGGGTTTTGTTATACTCCGTAAAGTCGGAAGCGCCGACCGGACCGTGAAAGCCCACCAAACCCGTTTTTAAATAAATGGCATTGAGCAAAGCTGTAATGTCACTGTACCCGATCAGCGCCTTTGGATTTTTCTGGATCAGTTTATAATCGATCATCGGCAAGAGGCGGGTGCAGCCATAACCGCCCCGTGCACACCAGATGCCGGCGACCTCTTCATCCGCAAACATGGCATGCAAATCGGTCAATCGTTCGGTATCGGTGCCGGCCGTAAATCCTCGCTCCGAGCGGATATGTTGACCCATTTTCACCTGAAATCCCATGCTTTCCAGATTGCTAACGGCTTTTTCCAAGGCTTCATCACCAATGTAGCTTCCGGGGGTGATCAAACCGATGACGTCCCCTTTTTTTAGGCGTTTGGGCTTGATCTTTTTCTTTTTGCCAGGAGTATTTCCCCACATTCCGGTGCTAGCCAAGGTGGCAAGGGTGCCTATACTGAGTTGTTTGCTAAATTGGCGTCTTTTCATGGTCTGAAATTTTGTTTGGATGAAGTGAAAAAATGGAAGCCATGTTGGATACTTGTTCCAGGCTGCTGCTCACTCTTCTTTTTCCAGTGGCATGATCCAGGTAGCCGGTTTAAAAAAGGACCATTCGACCTTGGTCAAATCCACTTCGGGATCAATGTAATTTTGATAATGGCCATCATTGAGTTTGGCCCGGATCTTAGCATAGATAGCTACTTCCTGGCCTTTGGCCTGGTATTGATCTCTCAAAAAATGAGCGTATTGCAAAATCATATCCGGGTGGGAGAGCAGTTTGCGGTATTGTTTGTTAGAAAGCAAGGTATCGAGTTTTACCTGCTCTATGTCGCCTTCCGGCAAATGTTTTACCTCAAAATACCCCGTTCCTCGTTTGGAGCGCAGCATCATGCGCCAGGAATAGCGGTGACCTTCTTCCGTCCAAGCGACATTTCCCGGGAAGCACCAATGACGGAGCGGAATCAGCAGGTGTAAGGTAATCAAAATAACCAGTCCAATATTAATCATCGGCCGCCAGCGCACTTGGTTTTGCCAAAAGGTCATATTGCTCGATTCTAGATCGGGATCAGGGATTTTGGGAATCCATTTTTGTAAAAAAGACAATTTCTGTCGCAGCCAATTAATGACCCAACGCGGCCAGGAAGGTGGAAAAAAAAGCAGCGTCAATCCAATCGACATAAAGGGGAAAATGCCAATGTTGAAGATCAAAAAATTGCAAAAATGGAAAAATAACACGGCTAGTAAGGCCCAGATGCGGGTAGGGCGAAAGAGTAAGAAAAAGGTTACGGTCAAATCCAGGGCTAATCCCCCATAGGCCATAAACCAAGCAGTGCCATCCCAGGCTAACAATGGACCAATGACCGGTAAATCGGACCTGTATTGTAGCCATTCCAAAAGCGGTACGGCCCGCAGCCAATCTGGATTGATCTTGGCAATACCGCCATAGAAATATACAATACCCATCAATAATGGCAAGGGAAACAAACACCAGAATGGAATGAAATCCGTTTTGATTTCAGGTTGGCGCCACGCATCCAGACTAAAGGCCCGATTGGCCGGTACAAAAGTCATAATTAAGCCAATCCAGCAAAATAGATAACCGTGATTGAGGTAGTGCGACTTCTCCAGCAGGTAACTATAGGTAAATCCCAATACAAAGATCCAGGTGGCTACGCGGTACCATTTGCCCAAAGCAATCAAAATGGCTGCGATCATCAGGCTAATGAAGAACAGCGACATCCAAGGCTCGGGGAAAACCTTGACCCATTTAAAACCATAATAATAAAACTGAAATTTATCGGGGTCAAAAGCTTGCTTTTCGAGATGGTAATACAGCCAGGTGCCCAGAACATCGGCAAAGCCCAATATCCCAAACAACACTCGAAAGAAAACCAAACTGGCAATATCAATCGGTCGGTATAATGCCTGCATCTGCCAAAAATAGGAATAATGAACAGGATTTATAGAATTGATTAGGTTTTGGGAACAAACTGCTCCGTTAACCTCCTAAACCGTCTCTCCCGCCTCAACCCAAACCCTACTCCCCTTCCTCATTCTTCCTCCTAAGCAATTGTTCGGGGTCCGTAATAAAGGTTTGTTCGCGTTCGATGGAATAGCCAAAAGTGGCATGTGGCAGCAGTCGACTGAGGGTCTTGGATACGAGTTTGAGTTTATTGGCCGAAAGGCTAACCGACAATTCTTCGCCATTTTTAAGTTTGAAATAGAGAATGCCGTTTTTGATAAACTGGATACCAAAAGGCATGCGTTCAGTGACCAGCGCATAGACCCATACGATTTCTTTTGGGCGTTGTTGGAGGCTTTGCAGCATGGGATGGCGCTCAATATGCCAGTATTTGACGAGGGAAAGCACCATACCCGTGGCCAGCACCACCAAAATCAGTCCAAAGAAGACTAGCCAAACGGAGCTTTCTAGCCCAAAATAAATCAATGCCAATCCACCAAAAACCAGTGCCCAGGCCAGCACCAGTTGTAGCCGCAGTTCGCGCTGCAGGGCCTTGCGGAGTATTTCCATGGCCGGGTGGTACTTTAATAGGCTTTCTTTGCGTTTTGTCACGGTGCTGTGAATGATATTTTTAAGGTTAACTACATTAGCGGCGCTGGTGTTTTTAAAAGAACACATTTTTGATGAATTCACCAATTAACATTTTATGTTTTAGTCTTTAAAAACAATTTGTTGAACCATTTTTTTTGCTTATTTTTGTACATTGGCAATCTAAGTGTATGGTTAAAATTCACAACTGATAATATATGGCCCAGGGAAATTATACAGAAGACAATATTCGCTCGCTCGACTGGAAGGAACACATTCGTTTGCGTCCGGGGATGTACATCGGTAAGCTCGGTGACGGCTCAGCAGCGGATGACGGTATTTATATTTTGCTCAAGGAAGTACTCGACAACTCGATTGATGAGTATGTGATGGGATTTGGTAAGGCTATCGACATTAAGATTGAGGATGGAGAAGTCTTCGTTCGCGACTATGGCCGGGGTATCCCGTTGGGGAAGGTGATCGATTGTGTGTCCAAAATTAATACGGGGGGTAAATATGATTCCAAGGCCTTTAAAAAATCAGTGGGGTTGAATGGGGTTGGTACCAAAGCGGTCAATGCTTTGTCTGATTATTTCAAGGTTCAGGCCGTCCGGGAAGGCAAAACTAAAATTGCCGAATTTGAGCGGGGAGAATTGATCAAAGACCACAAATTGAAGAAAACGGACGAAGAAAACGGCACCTTGATTTCTTTTCGCCCGGATTCCGAAGTGTTTAAAAAGTACAATTTCCGTAAGGAATACGTCGAAAATCAGTTGTGGAACTACGCCTACCTCAATGCGGGACTGAAGCTCAACTTTAACGGCAAAACGCTGGTCTCTAAAAATGGCTTGTTGGATTTATTGGTGCGCAAGACCAATCAGGAAAACTTGCGCTACGACATCATCCACCTGCGAGATGAAGACATTGAACTGGCTATGAGTCACGGCAATCACTATGGCGAGCAATATTATTCCTTTGTGAATGGCCAGCATACGACCCAAGGAGGGACGCACCTGAGTGCATTCAAGGAAGTGGTGGTGGAAACAATCAACAAGCATTACAATAAGAGTTTTGATCGCCGCGATATCCTCAGCAGTATTATTGCTGCGGTGAGTATAAAAATCGAAGAACCCGTTTTTGAATCACAGACCAAGACGAAACTGGGCTCGACAAATGTCTCACCGAATGGCCTGACGATTCGGACTTTTGTGAAAAACACCATTGGCGAAAAGCTGGATAATTTTTTGCATCGCAATGCCGAAATTGCCAAAGCATTGGAGAAGCGGATCTTGCAATCGGAGCGGGAGCGCAAGGAAATTGCCGGCATTAAAAAACTAGCCAATCAACGGGCCAAGAAAGCCAATTTACACAACAAAAAGCTACGAGATTGCCGCCTGCATTTTAGCGATGGTACGCGGAAAACCGATGAAGAATTGCGGTTGGCCACCACCATCTTTATTACAGAAGGGGACTCCGCCAGTGGATCCATAACCAAGGCGAGAGATGTACAAACCCAGGCGGTCTTTAGCTTGCGGGGAAAGCCCCTCAACTGCTATGGACTCACCAAAAAGGTGGTCTACGAAAATGAAGAATTTAACCTGCTGCAACACGCACTGGATATTGAAGACGGCCTCGATGGCTTGCGTTACAACCGCGTGGTCATCTCTACCGATGCCGATGTGGATGGCATGCACATTCGTTTATTGCTGTTGACCTTCTTTTTGCAGTTTTTCCCTGAATTGGTGCGCAACGGCCACCTCTTTATTCTGGATACCCCACTTTTCAGGGTGAGAGATAAGCAACAAACCTTTTACTGCTATAGCGAAGAAGAGAAAAAACAGGCGATTGCAAAGCTTAGAGGCAAGCCTGAAATTACCCGATTTAAGGGACTGGGAGAGATTTCGCCCGATGAATTTGGTGATTTTATCGGTGAAAACATACGACTCGATCCTGTTTTCCTCAACGAAAACACGGACATTGACGAGATCCTGGCCTATTACATGGGTAAAAATACGCCGACCCGTCAGGAATTTATCATCGACAATCTACGGGTGGAAAAAGACGAAGTGGAAATTGATCCAGATGCTACTGAAGATGAGGAGGCGGAAGCTGAAGCCATCATTGAAGAGACAGTGGGTTAGAAACTGTCGTTTTGTCTGATTGTGGATAAATCTACTTGTCTTAAACCCTTTTTTGCAGGTAATTTTCCCTATTTTGCTTAATGGCATGGAAGTTGTCCTTCCAAGATTCGTGATTTAATGAACCGACTACTGTCAGTTTGTCAAGCCATGGTGTTTTTTTTGCACACTTGGAACAACACCCTGGTATTTTCGTATATCCTGACCGAGAGTTGGAGAGAGGAGAAACGTGATTTGAAATTGGAAAATTGATGAAGAGAATGTTTGAAAATATGTTTACCCAGCAAGGGTTCGATGAAGATACGGACTTTCTTCCTTTTATATCTATTGAAGAGGGAGAGGATGCTGATGGGCAAGAAGACTTTCCTGAAATTTTGCCTTTTTTGGCTTTAAAAAATACGGTACTATTTCCCGGTATTGTCATTCCGATTACTGTTGGCAGAGACCGTTCTATTAAAGCCATCAACAAGGCTTACGAGGATGGAAAAGTGATAGCTGTGTTGTCACAGCGCGATAGTGATGTAGAAGAGCCGTACACCAAAGATCTTTATGAAATTGGTACCGTTGCGCGCATTCTAAAGCTGTTGCGTATGCCCGATGGCACCATTACGGCCATTTTGCAGGGACGTCGCCGGTTTTCGTTGGTGGAAATCCTGAAGGAAATGCCTTATTTGGAAGGAAAAATTAAACAACTGGATTACATTGAGGCGGAGAATAAGCTGGAGTTTGAAGCGCTCGTTTCTACTATCTTGGATCTGGCCAAACAAATCATTGAGCTTTCGCCAAATATTCCCTCCGAAGCCATGGTGATGTTGCGCAATATCAGCAATACCAGCTTTCTACTCAATTTTATCGCTTCCAATATGGGCGCTAAAATCTTGATCAAACAAAAGATTCTGGAAATTAGCAACTTGAGGGAGAAGGCCAATTTGGTATTGGAACAGCTCAACAATGAATTGCAATTGCTGGAGCTGAAAGATCAGATTGAAAACAAGGTGCGGGTAGATATTGAAAAGCAACAACGGGATTACTTCCTGAACCAACAGTTGAAGACCATTCAGGAGGAATTGGGGCAGAACCCACAGGAAGCCGAAGTGGGTACCTTGATGAAGCGCGCCAAAAAGAAAAAGTGGGCAAAAGAGGTGGAAGAGGTCTTCCATAAGGAAATCAATCGGCTGCGTCGGATGAATCCACAAGTAGCGGAATATTCGGTGCAGATGAACTATCTGGAATTGTTGCTTGACCTGCCGTGGGAGGATTATACCAAGGACAATTTCAACCTCAAACGGGTCAAAGAAGTGTTGGATAAAGACCATTTCGGTTTGGAAAAGGTCAAGGAGCGCATTTTGGAACACCTGGCGGTATTAAAATTGAAGGGCGACATGAAAGCGCCAATTCTTTGTTTGGTAGGCCCTCCGGGTGTGGGTAAAACCTCCTTGGGCCGTTCGATTAGCAAGGCGCTAAAGCGCAAATTTATCCGCATGTCGCTGGGTGGTTTGCACGATGAATCGGAAATCAGGGGACACCGTAAGACTTATATTGGGGCTATGCCGGGACGGATTATTCAGTCCATCCGCAAGGCCAAAGCTTCTAATCCGGTCTTCATTCTCGATGAAATTGATAAAGTGGGAAAAGACTTCCGTGGCGATCCATCTTCTGCACTATTGGAAGTGCTCGATCCAGAACAAAATGCGACCTTTCACGATAATTACCTGGAATTGGAATACGACCTTTCGAAGGTCTTATTTGTTGCTACCGCGAATTCATTGTCTACCATTCAACCGGCTTTGCTCGACCGGATGGAGGTCATCGAAATTAGCGGCTATTCTACCGAAGAAAAGGTGGAAATAGCCAAGCGCCACCTTATTCCGGAACAGCGGAAAAATCACGGGCTGGAGGCCAAACACATCAAGTTGAAGCCCGATGTGATTACCAAAATTATTCAGGAATATACCCGGGAATCGGGGGTTCGTTCACTCGATCGTCGCATTGCCGGGGTGATGCGAAATGTCGCCAAGAAAGTGGCGATAGAGGAACCGTATAATGCGACGATTAAACCCGATGACTTGCGTGCGATCCTAGGACCTACGCGTTTTTCCAAGGACATGTACCAGGAAGTCAATACGCCTGGTGTGACCGTGGGCCTGGCCTGGACTCAATTTGGTGGAGATATCCTGTTTATTGAATCTAGTCTAAGCAAGGGAAAAGGCAAGTTGACCCTTACGGGAAATCTGGGTGACGTGATGAAAGAATCTGCAACCACAGCATTGAGCTTTATCAAAGCCCATAGTGAAGAATTGGGCATCAGCAATACTTATTTCGAGGAAAATGATATCCACCTGCACGTACCGGAAGGCGCGATTCCCAAAGATGGCCCTTCGGCAGGTATTACCATGCTGACGGCTCTGACTTCTTTGTTGACTGGCCGGCCGGTTAAACCTTTCTTGGCCATGACCGGCGAGATTACCTTGCGCGGAAAAGTACTTCCTGTGGGGGGCATCAAAGAGAAACTGTTAGCCGCCAAACGCGCGGGCATGCAGGAAGTCATTTTGTGTAAAGAAAATAAAAAACACGTGGAGGAGGTCAAGCCGGAATATTTGGCGGATCTAAAAATTAACTACGTGGCAAATATGGAGGAAGTACTGGATGTCGCGCTGATGGAAGCGGTTAAGTAAATGCGTTAAAGCTTCGTTAAGTGTAACACAAAAGCGCCTTTTCTACACCATTATTTCGTTAGAGTGTTAGTAAAAAAAAGTACTTTTAGTCCTCATCATCAAACCTCTTGGGCATTTTAGGGGTCTTATTGTAGGAGTATTTATTAAGACCGTCTCATGTGGATGAGGAAAATGAAAAGTTTATGAATATCAAGACATTTTTATTAAGTATAGCTTTTGTAACCTTCGGAGCAGTAGCCGCTTTTTCTCAAGAAAGCGATGATCTGGTGCAATTTACCGGAATGGTACTCGATGGTTCTACGGAAGATTTGTATCCCGTGCCTTATACCAATATATTGATTCAAGGAAAAGGCCGTGGTACTTATTCCGATTTTCAGGGTTTTTTCTCCATCGTGGTTAGCAAAGGCGATACGATTGTCTTTTCAGCCATTGGTTATAAAACCGTGGAATACGTGATCCCCGCAGATTTGGAGGACAACCGCTATTCTCTGGTACAGCTCATGACCCAGGATGCTATTAACCTTCCGGAAACGGTCGTTTTCCCCTGGCCGAGCCGCGAACACTTCAAATTGGAATTTCTGGCGATGGACGTCACGACTGAACTTCAGGAACGGGCTACCCGCAACCTGGCCAATGAAACACTGGAACGCATGCGTAGCGAGGTTAAAAAGGATGGCCGCGAGAATGCGGATTATTATCTTCGCCAACAGGCACGACAAACTTATTATATCGGCCAGACACCGCCGATGAATATCTTCAGTCCAGTAGCCTGGAAAAAATTCTTTGATGCCTGGAAAAATGGAGATTTCAAGAAAAAGAAATAGTTGAACATATGGATCAATTCCTGGCCGCAGCATTGGCGGAAGCCCAAAAAGGCTACGACGAAGGAGGCATTCCCATCGGTTCGGTAATTGTACATCGTGGTAAGATCATCGGCCGAGGTCACAATCGGCGCGTACAAAACGGCAGTGCCATCTTGCATGGCGAAATGGATGCCTTCGAAAATGCCGGCCGCCAACCCGCTTCCGTCTACCGCGAGTGCGTATTGTATACTACTCTTTCCCCTTGTCCTATGTGTTCCGGCACTATTCTCCTCTACGGTATTCCCAAAGTCATTATCGGCGAAAACAAAACTTTCATGGGGGAAGAAGCTCATCTCCGCTCCAGAGGCGTTGACGTGCAAGTCATTGACAGCCCCGAGTGCTACGATTTGATGCAGCAATTCATCCGCGAAAAACCTGAGTTGTGGAATGAGGATATTGGGGTGTAGAGAGTGGGTTTGTCGGGGTGACGGTTTATGAGTGTTTATGGGGTTTAGAGGTTAGAAGGGTGGCAGGTCTCACTTAACCCCTAACGCCTAATAGAGCTGAATAGGTTGAGTGTCTAGCATATGGCCGATGTTACAAACATACACTAAAACCTTATTCCTGAGAAATATGCAAATTAAAGAACTAAATAAAAGACCCGACCTTGATCCGGAAAGCAAGTTACATGCGGCCTATCTCCAATTTGGAGGGCTACTGGATGAACTGAAAAAGAAAGCGCTTACAGAAGAAGTCACTCGTGCTGTGAATGATGGCATCGATCAGATTAACGCCCTTTCAACTTCAGGAGGGGAATTGAAAAAACAGATCGAAAAAACGCAATCAACGCTTCTAAAACAGATCGAAAAGGAACTCAAAATAGTCCCCCAAAATTATTATCGAAATACTTGGATGGCACTGGGTATGGCCGCATTTGGGGTACCTTTAGGCGTAGCATTTGGTGTCAGTCTTGGAAATATGGCCTTCCTGGCTATCGGCCTCCCGATAGGAATGGCCATTGGACTCGCCATAGGTGCGGGAATGGATAAAAAAGCCTTTGACGAAGGACGGCAACTGGACCTGGAAATAAAATAAGTGAAAATCTTCATCGAAACCGAACGCCTGATCCTCGGCGCAATCGTCGAGACGGATGTCATGGGCATCTACTAACTGGACTCCGATCCGGTTAGCTGACCATTGGCTTCAAGTAAACACAAACGAATAATGAATAGGTTAGCAGTATTAGTAATTTGTCTGATTTTCTTTTTTCAACAATTTGCCAAAAGCCAAGACAAACAAGATCTTCAATTTTTACAAAAGGTTGGTACTTTAGATAGTCTATATTCTGAGCGCCTGGAAGAATATAGAGAAATTTATGTGCAACTTCCCGCCAGTTACAACGATAATACAGACGAAAAATATCCCGTAGTGTTTATTTTGGATGGAGAAGTACTGCTACCCACCGTTAATAATGTTCAAAGTTTTTATAGTGGCGGATTCACACCTGAAATGGTCCTTGTTGGTATTTCCAATGCCAAAAACAGAACCCGAGATTTGACGACTTCGAAAATAGAAGAACAGTATGGATTTCCATTTAATGAAGAAAACGGAGAGGCCGCTAATTTTAGTAATTTTATAGAGACAGAGCTGATCCCTTTTATAGAAAATAAATATCGTACAACGAATTTCAGAACATTAATTGGTCATTCGTATGGAGGATTATTTGTGTTAAATACATTAATCAATCACCCACAATTATTTTCCTGCTATTTGGCTATAGATCCTAGTCTTGATTGGGATGACCAAAAATTATTAACCGAAGCAGAAGGGAAGTTCGCAAGCATCGACTATAAAGGGAAATCCTTATTTATGTCGCTGGGGGGGCAATTAAATATGCAAAACCCACAGGTTACTATAGACAATGTAATGCAAGATACCTCGGAATTTACCCTGTTTGCAAGGTCTAATATTGCCTTTTCAAATTTAGTAAAGCAACACCATAAAAATGGATTGGCTTTTGAATGGAAATTCTATCCGAGAGATTTGCATGGCACTATTCCCTTTCCTTCCATTATGGATGGATTGATCTCCGTTTTCGAATGGTACCAAATGGAAAACATCCACAAATTTAATTCACCCGAGACTCCAAAAGAAGAGTTATCTGAAATAGTAAGATATCGCACAAAAAAACTTGAGCGTTATTTCAATTATACAGTCCCTCCGTATCCCGAATACCTGTTTAATGTGCTAGGTTATATGAGTATGGATATGGACCAAATGGAAAAGGCAAAAATGTTCTTTGAGTTTGCCATTGAATTTTACCCCCATCACCCAAATGTCTACGATTCTATGGCTGATTATTATGAAAGAAATGGCAACTTTGATAATGCTTTAAAATTTTTAACGAAAGCTTTTGAAATAAGTGGTGATGATGCTTATCAGCAAAGGATTGAAGCTCTTAAGATGGCCTCTTCGCAGCAGGGACGGTAAAGCAATAAAGCGGCAGTGAAGAATAATGGTCGCTCCATCTCTGATTGTTGAAGTTTGTACACTCTAAGACCCTTCGTCCAAGGTGTACAACCCCCAAAGTGCTTCCTTAAAAAGTGTCCTGTCACACGAATCAAGTTATACTCAATACCCCTTCAATCTTACAACCTGCTCCTTCAACCGCTCCACGGGCAAAAACTGCTTTTCCAGATTACTGGCAAAGGGCACCGGTGTATCCAGACTGGCACAGCGTAGGACAGGTGCGTCCAGATGTTCAAACAGGTGTTCGGAGATATAGGCGGAGATTTCGCCACCAATGCCGCCGACCAGGGTGTCTTCGTGTAGAATAAGGACACGATTGGTTTTTTGCACCGTGGTATCGATGGCCTCATAATCGAGAGGTAGTAAAGTTCTCAAATCGAGAATATCGGCGTTGATGCCTAGTTCTTCGGTCACTTGTAAGGCCCAGTGTACGCCCATACCGTAGGTGATGATGCTGAGGTCTGAACCCTCGCTGGCTAAAGCGGCTTTGCCGAGTGGTATGGTGTAATAGCCCTCCGGCACCTTTCCGGTCAGGCTTCGGTACAAGCCTTTGTGTTCAAAAAACATCACGGGGTTAGGGTCCGCAAAACTGGCAAGCAGCAACCCTTTGGCATCATGCGGATTGGATGGGTAGACCACCTTCAGGCCCGGGGTATGGAAAAACCAGGCCTCGTTGCTTTGTGAATGATAAGGGCCGGCACCCACACCGCCGCCACATGGCATGCGGATGACCACATCGGCATTTTGTCCCCAGCGATAGTGGAGTTTGGCCAGGTTGTTGATGATTTGGTTGAACCCACAAGTCACAAAGTCGGCGAATTGCATTTCTACCATAGCTTTATAACCCTTCAAACTCAATCCCAGCGCAATGCCCACGATGGCACTCTCACAAAGGGGCGTATTGCGTACCCGCTCCTTGCCATATCGATCGGTAAAGCCATCGGTAATTTTAAAAACACCGCCGTATTCGGCGATGTCCTGACCCATCAAAACCAACTTGTCGTGTTCCTGCATGGCGGCATCAAGCCCTTCGCTGATGGCATCCACCAAGCGGATTTCTTTACTTGGACCATTGGCAGGAGGGATCGCCTGTTGATCAAAAGACCGATAAACATCGCCTATTTCGATATCGACGGTAGACTGGACCTTGGGTTGCTCGAAAGCAATTGACAGGCCTTTTTCAATTTCTGCTTTGATGCCCTTGCGGATAGCCGTAATCTTTTTCTCATCGAGCAGCCCTTGTTCCAATAGGAAGGTCTCGTAGGTGCTGACCGGATCGCGCTGTGCCCATTGCTCCAGAAGAGCCTTCGGTACATATTTGACTCCCGAAGCTTCTTCGTGGCCCCGCATTCTGAAAGTGCGGCATTCTACCAGAACGGGTTCCGGATTTTTCCGCATTTGTCTGGCCAATTTCTGAATACCCTGGTAGACTTCGAGAATGTTATTGCCATCCAATACCAGCGATTTCATGCCATAGCCTTTGGCACGGTCGATCAGTTCTTTGCAGTGGTATTGTTCATCGGTAGGCGTAGAAAGTCCGTAGCCGTTGTTTTCAATCACAAAAATGACTGGCAATTGCCATACCGACGCCACATTGAGGGCTTCGTGAAATTCGCCCTGACTAGTGCCCCCTTCGCCGGTAAAGGCTAGTGCAACCTTTCCTTCGCCGGAAAGCTTATGTGCCAATCCAACCCCTCCAGCCAATGATAATTGAGGGCCAAGGTGGGAGATCATGCCCACGATGTTGTAATCCATGGTGCCAAAGTGGAAAGAGCGATCGCGGCCCTTGGTGAATCCGATGGCTTTGCCCTGCCATTGAGCAAAAAGGCGTTCCAAAGGGACCTGCCGGGAGGTGAACACCCCCAGGTTGCGGTGCATGGTGAAAAGGATTTCATCTGCCTCAAGGGCCGCCGTACATCCCACGGAAATGGCTTCCTGGCCAATGCCCGAAAACCATTTACTGATTTTACCCTGCCGCAGCAGAATCAGCATTTTTTCTTCAATCATACGCGGCCGTAGCAACTGCTCATAGAGATCTAGTTGTATCTTCTGCGATAGTTTGCCGCTTTTATAGTCGATTGTGGTCAATTTTTTGGTTGCCATTACGTATTTTGCTTTGGTTAGGAACAAAAGGTAATATCCTTTGGCCAAGGTATTAAGAAAACAATTCTGGTTTTATTTTATTTTGTAGTCGGCCAATAGTTTAAGAAGAAATCTTTTTGCCAACTATAAAACCGCAAAGTAAAGGAATTCTTTGCCGTTATTTGAGAGATTTTGTTTTACATTTTCAATTGAGGTAAATTGCGGGATTTACGCTAAGTGCATGTCTGGAGGAGGTGCTTTAGCAGCGAAAATTGCAGGTTTTGGGTTCTCGGGAGGCTCATTTTTGAGCACTACGGACGAAAAAATAGCGAAAAGAGGTTCCAAAATCCCGGTTTTACCGGGACTGAATAGCTTGCCCGAAT
>CAXHCA010000019.1:0-61935 GCA_964015035.1 uncultured Saprospiraceae bacterium
CCTCCCCACTTGGCTTCGTCGGCAGCGTCAGATGTGTATAAGAGACAGACACAGGACTCTCTGCAAAGAGAATCATACATCGATGAAATTTTCAAGATTTACGAACAAATTGACGAATGTTATCCCTCCGGTACCTATGTGGCCGCACGCAAGGGGTTTGATTTGTATTATACCTATAAAAATCGAGCGACCCGTGAAGAAATATTCCAACTTTTCAAATCAGTGATTGATAAGGATGGGGTCAAAACACCTGATTTTGTGATCAATCCCTTCACTGCTTTGTTGGTCGAATTGTATGATGCTGAAGAGGTAACTGCGGATGAGGCCAAAAAATACGAACAGGAAATTCGCAAGATCATTGACCACGGCAAGGCCACTTGTAAAGGAAATGCCTGTGAACGGTGGGAAGTGATCGAAAGCTATGCGCCGATACGCCTGGAATTCTTTGAAACGGTGAAAGGCTTTTACGATTGTGATTATTACGTCAATAAATACTTCAGCGACTTTGAGGAAAGTCCTAAAGATTGTGATGTCATCCGTACCGTTTATTCCCGGTTGAAATATGGTGGATGTGAAGAAGTAAACGAAAAGATGAAGCAGGTGATTGCTGCCGGGAATGCCAATTGTGTAGAGCCTAACGATCTTAAAGATGCTTATGAGGCGCTGAGAAATGGGGAATATCAAAAAGCCGTCGAACTGTTTGGAAAAGCGGCTGAAAAAGAAGAGAATTCGGATAAAAAAGCCGAGATCATTCTCATCATCGCTAAAATTTACAATGCGCATTTAAAGAACTTCTCTCGCTCCAGACAATATGCGCTGCAGGCAGCTGGCCTACGGCCAAACTGGGGAGAGCCCTATATCTTGATCGGTCGTTTGTACGCTTCCAGTGGCCCACTTTGTGGACCTGGTCGGGGGTGGGATAGCCAGGTAGTCGTGTGGCCAGCCATCGATATGTGGAACAAAGCCAAAAGCGTCGATCCCGGTGTGGCTCGTGAAGCCAATAAGTGGATCAGCCAGTACTCTCGTTATATGCCAAGTAAGGAGGATGTATTCATCCGAAATTTAAAGGCAGGAGAGACCTTCCGGGTGGGCTGTTGGATTCAGGAAACCACCAGAATTCGCACTTCGGATTAACGCCAGTATTTTGTATAATATCAGAAGAGCGCAAAGAGGTCATGTACTCCTTTGCGCTCTTGCATTTTTATCTTGTGGGTTAGTTGGAAACCACTAATCCTGTAGTTTTTCGCCATAGCTCAAATCACCGGCATCCCCCAATCCGGGAACGATGTAGGATTTTGCGGTCAGCTCTTCATCCAACGCCCCCATCCACACATGAGCATCGGGAAATTGACGCTGAATGTGCTCCAAGCCAGCAGTGGAGGCAATGGCAGTGACAAAATGTAGCTCTTTGGGGTGTCCATATTCAAGCAAAGCTTTGGCAGCAATTGTCATGGAAGCACCGCTAGCCAACATGGGATCTACCAAAATCAGGGTACAATCTGCCAAGTTGGGACAGGAAATGTATTCCAGTTGAATATCAAAAGTACCATCCTTATGGTGCCGGCGATAAGCAGAAACAAATGCCGAGCCTGCCTCATCAAAAAAATTGAGCATGCCTTGATGAAAAGGCAAACCCGCTCGCAGAATGGTGGCCACCACCACACGGTCTGTATAGAGCTCGCAGATGGCTGTTCCCAAAGGCGTTTGTATTTCCCTCTCCTCATAGTTTAGGGTTTTACTAATTTCGTAGGCGATCACCGCCCCTAGCCGCTCCATGTTGGTTCTGAAGCGCATACGATCCTTCTGGATTTCAGCATCGCGCAATTCAGCCACAAAGCGGTTGGCAATCGTCTTTTGTTTGCTCAGGTCAAAAATCATGCAGTGTAAGATTTGCCCCAAATATAATTGTCCCTCCGTGGTTAGAGAACTTTTAACTCAAAAACTTTCCCTTTCGCAAGCAGTTTACGGTACATTTCCCGCCAGCCATGCCAGCCCATAATCTCCGAAAAGGAAGAATTGTGCCAAAGGGTGCTAAAGGTTCCACCGGTAAGCTTGACCGATTCCATCATTGGTAAGATGCGCCCCAATGCCTCCTCTGCATCGAGTTTGAGGTAGTTTTTCAAGGTCACATCCATGACTTGAAAGGGATGAATGGTTAAATCTGTAGTTATTTCTTTGGAGAGATCATACCAGCGAAATGAATGTGCAATACCCGCTCTAAAGCCAATCTCCGCGGCATATCCCATTGAATAATCGTGTTGAATGCCCCCTGCTACTAAATTTTGATAGGTTGTGGGGAGATGCAACTTCAGGTAATGTTGACGGCTATGGACCACCGGTTTTTCAAGAACAGCTTCGAGTCGCTTGATCTCCTTGATGAGTTGCTGATCGCTGTTATTGGAGCGATAAGACGGGTGAATGCCCAATTGGTGTTTTTCGCCCAGCAAACGGATCAATTGTAGCAAAGCAGGATGATCAGGGTGAATATTTTTATCGTATTGACTATAGTCACCCAATAGAAAGAAGAAGTGTGCCGGGAGATCATACTCCTGATGGAGGGATTGCAGGAAATCGTAGGTATCAAAGGGGTCTTCGGCTAAGCCGCGCAGAACTTGCAAACGAAGAATCAATTGACGGCCGTTCATTTTTAAACCATCTTTGGCAGCTCCCAGAAGATTCCGCCCCCCCGTTCTGTGCTTGAAGGCCCAAGCCAGGTCTATATCATAAGTTGCTTGAAAATGAAAGGGCAGCACCGGCAATTGCAAATCGGGGAAATACTGCAACAGGCATTTCCTAAAGCTAGCCAACCACATATTGATGACCGGCAATTGTAAAAAACCATGCCGGTATGCCAAGCTGGCCTTTGCAGGAAAGCGGCCATGCACATCCGGTGTATAGGGCAGGTATTCTTCGTAGCGGCTCAACAGGTAAAAACACATACTAAAGGGATCAAAAATATAATCGGCTTTAGTATCCTGGTGGGGATACAACACAGGGAATGGCCCACTGCAATCTACCTCCGGCTGGTGGGGGCGCACAGTCGTTTCAAATAATAATCCCTGGGGAGGGAAGTGAATTTCCTCTTTGGTCAGTCGTGTTGCACTGTAGTTTAACTTTGGCCCAAGGTATGTGATATACGCTTCTTGTTCACTCGTCACTTGCCATTCTAAAGCTAGCATATTGGATAGGATGACTTCCAGGATGTAGCTTAATCGATTGGATTGTTTTGGGCTGTAAATGAGCAATTTTTTCATTAAAGATGATCCTTAATCTGGTTGAGTAGGTATAGTTAAATACTTTTTATTAATTTAGTGGGATTAGCAACAACATATTTCAATAAAACATTGGCACCCCTTACTTATTGTGCCAAGCAGGACTTAACTACATCAATTATGGCGGACCAACCAACCAGCCCATTTGGTGACATTACCATGATTCGGGATATCCTCATGGGTCAGCAAATGTCTGAATATGAAACAAAATTCCAAGCACTAGAAAACACCATTCGACAGCATTCCGAGCAATTTGAGCAACAGTTAGCATCTCTTAAGCAGGAACATGCCGCACAACTCCAGCAATTGCAGGAGTCGACCAATCAGCGATTTGAAAAGCTGGAAGCATTGCTGCAATCAAAAACCGAATCCCTTGAAAAGAAGGTAGAAAAGATCAGTCAGGAGGACAAACACAGCCTTGGCCTAATGCTAGCCAAGATGAGTGCCAAGCTAATGAAAGACACCGAATAGAATGTAATGTGGAAGGAATGAAAACTCAGCCAAACAGGGGGGAAGAAGATTTATTATTGGAAAAATTCCGGGAAATCCTGCTACGGGAGGACCGCAAGAAGTTATCCGAATTGGAGGCCACTTTGCAAGAAAAGCAAAAGCTATCGGAGAAGGTAAGCCCTATCATTGAGGACCACATAAACTTTCTAAAGCAAAATTTTCCGCGCGAATTTCAAACGGAGGTGGACCGTATCATCGACATCAAGCTTCAGCGGTCTCAGGAAAAGATCATCGAATTGGTCTTCCCCAAATTGGGGTTACTCATTCGAAAATTCATTGCTCACGAGATCGATTTGTTGCGGGAACGCATTGACCAACAGGTAAAAAACAGCTGGTTTGGGTCGTTGAAACGTTGGTTAAAGGGAGTAAAAGCCAGTGATGAAATCCTGGCCAATCTACACCGGCCCTCGATACGAGAAGTGTTCATCATCGAACGAGATTCGGGGCTATTGCTGGGCTCGGCATCACTGCAACACACCATTGATAAGGAGTTGCTGGCCGGTATGCTCACCGCGATTAAGCTGTTTATGGAAGATGCCTTCCGTCGTGGAGAGGAAGAGGTAGAGCTGATCCATTATGGTTTATACGAAATCTTTATCCAAAATTTTTATGGTTTTTACATTGCCCTGGCTATCCGTGGATCATTAAGTATGCAAGAACGAGATCAATTATCAAAGCAGTTATTTACCTTTGTAAATGAGGAACTCAACACTGATTTAAAAGACCTGAAGCCTTCATTTTACGCTCAGGTTAACCAAAAACTGGAACAATACTTTCTCACCAAAACCACAACCCAGTTCCATGATTAGTAAAAAAATAGTACTAACCGGTAGTTTTGGAGTTGGAAAAACATCCCTATTTAATCGCTTCATTTCCAATACATTTAGCGACAATTACCTCACCACTATTGGGGTCAAAGTAGAAAAGAAAGCATTACAAGTGGCAGGCGAAGAAGTATCCCTAATCTTGTGGGACATCGCAGGCGAAGTATCACAAGAAAAGGTCCCCAAATCTTATTTTTTGGGTGCCAGTGCCATTATCTATATCTTTGATTTAAGCCGCCCCACAACCTTGAAAAATATGCGGGCGGACCTTAAGATGCTCAATGAACTATTACCAGGGGTCATTATCCGGAAGGTTGGCAATAAAAAAGACCTGATCCTGGAAGAAGAAGAGCTGAAAAAAATCAGAAGGAAAGCGAGTCCCGATATTCTAACAAGTGCAAAAACAGGAGAAAATGTAGAGGATTTATTCTTCGATATTGCGAAAGCTTTAATGAGCTGAATCGCCCAAAAACTATGAATAAAAAGATTGTCTACCAGCAACAAATGATTCTTGATCAATCAGGATTCCCAATTCAGTGTTTGGGGAATATTTTTGATGGTGACCAACTTTCAGGAAAATCAGCGATAGACATTTTCCCCTTTATTGAAAGCATTTATCCCAATTTACTACAACTTTCGGCCGAAGCGTTTCCGGTTATTTATCCCATCGTACATGGGAATCATCCTTTACTTCCCGGTTATTATGAATTTCGCTTTGAGCGACTTTCTCCTTCTACGATCCAGTGGATCATTATTGATGTGAGTCAAATGTATGAGGCATTGTTGCGACAAAAACAATCAGAATAAGCCGCTTTTACTCCTCCTCTGTATCATCCCCGTTGTCCTCCTCGTATTTCCAATGTGCGCCATATTTTTCTACCAAGATATTGTCGTAGTAATCAGCTTTTTCAAACAGGTGTCTAAACAATACCAGCCCAGTATCGACATTTAGGTAGCGGTCAAAAATTAAGAGGGAGAGTATGATATCCTGCCCCCGAATACTGAAATTGAGGCCCTCCATTTCATAATTTTGCCGGAGCAAATATTCGTACAGCGGTTTGATGTTTTGTTTGGGCAACAAACACAAATAAGCATCCCCGGTAATGAGGCCGTTTTTTTCATAATAGGCAATACTAATGCGTGCACTGCCTTGGTTGATCTCCCATACATTGAGGCCACGGCGCGACAACTTCACCTGATGACCGGTCCTCGCCAGCATTTCTTCCACCGTATTGGCAACTCCAACCGGCTCATAATCCTCTACATCACTCGGAAGTAGGATTTTGGCCCCACAGTGTGGACAATAACCATTGTCTATGGTTTTCTCCGTCACCAAATTGGAGCAAGATGAACAGCGAGCACCGATTTCACCTCTATAGTGGGAAAAATCTTCTACTGCCTCATGGAGATATTTTACCGGCAAAGAAAAACCAATGCTATTGCCATCCCGAACAATAAAGGTATTGATACCCACCACTTCTCCCTGGTGATTGACCAAAGGCCCACCACTATTACCGGGATTGAGTGCCGCATCGTGCTGAATGTAATACACATCATTTTTTTCGTGGATGGTATTTGAAACAATGCCTTGAGTAGCTGAATACTTAAACCCATATGGGTGACCAATCGCAATGATGGGATCTCCTTCTTTGACCTCTTTATCGATAGAGGCCAGGGACACACTAGGCAATCCGTCTACTTTCTCCACAGAGAGAAAAGCCAAGTCATAACGTTGATCGATAAAAACAACCTGAGCCAGTTGCTTTTCCAATTTATTGCCTTCCACTACGACTTCCCGGTTGTCACGAACAATGTGCTCATTGGTGACAATAAGCTGGGCATCACTGAGATAAAATCCAGTGCCGGTGCTGTAGGGGGTGGCAATTTGTATAACCGCCTCTCGGTAGATCTCTATGACTTCCTTCATTCAGGTTTCATTGTGATGAGCAGCAATAAAAGGTGCTAACCGGCGGGCAAATTACTAATTGATAGGCAAATTTCAAAAAAGGAAATTTCTATGGATAGATAAGCTTTTAAGCGGAAGGCATATTTCAAGAAAAACTAGGTGTATCTACCACACAGCATTGGGATAGGCCCGCTGTAAAAATTGCAGCTCAGCTAGAATAAATCCCAGGTGTTCACTGTGTTTTCCTTGTTTTCCGCCTTTCTGCATCCAGGCCCCGTCAGGCTTGGATAGCGTCGCTTCCGCCAGGATTTCCTGTACTTTTTGGTCGTACAAAGGCTTGAGCGCTGACAACCTAGGTGCAATTCCAAGGGCCGCTATTTGTTGGTCCAACTCATCTTCCTGCATCAATTCGCCGTGAAAAGGCCACAAAAGGTTCAGTGCATCTTGCATCTTTTGGTGACTGAGATCAGTGCCATCTCCCAAACGAATCATCCATTCTGAACTATAGCGGAGATGGTAGGAGATTTCTTTAAAAGATTTAGCGGCAATGGCGGCCACCTGTTCATCCTTGCTTTGCATGAGCTCCCGATGCAAATAATAGTTGAAGACATCAAATAAAAACTGGCGCACAATGGTCACCGCCCAATCTCCATTGGGTTGTTCCACCAAAAGCGCATTTCGGAAATCCCAAACATCCCGGAGGTAGGCCAGTTCGTCCTCTCCCCTCTCCTTCCCTTCTACTTCACCGGCATAAGACAACCACGACCGTGACTGGCCCACCAGATCCAACGCAATATTGGTAATGGCGATGTCTTGTTCCAGTACAGGCCCGTGCCCACACCATTCAGAAAGGCGATGGCCCAGAATTAAGGCGTTGTCGCCGAGGCGCAACAAATATTCAAACAATAATTCACGGTCGCTTTTTGGTGATGCACTCATGGTCGTGGAGGTTCTCTTTAAATATGCTTGACTTCGTCAGGTAAATTGTAAAAGGTGGGGTGGCGGTAAACCTTATCATTAGCTGGATCAAAAAATGCTTCGTTTTGGTTAGGGCTTGAAGCGGTAATGTGCTTGGATTCCACCACCCATATACTGATACCTTCATTTCTTCGGGTATAAACGTCACGGGCATTCTCAATAGCCATTTCGGCATCTGCAGCGTGCAAACTTCCCACATGTTTGTGATGCAACCCGTTTTTACTTCTAATAAAAACTTCCCACAATGGCCAGTTATTTTTCATATTCCCTGAGTTTTTATAGTCTGGTTCTGGTTAGGCAACTTTGCTATCTTGTTCTTTGCGTTTCCTTCTCTTTTCAGCGTAAGCGGTAGCGGCTTCTCTGACCCAGGCACCTGCTTGGTGTGCATCAATCCGGGCTTGTAAGCGCTCCCGATTACAGGGACCATTGCCTTTAACCACATTCCAAAATTCTTCCCAGTCAATCGGGCCCCAATCGTAATGGCCACGCTCTTCATTCCACTTCAAATCCGGATCGGGAATGGTCAATCCAAGAAAATCTGCTTGCGGAACCGTTTGATCAATAAATTGCTGCCGTAGCTCGTCATTGGTCTTGCGCTTGATTTTCCAACGCATCGACTGTTCCGTATGGCTAGACTCTTTGTCGCTAGGTCCAAACATCATCAATGAAGGCCACCACCAGCGATTGAGAGCATCCTGAGCCATTTGCTGCTGGGCTTCCGTACCACGTGCCAGGGTCAACATGATTTCGTACCCTTGCCGTTGGTGAAAACTTTCCTCTTTACAAATCCTCACCATAGCACGAGCATAAGGCCCGTATGAAGTGCGTGTCAGCATGACCTGATTCATGATCGCCGCGCCATCTACCAGCCAGCCAATGGCACCAATATCCGCCCAACTGGTCGTTGGGTAATTAAAAATACTGCTGTATTTGGCTTTACCAGAGTGCAACTGATCAATTAGATCTTCCCGCTCTGCCCCCAGGGTTTCGGCCGCGCTGTAGAGATACAACCCGTGTCCTGCCTCATCCTGAACCTTGGCAATGAGAGCCACTTTCCGGCGCAAACTTGGGGCACGGGTGATCCAGTTGCCTTCCGGCAACATCCCAACGATTTCGGAATGGGCATGCTGAGAAATCTGACGGATCAACGTCTTGCGATAAGCATCAGGCATCCAGTCCTTGGGCTCAATCTTGACTTCAGCATCAATGCTCTCCTGAAATTTTTGCTCTAGATCGTGGGTTGACATAAGCTGATTTACTGATTATTGGTACAACAAAGATAATGGTCTTTGTTTATATTAACGAACATTTGTTCGTATTTGTTTGTCATTACCTGACAAATTTCCCGGGCCCCTACTCGCCCCCCACAATTCACACTTTCTTTACAAAAGTTTATCAATTTGATAACCCACTTCTTTCCGGAATTGGCCTCTACCCGGTTTATTTTTGTCAAAATCAACAAAGTGACCGTGAAAGAAACGAAAAAATTGCAGGACTGGATGTTCCGGCAAGTCCACACCAAAAACTTGGTTTACAATACCTGCTGGGAAGACCCTCGGTGCGACCGGGAGCTAATGAGATTGCAGGATGACAGTGAAATTGTGATGATCACCAGCGCCGGTTGTAATGCCCTCGATTATTTGCTAGATCAACCGCGTCGCATTCATTGTGTGGATATGAACCCGCGACAAAATGCGCTATTGGAGTTAAAACTCGCCGCTTTCCAACGAGGTGATTTTAATAATCTTTACGAGTTGTTTGGGCAGGGTAAACACCGAGATGCTGAATCAGTATATAGGGAAGAACTGCGAGATTTGCTGCCTGGCTTTGCGCAAGACTTCTGGGATAAAAACCATCGCTATTTCAATGGCAGGGGCTTGCGCAAAACTTTTTACCACTACAGCACTTCCGGAACGGTAGCCTGGTTAGCGGGGCAATATTTAAAATCCAGAAAGAAGCTGTATAAGGTCATTCGTCAACTTTTTGACGCAGAATCTTTGGAAAAGCAGGCCAATCTTTATTATCAGATTGAGCAAAAATTATTAAACGGCATGGTAGAATGGGTATTCAACCGCCATTTCACGATGTGCCTGGTCGGTGTGCCCCGCAGCCAGCAGGAATTGTTTGCCAAAAAGTACCAACGCGGTGCCTTGGGATTCATACAAGAATGCCTGCGCAAGGTATTTGCCGAGCAACCGATTCAGGACAATTACTTTTGGCGTCTTTATTTTGAAGGTTCCTATCACCAAGATTGTTGCCCTTCCTATCTAAAAAAAGAGTATTTCCCGATCATTCGAAAACAGACGCAAAAAGTCGATACCCACACTACAACCATCAGTCAATTCTTAAAGGATAATCCAGGGAAATACTCCCATTTTGTATTGCTGGATCATCAGGATTGGCTGGCTGCCAACGACCGCCCAGCCTTAGAGGAAGAGTGGCAATTGATCTTACAAAACAGCCGTCCAGGCACTAGGATTCTACTGCGTTCCGCTGCTCATGAGGTCGACTTCTTCCCAGAATTTATCCATGATCGCATGACCTTTGAACAGGAAAAAACGGCGGAAACCCATCAGAAAGACCGAGTCGGCACCTATGCCAGTGTATATTTAGGAATCGTCCAATAGAAAAGGTTGAAAAACAACAACAAATGCCAGCAACCACCACCAAAATCACATCCAGCGAACGTCAACATCAAGCGCAGCGCATTAGTCAGTACTATGTGTTGCAAAGCAAAATTTACGACCTGACCCGCTGGTCCTTCCTTTTTGGCCGCAACGCCATTATTCGCGAAATCAAAAGATTCCAACCGGATGCGCAACAAGTGATGGAAATTGGCTGTGGAACCGGCCGCAATTTAATCCGGCTTGCAAGTCGATTCCCCCAAGCCGACATCAAAGGCATGGATGTATCGCTAGAGATGCTACGCATTGCACATAAGCGACTGAAAATGACCGCTAACCAGCCTAAGTTGTTGCACCAGCCCTACCAATTTGGCGACGATACCTACCACCATCAAATAGACGTCATACTTTTCTCCTATTCCCTGACGATGATCAATCCGCAGTGGTCCGAATTGATCCAGCAAGCCTACCGCGATCTGTCTCCAGGAGGAATCATCGCTGTGGTTGACTTTAACGACTCTCCTTTTCCCTGGTTTAAGCAACACATGGGCAATCATCACGTACGTATGGATGGCCATTTATTGCCCGTTTTAGAATTATCATTTGAAACGCAATTGGCCCGGAAAATTAAGGCTTATGGTGGCGTTTGGTCCTACCTGATGTACATTGGCCGTAAGCCATAAATCTCACAGAAATAGCATTCAATCTGCGAATTCTTGCATTTTTTTGGTCTGGATATAGAATAACTTCTATATTTGTCCCACTATTTTGTAAGCCCAACCAATTTTTGTGGACGAATAAGTCCATCCTGCAGCCGTCATTTTTGGATTGGCGATGTCGAAATAACTCAAATCAAAAACAATTTCCTGAATCAGTATACAGACATTGATGTTTGGAAGTACTTTTTTCCAAACCCCATTGACGTCGGGTATACTTTTGTTTGAACAAAACCTACTTATTGTAAACTGAAAAAAATTGCATCATGGCAAAAATGAATTTTGGCGGTGTAGAAGAAAATGTGGTTACCCGCGAAGAATTCCCACTGGAAAAAGCACAGGAAACCCTAAAGGATGAAACTATCGCCATCATTGGGTACGGTGTACAAGGCCCCGGACAGGCATTAAATTTGCGCGACAACGGCTTTAAAGTGATTGTTGGGCAACGCCAGCCTTCCAAATCGTGGGACAAAGCCGTTGCGGATGGATTTGTACCCGGAGAAACGCTTTTTAGTATTGAGGAAGCTGCCGAACGCGGCACCATTATACAGTACCTGCTTTCTGATGCAGCACAAATTGCGATGTGGGAAACACTTAAAAAGTACCTCACACCAGGAAAAGCACTATACTTTTCTCACGGTTTTGGCATTACTTACAAAGAGCGGACCGGCATCATTCCTCCCGCTGACGTTGACGTCATTTTGGTTGCTCCAAAGGGTTCCGGAACCAGCTTGCGTCGCATGTTTGTAGCGGGCAGAGGGTTGAACTCGAGCTACGCCATCTTCCAGGATGCTACAGGAAAAGCCAAGGACCGGGTTATTGCACTCGGCATTGGAATCGGCTCTGGTTATCTATTTGAAACGACTTTCAAGAGAGAAGTATACAGTGATCTAACCGGTGAGCGCGGCACCTTAATGGGGGCCATCCAAGGCATTTTTGAAGCACAGTATTCTGTATTGCGCAGCCATGGCCACACGCCAAGTGAGGCCTTCAATGAAACGGTAGAAGAACTGACACAAAGTCTGATGCCATTGGTAGCAGAAAATGGGATGGATTGGATGTATGCCAACTGTTCCACCACTGCTCAACGTGGAGCTCTCGATTGGAAAGACAAATTCAGAGATGCGGTATTGCCCGTATTCAAAGACCTCTATGAAAGTGTCGCTTCTGGCAATGAAGCCCAACGTTCTATTGATACCAACAGCCAGCCCGATTACCGGGTAAAACTGGAAGCTGAGCTCAAAGAGCTGCACGACAGTGAAATGTGGCGGGCGGGTAAAGTAGTCCGCGGGTTGCGTCCGGAAAACAATGACTAAATTGAACACATAGGAAGAATCGGAAGTGCCGGGATGACCTTTCAACGCTCCGATTCTTCCAATATTTATCATTCTACAAAGGTTTCCCATGACGACCTCCACTTCTACTCCTCTGATTAGTGTAAAAAACATCTTCCAGGCGAAAGTGCGGCTGAAAGAAGTGGCCATTCCGACCCCTTTAAGCTATAACTATCACCTTTCCGATCTCCTTGATTGTAATCTTTACCTCAAGAGAGAAGACCTGCAAGTGGTCCGATCATACAAAATCCGAGGGGCATACAATAAGATGGCCACCATGGGCAAAGAGGCCTTAGCCAACGGTGTGGTGTGTGCCAGTGCTGGCAATCACGCTCAGGGTGTGGCTTTTGCCTGTCAGAAAATGGGCGTGCACGGCAAAATTTATATGCCTAGTGTGACGCCACAACAAAAAGTCAAAAAAGTTAACTTATTTGGAAAAGAATTTGTGGAAGTAATCCTCTTCGGAGATACTTTTGATGACTCCTATCAGGAAGCGTTAAAGCAAGTAGAAGAAAACGGGATGGTTTTTGTGCATCCATTTGATGACGAAAAAGTCATTGAAGGCCAGGCTACTGTAGGCCTGGAAATTTTAGAGGATTGCCCCGTTTCCATCGACTACGTTTTTGTTGCGGTGGGAGGCGGTGGACTAATCAGCGGCTTGGGCAGCTATTTTCGCCAAATCAGCCCCAATACTAAGATTATCGGGGTGGAGCCTACCGGTGCGCCAGCCATGTACAAATCACTGAAGGCCAAAGAGATCATCCAGCTAGAGGAAATCGACAGTTTTGTAGATGGCGCAGCCGTACGCCGGGTTGGAGAAACGACCTTTGCCATTGCTCAGCAGGTCATTGACGATATGTTACTCGTTCCGGAAGGAAAAGTGTGTAGCACGATTTTACAACTCTACAATGAAGAAGGCATTGTGGTGGAACCCGCCGGGGCGCTTACCATTGCCGCCTTAGATCAGTACAAGGACGAAATCAAGGGAAAAAACATCGTCTGCGTGATTAGCGGCAGTAATAATGACATTACCCGGACCGAAGAAATTAAAGAGCGGTCCTTATTGTACGAAGGACTCAAACACTACTTCATCATTCGCTTTCCTCAACGCGCCGGTGCCCTTCGCGACTTTCTCAATAACGTATTGGGCCCCAATGATGACATTACCCACTTTGAATACACTAAAAAGCACAACCGGGGATCCGGTCCGGCTTTGGTTGGCATCGAGGTGAAAGAACGCGCTGATTACGAAGCCTTGGTCCAACGAATGGATGACCACCGGATCAATTTCCAGAGTGTCAATACCAGCCGGATGTTGTTTGAGTTGTTGGTCTAAAAATTTAAAACACTCAAAACAGGTCGGTTATTTTATTCACAAATATGATTTATTTATAAAATAATCACTTTAGGCCACCAATAGAATGTCCCATTTTAATACTACCGTTCTCTGTATTTTTTGAAGGTGCAGTTGGGATTAGTCTCCTTGTGTAAGGATAAGACAATCTTCTTTATTTTTAGTGCATGTTTGGAGGTGGTACTTTAGCAGCGAAAACTGCAGGTTTTGGAACCTCCAAACATGCACTAATAAAACAATCCAACCCAAACTTTCTCATCCATCACGTTTTTCAAATTATTTTTTGCGGTACCTCATCTGAAGTACGATTTAATAGCAGATGGAAACTGACGCCTCCCAAAGCATAAGCCACCACATCCAATGGATCACTCGTAAATTGGCTTGACCAACGTGGAAATCCTACTTCACAAAGCACACTGATCAATAAAACAATTAGCAAGATTTCCACTCGTGAAATGGTATATTGAGGTGACCGCCAAAACCAGCGACGCTCCATCA
Source organism: uncultured Saprospiraceae bacterium (assembly GCA_964015035.1). Taxonomy (GTDB): domain Bacteria; phylum Bacteroidota; class Bacteroidia; order Chitinophagales; family Saprospiraceae; genus BQJU01. The sequence goes on from CAXHCA010000019.1 coordinate 14,017, forward strand.
GCAACAAACTGAGCAAAAGAGGGAGACACAATAGAGGATCCAGGTAGCTATCTACAACTCCCAATGGTATTTGTCCAATCTTTTGTAGCAGCTGGTGCCCCAAAAAAAGCCAAAAGCAAAGCTGAAAAAAGGGATGCTTTACAGTTTCCATAGCTTCAAAAAACGGCAATAAAAGCAATGGTGAGACCAATAATCAAAAAAGGGGAAAGGACAATCATCAGGATCAATCCAAAAAAATTAAGCGCCGCCTTAGCAATGACTGTCCATATTGGATCATCATCGCGTATGGTCACGAAATCTTTATAAGAACGATAACTTTGATTGGTCCAATCCAGCATCTTGTTGGCTGGATCTTGGGGATCATCTTCTGAAGGATTAAATCTAACTCTCATGGTCGTGGGCGATTTTAGGACAAATGTACTAGATTTTTACAATTAGGTCAAGTGTACTAACCATTTTTTGCTAAATTTTTCTTTCCTTTGAAAAAGCAATGAAAACATCAGAGAAAATATTATTGGTAGCGTTACAGCAGTTTAATGAGTTGGGCATTGAACAGGTCAGCATCCGATCAATTGCCAGGGAGGTGGGCATCAGTGCAGGAAACCTGACTTATCACTATAAAAACACCGATACCATCATCTACGAGTTGTACCTGCAGTTGGTGGAGGCATTGAGTAGCTCGATCAAACAGATTGATCCGCAAAAATTAGATATCGAATGGCTTTGTGAACAACTGGAATCTAATTTTCAGCATCTCTGGACCTATAAATTTATCCTACTTGATTTTGCGGCAGTGGCCAGGAGGGTACCTTCCATCCGCGAGCACTTTCGACAACTAGTTGTGCTCCGCCAGTTTCAATTTCGGCAGATACTGGAAATACTGATTGCGAAAGGGCTCCTCAAGAAGGAATGGATCAAAGGCATGTATGATCAATACATCTTGCTACTCATTATACAATCCGGTGCCTGGATCCCCGACGCAGAAATTCATTTTGATGGAGAGGTAGAAGAATTGATTCCCTTCTATGCCAATTTGGTACTGGGGTCATTGTTGCCATTCCTAACCGAAACAGGTATCGAGCAGTATCAAGCCTATCAGAAAAAGCACCAGCGAAGTCCAATTCGGGGATACCCAAGTGCAGGGTAACCGACAAAAGAAATCAGGGCAGGGCACTTCGGGCCAAGTCAACCATACGTTTCCCCTTCACCCCTACTCCACCTCCCAGAGGCTATCGACAAAGTATTGCTTTTGATCCAGGAATTCCGCTTTTACCGTAAAGCCCGTTTCGGCAGCCATTTCGGCAACTTGCTGGCGATCGTACTTCAAGGATAGCTCTACATCAATGGCCTCCCAGGCTTTAAAATGGAAGGTTTGATCCAGTGCCTCTATCTCCACTTTCTGTTCTTTTTTGCTAACAATATAGCTCTTCGTTTCGCCGGTCAGCGGATTATAGGTTTCCCAATGCTTAAACTGATCCACCTGAAAGTTGCCGCCCAGTTCGTCATTTATCCGGTGCAACAGATTGAGGTTAAAAGCAGCCGTGATGCCTGTGCTATCATTGTAGGCATTGAGAATCACTGCCGGGTCTTTTTTAAGGTCAAAACCGATCAGCAACTGATCGCCGGGCTGCAGTAGATCACGCAATTGCTTTAAAAACCGTTTTCCTTCGGCAGGGCGGAAGTTGCCGATATTGGCTCCCAGGAAGAAGACCACCTTGGGTTTGGTGGAGGAAGCCGCATCGAGTTGGCGTAAAACCTCAAAATACTCGCCGGGTAATGAAGCCACCTCCAGTCCGGGCAATTGTTTAGACAATTTACCTTCCAAGACCTTCAATACATGTTTACTAATATCCACCGGCCGATACTTGAATTTGGAACCTGCCTCCAGAAAATGCCGAAGCAACACCATTGTTTTGGTACCATCACCAGCGCCCAGTTCAATCAAATCAAATGGCTTTCCATTGATAGCGCTCAGAATGTCTTCTTTTTGGTTTTGAAATATTTCCAACTCGCTATCGGTCAGGTAATATTCGGGCATATTCATGATTTGTTGAAAGAGTTTATCACCTCTATCATCATAAAAATACCGGGAGGAAACCTTTTTGGGGTACGCCGCCAAACCACAAGCCACATGCTCAGCGAAATCGGTATTGGCAACCTTTTTTTTGGATTCTGTCATGATCATTTCAGGGATCTTTTAGGTTATTTAGCCAGGCGAATTCCAGTAAATTGCCAGCGTTTATCGGGTTGAAAGAAATTGCGGTAACTCGGGCGAATGTGATCGGCAGGAGTTGCACAGGAGCCCCCTTTTAAGACCATCTGATTGACCATAAATTTACCATTGTATTCGCCCAGTGCCCCCTTCAATCGGGGATAATTGGGATAGGGTAAATAAGCGCTGCCCGTCCATTCCCAGGCATGGCCTAGCATTTGGTAATCCTTCTCCCCCTGAGTCGCCGTTGGATGAAACTGCCCATTGTCCAAGAAGTTTCCATCTTTAGGAATTTGCTTGTACAATTGGTTACAGGCCACCTCCCATTCAAATTCCGTGGGCAGCCGCAACCCCCGCCATTGTGCGTAAGCGTCGGCTTCATAATAGCTGACATGAGTCACCGGCAAATTGGGATCCAATGCCCTCAATCCTTGCAAGCTATACTGATGCCAATCCCCGTTTAGTGGATACCAATACATTGGTGCTTTGGTTTCCAGCCCTTTCACCCATTCCCAACCGTCACTGAGCCAGTATTCAAATTGTTCATACCCTCCAGCTTCAATAAATTCGAGATATTCGCCGTTGGTCACCAAACGGTCTTGGATCGCAAAATCGTGCAAAAAGACCTTATGCACGCCCAATTCATTGTCGAAACAAAAGCCATTACCCTGGTAACCAATTTCATAAACACCCTCTGAAAAAGACAGAAATTCCGCGGCTCTTGCCGTTCTTTTTGGAGCGGTCGGAGCTTCCTTATAAGTTGGAAACAAAGGATTATTTCCCAAAATATACTTGATATCGGTGATCAACAATTCCTGGTGCTGCTGTTCGTGTTGCAACCCCAGCATCAGCAAATCCCGAAAGTCGCGCTCTTCGGCGATAGCCGGTTTTTCTCTCAGCCAGTTTTCCAAATGCCGATCTACATACCGCCGATAATCTAAAATGGTTTCCAAGTTGGGTCGGGTCATATTGCCACGCATACTCCGCAATATTCTGGGGCCCTGACTTTCGTAATAACTATTAAAAAAATAGTTGAGCCGTAAATCAAAAGGCTGATAACCTTCCAGGTTAGGAACTAGAATAAAATTTTCGAAAAACCAGGTGGAGTGCCCCAGGTGCCACTTGGGCGGACTAACATCTACAACGGGCTGCACCACATAATCTTCGGGCTGCAAAGGGGCGCAAATTTCCAGCGTTTGTTGCCGAACTTTTTGGTAAGCCTCCAGTAGAGTAGCAATCGTCTTTAATTCGGGATGTAAAGTCATATTTAAGCTGTTTATTTCATAATCAAGCGTCCACCACCTCGACACCTCGCCAAAAGGCTACCCGATCCTTAATGGCTGCGGCCGCAGGTTTGGGATCGTCATAGTACCAGGCAGCGTCCTGATTTTGCTGTCCATCTACCACGAGGGAATAGTATGAAGCCGTCCCTTTCCAGTGGCAAATCGTATGGGTTTCACTGGGTTTAAAATAATCCATCTTTAAGGCCGATTTAGGAAAGTAAAAACTGCCTTCAATTCTTACTAAATCATCACTTTCAGCGAGCACTTGCCCATTCCAAATCGCTTTCTTTGTCATGTTGAACCTGATTAATTAACTGAATTAAATATTCCTTCACAAGATTGTAATTCGATCAGGGTTTAAAATGTCCGGCTTTGGACAATAGGGGCTGATAAAGGAGTCGACGAACTTGTCTAGCTTCTTGTAGCGCTTCAAAATAGGAACGAGTCTTGTCATCGGATGTTCGGAAGGAGGGAAAGAGATGGAACATAACCAAGCCAGCCCCAAAGCGGGAAATAGCCAGCCAGCCCAATCGGTTGATCCATTTCATGGTAAAAAAATTGGTGTTCAATCTCTTCTAAAATAAAATTAGGACCATAAATGTTTAATCCCAAGCAATGTTTTTAACAAAAAAGTTTTTATCGCCATGTTTTTAAAACAAAAACCCGACTTCGGAGCACTCCGAAGTCGGGTTTATAAAATGAATTTGTTTATCTATTTATCGGACTAGCGAGCCAATATAATTTTCTTACTCACTACATCGCTTCCTACCTGGATGCGAGCGGTATACAGTCCATTTGCCAAACCATTGGCATACAAAGGAAAATCAACCTGTCCGAAGCGCTCGCCATAATTTTGGCTGGCTACAACCTGGCCCAGTGAATTGACGATTTGAATGCTGACCGGCGCTCTTTCTGCAATTTGCACGCGAATAGTGGTCATTTCACGGAATGGATTTGGGCTCACCTGTACATCCCGATCGGTCACGATCGGATCTTCGGTGCCTACGGCTAATCCATTGGCAATAGCCTCGTCAATAGTTACTTCCGACGCATTTTCGATATGGCCATCAGGAGCGATCAAGATACCAATAATTTTGATCTGGTCATACTCATAATCCTCTGGCAATTGATAGCTATAGAAATCGGAGTAAACGCCTCCCGCTTCCATAGAGCCGGGCAAACTTCCGGCTTCACCGTCAAAACCACCCAAAATGGCTCTGGCTACGTGGTCATAAACCATCATAGAGGCAGGAACCGAGAAAGGCAGGTTTTCATAACCACCCATGGGGCCATTCGCACCACCGGCATAGGCATTTGCCTGGTTATATGCAGAAGTAGTACCCGTTACGTCGTCTTCAACAATCACCATGTTCAGGCGATAGTCGCCACTCACCGCTTCGCTGAATTCAGCAGTAACAGACAATTGCAGTTCACGAGTATCCGGATTGTATTCGGCGCCGTTGCTCAAAACAGCTACCGGCGTTTTAATGATTTCATCGTAGAAAGAATTCTCCAATACAGAAGGATCAATCACGTTTATGCGATCAATGATTACGCCGGGATATCCCGTAAAACCATCAAAAGCACCAACGCCAGCGTCGTATTCTTCCACCTCCATCGGGTCATTATTGTGTACGGCAATACCGACAAAATAGTCCGGGTAGGTAGTAGCCATAAAGTCCATAAAAACAGCGCCACGAGGACACCACTGACACCAGGTGCCCGTTCCTTCTTCCGCAACTACGTGTTTGCCGGGAGCAGGTGTAACACCGGTCAAGTCTGCTGCTCTGGTGTTATTCTCCGGATCTTCATCATCCATTCCATTGACATTGGAAAGGGTAACGGTGATCGTATTGTCTTCATTTTCTACAACAAATGGAGTGGAGAGTTGGAAATTGTAGGTAGCAAGGGAAGCAAGGTTCACATCGGTATAAGAGTCCGTATAGTTATTGGTACCATCACTCCAAGTGAGGTCAAAACTATTGATGACTTCCATACCTTGATTCTTCACTTCACCACTAATAATAACCGGTGTACCGACCAGTTTTTTCAGTCCGCCTACATTCACATTAGTCACGCCACCATCCAATGCTGGCTGTACGTAAGGCTCATAACCAAAGGCTACGTCATCCACATAGAAAGTAGAAGCACCATTTCCGTTGCCATTGAAAGGGAAAAGGTCTATGGAAGCCACTACATTGAGAGGGTTCGCAAATGAACCTTGTATCTCATCATCAATCATTACGCGCCAAAGGTTGTTCGTCAAATCGACAACTATCCTAATGTTAAACCAGGTATCATGAACGTAAGTCGTCTCCAACAAGGCTCCACTGTTATTGCTAATCAGCAGGTTGCCATTGTCATTAAAAGCAAACTCAACCGCCCACACAGAACCCGGAGGATCTGCACCCTGGAAGTTGAAATACGCCCCGGTCCCACTGACCACGAACATATTCATTTCATATTCAAAATCTCCTTGTTCGTAAACATCTCCAAATTTCAGAATAACATCGGTAGGACCACCAGCGGTACTTCCCGCAACAAACTTCAGCGATTTGGTTCCGCTAGCGGCTTGTTCATCACTGACTTGTGTATCTTCTGAAGAGCCAGGACTGTTTGTCCAGGTCGTCCAGTCATCCGAAGCTACGCCTACATAATCTCCCACTTCATAACTTTCAAAGTCATCAAAAAAGGAAACCTGTGCAGTGAGCCCGCCGACCAGCAATAAGCTGAATAGAAAGGTGTAGAGTTTTTTCATCATGGACAATTATTAAGTTTTAATAATGATAGAATATTAGGTAAGAAATTGGTTGTATTCACTTGCATTAAGTAGATCCTATTTTGATCAATAAGATTTCCCAAATATAGAGAATTTTTAACAATTGATAGCAAGTCTAATCAACGGAAATTTAACAATTGTTCATCGTGCCAATAGCTGACAAAGGAGTGCACACTATCCATTACTTGTCAGCAAAGGGGGTATAGGGCACCTCCTCTTCCATTCTAACCAAAGGCTCCACTTGATCGTCAACAAAAAAATTAAGGTGTATAATTTTTTTGTTGATATTGGCATATTTGCTCAAGCTGTCTTATTTTGCAGGAATATTTGCGGCAAAAAAATCAAATTGGAACAAGCTACTTATCATATCATCCCAAATACAGAAGCCCTGGTGGAAGTTGTCTTGCCTTTAGCACTGGGACAAACCTTTACTTATTATGTGCCAGAGGAATTTGTGGATCAGATCAAATTTGGTATCCGGGTAGAAGTTCAATTTGGGCGAAACAAACACTATACAGGACTCATTGTCGGCTTTCCGGAACACAAGCCAGGAGATGTCAAACCTAAGCCCATCCTTTCCATCATTGATGAAACGCCCATCATCCAGCAGCAACAATTCAAGCTGTGGCAATGGATGGCAACGTACTACTGCTGCGCGCTTGGGGAGGTCATGCAAGCTGCCCTACCGGCAAATCTCAAACTGGCCAGTGAAACGATGCTGACTTTAAGTCCACTATTTGACGAAGATTTTAGCGAATTGGATGATCGGGAATACCTCATTGCCGAAGCCCTGACCATTCAAAATGAGATCAGCATCGACGATGTACGGAGCATTTTAGGGCAAAAAACGGTGTACCCGCTTATTCGGAGTATGCTGGATAAAAAGATCATCTATTTAAAGGAAGACCTCAAAACCAAATACAAACCCAAACAGGTCATTTGTGTACGCCTGCAAGAGCCTTACGCCAGTCAGCCCCAATTATTGGATGAGGCTTTCGCCAAATTGGAACGCTCTGACCGACAAGTGGAAGCCCTGATGGCTTATATTCAGCTGTCGAAACAGCAAGAATTTGTGCGCCAGCAGGACATCATCAAAAAAGTCAATGCGGATCACTCGGTGATTAAGGCTATGGTCAAAAAAGAGGTATTCGAAACCTATGACCGCGAGATCAGCCGTTTGGGAAATTATGAGGAAGAAACCGTCAATGCGGATAAATTAGCCGACCAGCAGGTACAGGCCATTGCCGAGATCAAGACTTGCCTGAAAGAAAAAAATGTGGTATTGCTGCAAGGCGTCACCGGTAGCGGAAAGACGCGTGTTTATGTGGAACTCATTCGCGAAACCATCAACCGTGGTGAACAGGTGTTGTATCTCCTTCCGGAAATTGCACTAACGGCTCAAATCATCGAACGCCTGCAGCGGATTTTTGGTGATGATATTGTGGTCTACCACTCGCGGTTAAGCAATAATGAACGAGTAGAATTGTGGAACAAGGTGCTCGAAGGCAAACCCATCTTGATGGGCGCTCGGTCTTCTCTGTTTTTACCTTTCCATAAATTGGGGCTGATCGTCGTAGATGAAGAGCATGACGCCTCTTTTAAGCAGCAAGACCCCAATCCACGTTATAGTGGTCGGGATACTGCCATTTATTTGGCACATTTGCACGGTGCAAAAGTCATTCTGGGTACTGCGACACCTTCGGTGGAGTCTTTTCACAATGCCCAAAACGGCAAATACGGGTTGGTGGTTATGCCGGAGCGGTTTGGGGGCCTTCAGTTGCCGGAAGTGGTGGTAGTGGACGCCAAAGATGAATTGCAAAAACGCAAATTACAGTCGCACTTTACCAGTGTGCTGATCGAGGAACTCAAGGCCACGCTGGAACGCGGAGAACAAGCCATTCTATTCCAAAATCGCCGGGGCTATGCGCCGACCTATCGCTGTACGACTTGCGGCTGGCATTCCGAATGCATCCACTGTGATGTGAGTCTGACCTATCATAAATTTCACAAGAACCTCAAATGCCATTATTGCGGCTATCAGACGGGGTTGCCCTTAGCTTGCCCAGCTTGCGGAAGCAAACAACTCGCTTTGCAAGGCTTTGGCACCGAAAAGATTGAAGACGAGCTAAAAATTTACCTGCCCAGCGCCAAAATTGGGCGTATGGACTGGGATACAGTGCGCACCAAAAATGCCCATGCCAAGATTATCAATGACTTCGAAGAGCGTCGGTTGGATATTCTGGTAGGCACCCAAATGGTAACAAAGGGATTGGATTTTGAAAATGTTGCCGTAGTGGGCGTATTAAGTGCCGATCAATTGCTGCAATTTCCCGATTTTCGCTCCAGCGAACGGGGGTTTCAGCTCATGGTGCAGGTCAGTGGCCGCGCAGGACGCAAACACCGAAGAGGGAAAGTGATCATTCAGGCTTTTAATACGGCCAGCCCGGTTTTACGAGAAGTGATCAACAATGATTTTGCGGGCTTTTTCACCCGAGAAATGGCAGAAAGACGCGCTTTTAAGTATCCGCCTTATTACCGCCTCATCCGCATTACCCTAAAGCACAAAAAACCACAGGTGCTCAATGATGCCGGCAAGCTATTTGCCAAATACCTCAAAGCCAAATTGGGAGAATGGGCCCAAGGACCGGCGGTCCCCTATATCTCAAGGGTACGGACCTACTATCTTCTTGATTTCCTGGTCAAAATTGAACGCCATCCACAAAAAATCACTTATACTAAAAACAGCATTATGGAGGCCATTGACGACCTACACCATCAGAAAGGTCTAAGCGGTGTCCGGGTCAATGTGGATGTGGATCCATTCTAATCCTCGATCGCCACCGTTTTCAGCTCATTTCTTCTATAAAAAACTGCGCCAGCCTTGTACTAAAACCAGGTCTATTGTCCCATCAGCAATGGGCTAAGCAATACAACGCCCACCCTACTCGTTTTGAACCCTCCCCACCTTTTGGTACACATCTTTTCTATAGAATCAGCTTTGACTTCATAAAATAAGGTATCGGCGCCCCAAGGAGCAATCAATACCAAAATGTAGTAAATGGGGTTGAAGCAATTTATCCATAAGGATGACTGGGTTCACCCAACTACACAAAGTAGCCGATAATTGTGGTCTCCAAAGTGACTTTATGCCACCTAAATCTCATTTTTGGGGAGCTAAACTTTGATCTTCTTCGTTTCCTCTCTAGTTTTACATCTTGATCCTTAATCTTCTGCTGCAATATTAAGTTTATGATGCGATTTTCAATATACGTGCTGTTCTTGGCCTTTACCCTTTCTCTTTCAGCGCAAACTACGCCACACCTTCCCGAGAATTTCTACGATGAAAAAGTTGGCGAAAACTGGGAGCGGCCCATCGGACTTACGTTTGACGAAGTAGGGCGTGGTTTTGTGTGGGAAAAAAAAGGCAAGGTCTTTGTCTTAACCCCCGAAGGAGAGAAAATCAGCGAACCACTGATCGACATCTCTGAGGAAGTGGTCAATTGGAGTGATCACGGCCTACTGGGTTTTGCTCTTGATCCCAACTTCCAAACCAACGGCTATTTCTATTTGCTCTACGTCGTTGATCGCCATTATATGGATGCTTATGGCACTCCAGAGTACGACCCCAATTTAACGATCGACCACGAAGCGACCATTGGCCGGATTACGCGCTATACCGCAGATGTTAATACTGGCTTCACCACGGTAATTCCCGGAAGCCGCAAAATCATTTTGGGTAAAACCCGTGCCGATGGTCCGGCTATTTTATTGGGGTCTCACGGGGTTGGCTCTCTGGTTTTTGGTCAGGACGGCACCCTGCTGGCCTCCGTTGGCGATGGTGGTAGTTACCAGTCGATTGACACCGGAAATGCCAGTAGCGAAGAGAGTTTTTGGCAGCAGGCCATTGATGAAGGCATCTTACAACCGGAGGACAATGTAGGGGCTTTTAAGTCGCTGCAAGTGGACAACATGAACGGCTGCATCCTGCGCATTGACCCGGAAACAGGAGCAGGTATTTCCAGCAATCCATTTTATGACAGCAACGATCCCCATGCACCAAGATCAAAAATCTGGGCACTTGGTTTTCGCAATCCTTACCGCTTTATCCGGATTCCGGAGACCGGAAGCCACAACCCCGAAGAGGGGAATCCAGGCACCCTCTTTATCGGTGATGTAGGTGGCGGTGGCTGGGAAGAACTCAATATCGCCACCCGAGGCGGACAATGTTTTGGCTGGCCCATTTTTGAAGGCATCAATTACCATTGGGGGTTCATCAATGCACCTACAGCAAACCCTTATGCACCAAATCCCTTAGCGGGCAATACCGGTTGTGAAAACGATTTTTTCACCTTTCAAGACCTGTTAAAACAACCCAAAGATCAGGAACAAGTCCTCTTTCCAAACCCGTGTAGCGGTGCTGAATTGATTCCCGAAAACATTCCCACCTTTGTGCATGAGCCGCCCGTCATTACCTGGAGCAGCCTATTGTGGAACCCGCCACCAAGGACCCGGGTGCCCCGCTTTGACCCCAACTCAGGCGCACTAATGGAGGTAGATATCAACACCGCCGACTCCCCGGTTGAAGGGGTTGAATTTCCTGGGTTCACCAGTATTCCCGGCTTTTTCTATGACGATGATCAGTTTCCAGAAACCTACCGAGGTGGCTTTTTTCACGCTGACCTGAGTGGATGGATCCGCGTTTTTCATTTTGACCAAGGCGATCAGGTGACTCGCGTAGACACTTTTGCCCGTTGGAATGACAAGGGTATTGTACACCTTACCTATAATCCACACGACGGCGCCATATATTGGTGCCACGTATATAATAGCGAAGTGCACAAAATCACCTACGGTGGCAATCCTGCACCCGTAGCCAAGGCCCTTGCCGATCAGACCTTTGGCCCCAGCCCACTTACCGTCAATTTTGATGCAAGTACTTCCTACGACCCCGATGGTGGCAACATCACTTACCACTGGGAGTTTGGCGATGGATCTACCAGTGATGAAGTTGCCCCCATCCACACCTTCACCGCGGCCAATAATTCACCCCAATTGATCAACACCACCTTGACAGTCACCGATACGGCGGGCTTGGAGAATAAAGCAGAGCTGATTATTTCACTGAACAATACACCACCAAATGTAGAAATTTCGAGCTTTAAAAATGGTGACTTTTATCCACCCAACGGCATCACCATATTGCCCTTAGAGGCCAATGTGTCCGATGCAGAGCATAGCTCAGATGAGTTGACCTATAAATGGGAAACTTTTCTGCAACACAATACCCATTTCCATCCGGAAGAACCCGATTATGCCCAGGTTGCCCAAACCATCATCGATCCCTTGGGGTGTGGTGATGAGACCTTCTGGTACCGCATCCGTTTGACCGTGACCGATGCAGCGGGACTGAGTAGCATGGATGAGCACGAAATCTATCCTTATTGCGGAGAACCCTTTTTTGAAATCTTAAATCTAAAAGGCAATATTGAAGATCAGCAGGTGGTGCTCAGTTGGGCCACCAGTTCAGAAAGCCAATTGGCCCATTTTGAAGTACAACGGTCGGCAGATTATCGCTTTGAGCCCATCGGTACTGTGTCGGCACAAGGAAATAACGGCCCACAACAAATCTATGGTTTCGTCGACGCTCACCCACTGGTTGGCACCAATTATTACCGATTAAAAGGCGTAAGAGACGATGGCGTTTACCTCTATTCCAATATCATTGCCATCGATTTTTCCAAGAAGACCGATTTCTCGGTTTACCCCAATCCGGTGCAAGATCAATTGACGGTTTTTCTTTTCAAAGCCAAGGAACCGGAGGTGCAATTTGAAGTATTTAATGCCATCGGACAAGCCATTTTCAACCACACCTGGGAAGCAGTGGTTGACGAGCCATTCAGCACCCGCCTGGAATTGCAATCTCTGGAATCAGGTATCTATTATTATCGCATCAAGAACGGTGACCGGGAAAGGGTTTCTTCCTTTCTGCTTTTAGACTAGGGGATGACAATTAGATTCATTGGAGGCGTATTTTGGACGTTCCCAATACGCCTCCAATATCTCTGGTATTTAATCCAATGGTTGGACGGATTAATAAAATCAGCCGCTCCCCCCTGGTCGTGCTGCGTCCCAAAAAAGCTAGAACCACCCAGCAGCCAAGCCACGGAATGGCCACGGAATAGAAATCAAAATCAGGATCAAGCCGATCAAGTAGTAAGTGAAGGTCGTCTTATGCCCTTCGGGGGCAGGCAATTGCTTTTTACCTTTGCTATAACCGATGGTTATCACAATGATGGCGATCAACATGCCCACCAAGTGTTCAACGGTGTAGAAGCGCAGCAATTTGTCTTTCATCACCCCTGCTGTAAACTGCACATAAGGACTGGAAACAAAATACAGTACCAAGCCCAGTAACAATTGAATATGGGTAAAGATCAATGCAAAAAGCACTACTTTACCTGGTTTAGACTGGCTGCTGTCTTTTTTACTCCAGGCCTGCCAAGCAGTCACGATGGCGGCAATCAATAAGGCGAGAACGATCCAGCGAAGGCCGGAATGACTGTGTTTTAAAGCTGAATACATGAGCAATTGGTTTCTAGTTGGTAATGGCATCAAAGATATAATATTGTCGGACAATTATTTTGAAACCATTCGAAACCCTAAGAAAATTGACATTAATATTATCTTTAACCATTCACCAAAAATCTAGAAATGCGTTTTTTATTGATCACCTCCTGTTTTCTTCTTTTTTCCATTACTCTTTTTTCTCAAAACACGACCAATCTTTCTACCCTGACCATTGAGCAAATTATGCAAGGGGAAAAATTTGTGGGCACACTCCCTGAAAATATTTCCTGGTCGGAAGACAGTCAACATATTTATTTCGATTGGAATCCGGATGGAGACACGCTACCCTCTTTATACAAAGTAGCCATCAAGGGGCAATCTCCTCAAAAGGTGCCCGTAGAGGAGCTAAAGGTGCGGCCTACCAGTGGCACATACAATAAGAGTCGGACGCAAAAAGTCTATAGCAAAAATGGAGATATCTTCTTGTTAGAAATCAAAACGGGCAAGCGATTGCAAATCACCAACACCCTGGAAAAGGAAAATAGTCCCGTTTTTTCCGGGGACGAGCAGAAAGTCATCTTTGAAAAAGACGACAACCTCTATGCCTGGGATCGAAATACCGGACAGATCGAACAACTCACCCAATTGAAAAAAGGATATTCACCACACGCCTCATCCAAGGCTGATTTTGATCAATGGCTCATTGACGACCAGCTGTCCTATTTTGAAATACTGCGAGAACGAAAGATGAAGAGTGAGGTAGAAGAAGCCCGGAAATCACTCATTAAGGAGGAACGTCCTTTAGCCATTTTTTATGGAGATGAGCAAATTTCCAATCTGACAATTAGCCCCAATATGCGCTTTATCACCTTTCGGATGACCACCAGTTACTCCATAAAAAGTACACAGGTCCCCGATTTTGTGACGGAGTCGGGTTATACGGCAGAACGTCGGGCGCGCCGCAAAGTGGGCACACCACAAGACACCTACAAAATGGGCGTCTATGACCGCCAGAGAGATACATTCTTCATGGTAGATACCAAACAAATTGAAGGCATCTTTGAAAAACCGGCCTACCTCTACGAATACAACGTCGATACCCTACCCTTTGAAAGTCAATATGAACAACCCAAAGAGGTCATTATTCACGGACCCATTTTTAATGACGAAAATCAAGGGCTTGTGGTGGTACGATCCCTAGACAATAAGGACCGTTGGATCATGCTGTTGAATCCTGAAACCGGCAAACTGACCTCCCTCGACTGGCAGCACGATGAGGCTTGGATTGGCGGACCGGGTATTTCTGGATGGAATTTCTTTATGGGCAATGTGGGTTGGATGCCTGATCAAAAAAGCGTTTGGTTTCAATCTGAGGCCACCGGCTTTTCCCATTTGTATCGGGTGGACATTGAAACGGGTGAAAAACAGGCCCTGACCAAAGGCAAATTTGAAATATTGGATGCCCAGCTTTCGCAAGACCAGCGCAACTTTTACCTGACGGCCAGTGCCGATGGACTCGACCAACAACACTTCTACCGACTTCCTATTAAGGGTGGAAAAATGCAGCGAATCACCACCGCACCCGGCAATCATCAAGTCACACTTTCTCCTGATGAGCAGTATCTCGCCATTCGGTATTCCTATAGTAATCAACCCTGGGAATTGTATGTCATGGAAAATCGACCTGGCGCCCAGCCACGACAACTGACCAAATCTACCACGCCCGAATTTGAAGCCTATTCCTGGCGCGACCCAGAGATCATCCACTTCCGGGCACGAGACGGGGCTCAGGTCCCCGCCCGTTTATATCGACCTGAAGGAGATACCCAAGGAGGCCCCGCCGTCATCTTTGTGCATGGTGCTGGGTATTTGCAGAATGCGCACAAATGGTGGAGCAGCTATTACCGGGAATATATGTTTCACAACCTATTGGTCGACAATGGCTACACCGTTTTAGATATCGACTTTCGGGCCAGTGCCGGTTATGGACGAAATTGGAGGACGGCCATCTATCGCCACATGGGTGGCAAAGACCTTGATGACCAGGTGGATGGAGCGGCTTATTTGGTAGAAGAATACGGAATTGATCCCGATCGGATTGGCATTTATGGTGGCTCTTATGGTGGTTTTATCACCTTGATGGCCATGTTTACTTCCCCCGGAACTTTCCGCTGTGGGGCAGCACTTCGGTCCGTAACGGATTGGGCACACTACAACCACCCCTATACGTCAAACATTCTCAACACACCGGTAACCGACAGTATTGCATATCGGCGCAGTTCTCCGATTTATCACGCCGAAGGGCTAGAGGGACAACTTTTAATACTGCACGGCATGGTGGATACCAATGTACATTTTCAGGACGTTGTGCGCTTGTCGCAACGCTTGATTGAATTGGGGAAAGACAATTGGGAATTGGCTGTTTTCCCGGTGGAAGGCCATGGCTTTCAGGAGCCAAAAAGTTGGACGGATGAATACAAACGTATTTTCAGGCTTTTCCAATCCAATCTAAAGAAATAAATTAGCGCATATTTATGTTTTAAACATTAAACAAACCCTATTATGGCAATTTTGACTGTTGTACTCGGTATTGTATTCATTCTACTTATGTTGAGTTTGCTGGCCACCACAGTGATGGAATTGATATCGGCAATACTCGCATTACGAGGCAAAAACCTAATAAAAGCCCTGGACAACATGCTGGTGGGCCTCGATAAAGATGGTAAAATGGATAAAACCATCATGAAAAAGTTTACCAATAATGCCTTTTATCGACAATTGTCCTATCGCTATGGTAGTCGGACCCTAAATCCACCCTCCTATATTGGTGATGAGTCTTTTAAGTCCATTCTCTTCGACAGTCTTTTTGGAGAATGCCAAACCAAGGAGGACATTCAAAAAGTGATTGACGAACTAAGTAATGAAGACCTCAAAAGTGTACTCCAGCAACTGATGCGCGAGGCGGAAGGAGATGTGGAAAGATTCAAATTAAAAATCAAAGGCTGGTACAATGCAGTAATGGAACGTGCCACCGGTTGGTACAAGCGTACTACCCAATATATATTGATCATTGTTGGAATTGTGATGGCCGTGGTGCTGAACGCAGATACTTTGAGTATTTATGAGCAATTGGAGTCAAATCCGCAATTAGCGGAACGATTAGCTGCGGCAGCCACGGCAGCTGCCCGGTATGACAATGTAGATGACTTTAAAAACTCAATTGTGGTGGTAAGAGATAGTGTTAATCAGGACACCTTGGTTGCCAATGTGATGAACAATCCTGAAAACCAAGCTCAACTTGAAGCGTTTCAACAGAAGAAGGCCGAGCTAGACTCGTTATTAAGCTATTATAATCAAAACACCTCTTCTCTTGGAATGGGTTGGAAAAATGTCGACACGCATTCCAGAGACTGGTACTACTGGTTAACAAAAGCACTGGGCTGGTTGATTACCGCTTTGGCCATTTCATTGGGGGCCCCTTTTTGGTTTGACATCTTGAAAAAGATCGTCAATATCCGGAACTCGGGAAGTGACTAATTGTCATTGATTTTTAGGAAAAGAGCTGAGCTATGTTGAAAATTGCACAAATCACTGACCTACACATTGGTCAGGCGGGAGAAGACACCTATGGCGTGGATGTACGTCAAAATTTCTTATCGATCTTGGCTGATTTGAGAGGCCACGATCCAGACCATCTTGTGGTTTCTGGTGATTTGTGCTACCGCGATGGAGAACCTGAAATTTACCATTGGATCAAAGAACAATTGGATCATACGGGCCTCCCCTACGAACTATTGTCTGGCAATCACGACAGCCCCCAAATGCTGGCTGAAGCGTTTTCTCTGGAAGCAGATTTGACAGGAGGCGAACTCTTTTACACCCGAAACTGGAAGGACCATTCCGTCATTTTCCTGGATACAACGCCGGGTACCCTCTCTGATCAGCAGTTGGAATGGTTGGAAGGAGAATTGGCAAAACTATCGGGTACTGCCGTGATTTTCATGCACCATCCGCCTCTCCTGGCTGGCGTACAATTTATGGACCAGCGGCATCCCTTAAGGAACCGGGAAGCGGTCTGTGAAGTCTTGCACAAATACCCCGCTGCTATCCATATTTTCACGGGCCACTACCATTCCGAAAAAAGCATTCAGGAACAGAATATTTTTGTGCACATCACCCCCGCCTGTTTTTTTCAGATCAGTCCTTTTTCCAATGAATTTGCCGTAGACCATTACCGCATCGGTTATCGTTGGATTGAGTGGAATGGCATTCAATTGCGACATAGCGTGCGATATTTATAAGTCGGCCTTCCCGAAATAGCTCAGCTTCAACTCACTACAATTGGTGATGCTATTTTAGCCTGTAGGCCAATAATTATCCCAAAATGTCTAATTTTGGAGATGCCAATTCGTCATTTTCACTACGAATCTATTTTATCATTTAAATTCATCTACCTGTATGAACAAAAATTATTGGATGCTACTGGGCTTATTTTTGCTGGTAGCAGCTTGTCAGCCAACATCAGAGGAGCCAACAACGGAGGAAACCACTACTGAAACTACCGAAGATTTCGTCTGGAATCCAGAGAGTTTTGCGGACAAAAAGATCATTCGGTACCAGATTCCCGGTTTTGATAAATTGAGTCTTTCTCAGAAAAAACTGGTTTATTACCTCACCCAAGCCGGTTTGGCAGGTCGAGATATCATGTACGACCAAAATTACCGCTTCAACTTGCCCATTCGCCATGCGTTGGATAAGATCGTTGCCAATTACCAAGGCGAGCGCCAGGGAAAAGACTGGGATGCCTTTATGCTTTACACCAAAAATGTATGGTTTTCTAACGGTATTCACCATCACTACTCCAATGACAAATTCAACCCAGAATTCTCCCGTGAGTATTTTATGACGCTGATGAATGCAGTCGGTGCGTCCCTGTCGGAAGAAGCTTTAACGGCGATGTTCGATCCTAGTGTCGATGCCAAAAAAATCAATCAAAGCGAAGGTGCCGATATCGTCAAGTCGTCAGCGGTTAACTTTTATGATCCAGATTTGACTCAGGCAGAAGTTGAAGCATTTTACGCTCAGAAAAAGGCTAGCCTAAAAGACGATAAGATCTCTATGGGATTGAATAGCAAAGTGGTACGCAACGCCAATGGAGAACTGGAAGAGATGCCCTATAAAGTAGGAGGGCTCTACGGTGCCGCTATCCAGGAGATTGTCAAGTGGTTGGAGAAAGCCGTGAAAGTAGCAGAAAATGAAGCCCAAGGCGAAGCCTTAAAGTTGTTGATCAAATATTACCAAACCGGAGACCTCAAAACTTGGGATGATTACAATATTGCCTGGGTAAAAGCCACAGAGGGAGATATTGACTATATCAACTCTTTTATTGAAGTTTATCAAGATCCACTGGGCTTGAAAGGATCTTACGAAACCATTGTGCAAATCAAAGATTTTGACGCTTCTGCCCGCATGGAAAAGGTAGCGAGTAATGCTCAGTACTTTGAAGACAATTCACCCATTATGGACGAACACAAGAAGGCAGAAGTAACCGGTATTTCCTACAAAGTAGTGACCGTAGCCGGTGAGGCGGGAGATGCATCTCCTTCCACACCGATTGGTGTCAACTTGCCAAATGCCAACTGGATTAGAAAAGACTTTGGTTCAAAATCAGTGAGTCTGGGTAATATCGTTGAAGCCTATAGCAATGCCGATGGCCCTGGGTTGTTGTCTGAATTTGCCAATGACGAAGAAGAAATACAACGCGCTAAGGCGCACGGCAAGCTGGCTGCAAAAATCCATACGGCATTGCACGAAGTAATCGGTCACGCTTCAGGCCAGTTGGAACCCGGTGTAAAAACACCAGGGGAAACCTTGAAGAACTACGCTTCCGCACTGGAAGAAGCACGTGCTGACCTCGTAGCATTGTATTACATTACCGATCCAAAACTGATTGAACTGGGCTTGATTGACTCTGATGAAGTAGGCAAAGCCGAATACGATTCCTACCTGAAAAATGGCTTGATGTTACAACTACGCCGGATCAACCCCGGTAAATCTATCGAACAAGCGCACATGCGCAACCGCTCGATGGTATCGCATTGGGTGTTTGAAAAAGGCGGACCAGAAGTGGTAGAAATGGTCAAAAGAGATGGAAAAACCTATGTAGACATCAAAGATTATGAAAAGCTAAGAGCCCTCTTTGGCGAATTGTTGCGCGAAGTACAGCGCATCAAATCCCAGGGAGATTTTGAAGCTGGAAAGGCGCTGATTGAAGGTTACGGAGTCAAAGTTGATCCGGAGATTCACGCAGAAGTATTGAGTCGATCTGAAAAACTCAATATTCCTCCTTATGGTGGATTCATCAATCCAAGATTGGTACCGGTGATGGAGGGAGAAGAAATCAGTGATATCAAAGTGGAATATCCTGACGACTTTACTAAGCAGATGTTGGAATATGGTGAAAAATATAGCTTCCTAAAAGAAGTTTCGATGCCCAACTAAATTAGAAGTTTTTAGGATTACTTTCACTAAGCACTCGTGATTTTCCATTGTTTTAAACATGGAAATTATTTAGCAGATAAGCCAGCGCATTTATAGACGAGCGCACGAACACTAGTGGCATTCGTTTAATTTTAGACATACTCAATTACAGAAAGAATGATCCGGACTCATCAATCAGAGTCCGGATTTTTTTTGTGATTATGCACTTCATTAGAAAAATTTTATATATTTACAAAAGAAAGCTACACATATACTGTAATATACCACAGTGCACCCCCTTCATTAATACATCAGCATACAATTCCAAACCTATTGCGAAAGCAATAAAGAGCGTGTTTGGAGGTCAAACTTTTGGCTACAAAATAGCACTTTTTTGATGATACATCGTTCTTTTTCTTATCCGTCTCGGCTCAGCCCAGATGCATTTCAAAAAAAACGCCTTGTTTCACCAAAAGAATGATGCTTTCCGCCAGCAAATCCGTCCTCCAAACATGCACTAAAGCCAAGACTCCTTACTATTGCTAAAACCTAGTTTTTAGTCCCCTTTCAAATGTTTGAATACAACAATTCAGCCAGTAATCTATTTTGCTAAAAAGAAGTCTCAAAACATGCCCATAGCTTTTTGAACTTATTGAATAGGAAACATACACACAACCCAAAATTTGAACAAGCATGTTTACAGAAACAAAAACAAGAGCTCGACGCTTATTAAAAGTAGGAAGGAGGCATTGGACCTTGGCAGAAGTCGTTTTTGGTTCACCCAAAAAACGATGTGCCGGAGTTGGCATCTGTACTATGAACCCACTTAATCAGGCCCCGGGAAATAATAAATTCCCTTGTCAAAAGGTCATTGCACAATTAATGCTGACCGATGAAAAAACGTTAGCACTACGATTGGTAAAAGATGATTTATGTGCACAAATAGCCAATCGTCAGTTTCCCCAACACAAATTTATACTAAAACAAACCTTTAAGTTACCTGATACACTTTGTGAAGAATTGGACATTCAAAGCAGTTCAATTTCAGCAGGAAATCATCTGGTAGAAGAAACAGAAGGCAGCTATATCATCCATCTAAGTTTGGCGTAGCATACTGTTCCAATAAAGTACAAAAAAATAAGAGCATTGCTTCTAAAAGAAGCAAGTCATGCCCGAAACGTACAAACATTCATCCAAAATCTGGAATGGCACTTGCTACGGCAGTGTCATTCTTTTTAGTTCATCTCTACAGCGGTTTCCTAATCCAAATACACCAGCTTTTCTACCCGATAACCCCGATTGGTATAAAGGTGCAAATAAAAAACACCGGTTGCAGGAAGTTGTATTTGCGCTACATCACCCTGCCATACCTTCACGATCTGGCCTTTGGCATTGTACAGACTTACTTTGTCTGTGAAAATGCCCGGCGCCCGCTTTACATACACCAAACCTTGATGACTCGGATTGGGAAAAACGGAAATCCCCCCTTGCAGCACATTTTCAGTGTCATTTATCATAGGGAATTCCAAATCAACCAATTGGCGGCTTTTTACTAGCACCGGCGTATTATCCATGCTGTTGAACATGTGTCGGAAAGTATCTATTTCCGGAGTTTGCTCAGCCAAGATGGGGGCCACCCATTTGGGCGGTAATGACTGGTAATAACAATTCACGGTCACTTCAGCAGCTCCGAAATAACCATTTAAAGGAATGTGATAATACAACAAATCACTACCAGACCCCTCCTCTCCATCTTCCAGGTTGAAGTTGACATCGTTTAATGCCTCTCCAACGATGAGTGTGGTATCATATACGACATCACTTGTTGTAAACCCTCGGGGAGGTAAGCGATTGTCTTTCAACACACTATAGGCGTGTTCCAAGACCACAGTAAATTGCCCGTCTGCATCACCGGCTACCAGTTCATAAATCTGAACTTGATCAGATCGATTGATCACATCATAATGAGGTTCATAACCCGCATCTTCATCTTTGATGGTCTGATCTTCGTTTCTTGCCCCGGAGTGAAAAAGGGTATCTCCTTCGGGGGTTGTCATTAAAAACTCAACAAATAACCGACGGCTGGGATAGCCCGAAGGAAATTTATGTCCGGCCAGATTAGTCAATTTTACGCCAAAATAAGCCGTATCGGCTTCTACACCTTGCCACTCCACCTCCGTCAACAGCGATTGGTTTTGCAGCATGTTGTAGGTAGCATCAATGGTTTGGTCAAAATGTTCCGGGGCAGCCGTAATCCCCAACGATTCCCGGTAGGTTTTCATCAGATTGAGCATAAACGTATTGGCCCCAGCCAGTTCATGCAATCCATACGGACTTCGCCCTTCCAGAAAAAGGTAGTTGGCTGAAATGACAACCTCTTCTTCCAACTGCCGCATGTGGCACCCTTGACAGGTAATATTCTCCGTTTCATAATCGGAGTTCAACCATTCGTGATACGTGGCCTGTTCAATGAAAGAAGTTCCGGTCAAGGCCGATCCATCCGGATAAATCGCATCGGTAATCAAAGTGTGGCAGGAGGCGCAAAGCCCCGCGTCGTTAATTTGCTCCCCAAACAAAGGTTGAAAGCCGACAAACTCGGCCATAGGCCCTAAAAAGGGGTCCGTGTAGGGTCCATAGATAACCCGATTGGTATCAAAACGAATGTCTCCGGAGTGCAATTCTCCAAGGTTTTCCGCACTGATTTTGTGGCAGGTACCACAGGATACCCCGTCTAACCCAATGGTATCCTGCAACAGGTCTTCCATGGTATAGGAGTCGTGCCCCCGATACAAAGCCGTATAATGCCCCATCGGGGCATGGCAGGAGGTACACTTGGTTTCAATCTCCGTTTTAAAATCGGGATTGCGCAGTACTTCATGGCTGACTTTGGCCCGCCAGAATGGGTCTTTAGCCGAATTGGCCATCATGGTGGATCGCCAGTCGTCATGCATATTGACGTCATTACCAAAAAAATCGATCATGGCGTAGTGATTGGAATCATAACCATGACACCCCGAACAGGTGCCTGCGGTGGGAAACAGAATCGACGAATCTATGGGAAATAGGTCGTGCTGTCGCAAAACCGCCAATTCCGCTTCTGAATGGAAGCCCTTGACTTCATTTTCTACAGGAAATACCGTTGCGATTAAAATAGAAAGCAGGATCACACTGCCGATCAAAATTTGTTTTTTCATACCTCTTGTTGAATTGCGCTTAAAAGTCTACAATCTCACCCGATTTACCAAATTCGCGCCCCGCCGAATTTGCAAGATTACCGACGCGGTGTGACTGCCTCCCAGCAGAAGGGATTTGCATAAATTCTAACTCAATTAAAAAATAATCTCCGCCCAGCTTTTCATTCTGCCCGAATTACGCTTACCTTTACGTCCCGTAACAAATCGAACGGAAAGTTTGCAAAATTAAAGGTATGACCAAATACATTTTTGTTACGGGGGGCGTTACTTCTTCTTTGGGTAAAGGCATCATTTCCTCGTCACTTGCTAAATTATTACAAGCCAGGGGCTTCAATGTAACCATTCAAAAATTTGATCCTTACATCAATGTCGATCCAGGCACACTCAATCCATATGAACATGGGGAGTGTTATGTGACCGATGACGGGGCCGAAACCGACCTGGATCTAGGGCACTACGAGCGATTTTTAAATCGCCCTACCTCTCAAGGCAACAACGTCACCACTGGGCGCATTTATCAAA
Organism: uncultured Saprospiraceae bacterium; assembly: GCA_964015035.1. Lineage (GTDB taxonomy): Bacteria > Bacteroidota > Bacteroidia > Chitinophagales > Saprospiraceae > BQJU01. The sequence continues at coordinate 37,054 of CAXHCA010000019.1, forward strand.
CGGTCATCAATAAAGAAAGAAATGGTGACTATCTGGGTAAGACCGTACAAGTGATCCCACACATTACAGATGAGATCAAAGAAAGGGTGCAAAAACTGGGTTTATCCAATAATTACGACATTGTGATCACCGAGTTAGGCGGGACCGTTGGCGATATTGAATCACTCCCATACCTAGAATCCTTGCGTCAACTTCGCTGGGAACTAGGCAGAGACAATTGTTTAGTGATCCACCTGACCTTGATCCCCTATCTCAAAGCGGCTAAAGAACTAAAAACAAAGCCTACACAACACTCTGTTAAGGAGTTATTGAATACCGGCATCCAACCAGACATTCTGGTTTGTCGGACAGAGTACCCCCTTTCTATGGATATCCGTAGAAAACTGGCCCTGTTTTGTAATGTTGATGTGGGTTCTGTTATTGAAGCCTTAGATGCCGAAACCATCTATGATGTTCCCTTGCTAATGTTAAAGGAAAATCTAGATACGACGGTTATCTATAAATTGCGCCTCAAGGATCGGAAAGAACCCAATCTGGAGGCTTGGAAAACCTTTTTGGGAAAGCTTAAAAATCCCACTCATGAGGTGACTATTGGCTTGGTGGGCAAATACAACGAATTACAAGACGCCTATAAGTCGATACATGAATCATTTGTGCATTCCGGAGCCGTCAACGAGTGCCGGATCAAGGTAGAACCCATCCACTCCGAGCAACTGGAAGGCAGTGATGCCTCCGTGGCCCAGCGCTTGAGTGACATGGACGGCATACTGGTCGCGCCAGGGTTTGGAGAACGGGGAATTGAGGGTAAAATCAACGCCATTCGCTATGTTCGGGAAAACAATATTCCCTTCTTTGGCATCTGTTTGGGCATGCAATGTGCGGTAGTAGAATTTGCTAAGAATGTCTTACACTTGGAAAGGGCTGCTTCCACGGAAGTAGACCCCACTACCCCCAATCCGGTCATTGACCTGATGCCAGAGCAGAAAAAAATCACCAAGAAAGGCGGAACCATGCGATTGGGTGCATATGCCTGTGATTTGCGCCGTAAGTCAAAGGCGCAACAGGCCTACGGAAGCTTACATATCAGCGAACGCCATCGTCACCGCTATGAATTCAACAACGAGTATAAGGCCCAAATTGAGAAGGCCGGGCTCATCGCTACCGGTATTAATCCAGATTCTAAACTGGTGGAAATCGTAGAATTGAAGGACCATCCCTGGTTTGTCGGGGTCCAATTTCATCCGGAACTAAAGAGTACGGTAGAAAATCCACATCCACTATTTGTAGCCTTTATCAAGGCCGCTAAAGAGAAAAAATACCAAGTAGAGAAATAATGCAAAAACGCCTTAGGAATGGGTATCTCATTGGCACGGCCTTATTGGCCTTGCTGATTTGTTGGTTGGTAAGTGGTCATGTATTTTTTTGGGATACGATCCAACTAGGTTCCAAACATGCCCACTGGTATTATGAAAATCAATTTAGCCAGTGGTGGTTGCCAATGGAAATTGATAGTGGCCACCCACCGGTTTTTGGCATGTACCTGGCGGTTTTGTGGACCTGGTTTGGTAAAACCTTATCGGTTAGCCACTTTGCGATGTTTCCATTTTTGTGGGGCCTACTTTACCAATTGATCCGACTCGGGTACTGGTTTAGTGGTGCCAAGACCAGCCAACTGATTTCAGGCAAACTGGTGCCTCTCTTGTTACCACTACTCGCCATGGCAGACCCCGTATTGGCCGGGCAAGCCACCCTTATCAGCCCGGATATACTGCTCGTCTTTTGTTTTTTGTTGGCGGTCAATAGCATTGTACAAAAAGACAACAATTTGCTGATTCTAGCCTGTATTGGGCTTGTCCTGATTAGCACACGGGGTATGATGGTTACTTTTTCACTTTTTGTATTTCGCACCTGGCATCAATACGAATCCCAAGACAATCTTTTCGACTTTAAATACTGGTTCAATAAGGCCCTTCCCTTTGTTCCGGCAGGATTAGTGGCATTGGCTTTTTTGAGTTTGCACTATCGTTATACCGGCTGGATTGGATACCACCCTGATTCTCCATGGAAATATAGTTTTCAGCGAGTCGGCATCAAGGGTTTTGGATTTAACCTCCTGGTTTGGGGGCGAAAGCTGGTAGAGCATGGGCGCATCCTGATATGGGTTCCGGTATTTCTCTTACTTCGGGCCTGGTGGCAAAAACTGGGCTGGCGGAGCATTTTACAACATGCACAAATTGGGACAGCTGTAAAGTTGTGTATTTCCACCTTGTTTTTCCTAAGCCCTTCCTTTCTCTTTTTTCAGGGGTTGCATTCCTTGAGGTATCTGCTACCTTTCTTCCTGGCGCTGAATATTTTATTTCTCAGCTTATGGATACACACCACCTTAGCTCCAAATTGGCGTCGGTACCTATTGGTACTGGCTTTATTGGGTTTATTTACCGGAAATTATTGGATTTATCCATCTAAAACTTCTCAAGATTGGGATTGCACCCTTGCACATTTGCCATATTATAACCTCCGAAAAGATTTTTTGCTGTATCTTAGCGAAGAGAAAATTCCCCCAGCTCAGGTAGGTACTGCCTTTCCGGAAATCGGCCCCTGGAAATACAAAGACCTCTCCGGAAGAGAAATTGGCTTCAAAGCCAAAAACCTCCAGCAAGACAGCCTGATTTTCTACAGTAACGTGATGAATGATTTTTCGGATCAGGAAATTGATGAACTACGCAATTTCTGGACGGTCAAACAGCGCTTTGATAACGCTGGAGTGTCCTTGATCCTTTATGAAAAGCAGTAAAATGAGAAAACTAAGCCTCCAGGAACTAAATCGGGTGAGTCCTGAAGAATTTAAAAAGCAAAGGAAAACACCCATCGTCCTCATTCTGGACAACGTGCGTTCAGCCCTCAATGTAGGTTCCGCCTTCCGGACCTGCGATGCCTTTTCTATTGAAAAGATTTACCTCTGTGGCATTACCGCCCAACCACCCCACCGGGAAATTCTCAAAACCGCCATCGGCGCTACTGAATCGGTAGAGTGGGAATATGTGGAAGACACCAAAGAAGTTATCAAACAACTCAAAGCACTGCGCTATGGCGTATGGGCAGTGGAACAAGCCGAAGGTAGCAAACTATTACAGGATGTGAATATCAATACGGATTATAAACATGCCCTGATCTTTGGCAATGAGGTACAAGGGGTAGACGATGAAGTGATGGAGCAGGTAGATGGCTGCATCGAAGTTCCCCAATTTGGGACCAAGCATTCCTTGAATATTTCCGTTTGTATCGGCATTGTCGTTTGGGAAGTCTTCCGGCAAATGAAATACGGCTAGACCAACAAGCACACACCATTCTAGCGGCTCCATTCGAAATTTCAAACCGAGCCCAAAGTATTAACTTTTCCAGTTAAGTAGTAGAGGGTGGGTATATATAAAAAGCCCACCCACATCCGCCAAGCCTCCGAAGTGCTTACGTACAGCTCGCGCATCAGCACAAGGCTGTCAGGGTAAAATGCATGGAAGCATTTACGGAATCGCCGGCGAAGCTTTTATAGTCAATGACACTGCAATATAACTAAAAGTTTTAAAATAAAAAAACAAACACAAATAATTTTATACAATTCTCCCCTTCTCCCTCAATTCCCCATTTCTTACTATCTTTGTAGTCTGTCAAATCCTCAAAACGCTCCATTCATGAACTACTGGCTAGTCAAATCCGAACCTTTCGAATACAGTTATGACGATCTGGTCAAAGATGGCAAAACTCAGTGGGATGGTATCCGCAACTATGCCGCCCGCAACCACCTGCGCGACATGAAAAAAGGCGACTTGGTTTTATACTACCACAGCCGGAAAGGATTGGAAGTAGTAGGTATTGCCAAAGTAGCAAAAGAGGCCTACCCCGATCCTACCGCCGAAAAAGGAGATTGGTCCGTAGTCGATTTGGTTCCCCATAAGGCATTCACCAAGCCTGTCACCTTAACAGATATCAAGGCAACCCCTGAACTGTCGGAAATCCCCTTGGTCCGCATTGGTCGACTTTCGGTCATGCCCCTGGAAAAGGCTGCTTTTATGAAGATTTTACAGATGGGAGCAACAACAATATAAGAGCAATAAAGAATAAGAGCATGGTTGGAGGTCAACCTTTGGGTATGCATTTCAAAAAACGCCTTTTTTATCAAAAAAATGATGCTTTTCGCCAGCAAATCCGACCTCCAACCATGCTCTAAAACAATCCCCTACCCTTCCAGCTCTTTTACCGCCAACCAGGCCATTAGCCCGGTGCTCACCTTCAAACAATCTTCATCTACATTAAATGTAGTGGTGTGGATTGGCGAGGTAATGCCTTTAGCAGGATTTCCGGTACCCAACCGGTAAAAGCAAGCTGGCATCACCTGAGAATAATAAGCAAAATCTTCTGCCGTCATGCGAATGGGTAATTCTATCACATTCTCTTTTCCAAGATATTCTTCGGCATGCTGGCGGGTAACCGCAGTCAGCGGTTCATTATTAAACAAGGAAGGATACCCCACCACGATATTAAAATCACATTGCCCGCCCATGCCTTCGGCAATGCTTTCTGCCATCTTTTTCATGCGACGGTGTGCCTCAAATCGCCAGGTGTCATTAAAGGTGCGAAAGGTGCCTTCCAGCTTGACTTCGTTGGGAATGATATTGGTCGCTCCACCGGTAGAATTGATTTTACCAAAGGTCAGAACGGTTGGCATTGCAGGATTCGAATTACGGCTGACTACCTGCTGCAAGGCCGTCAAAATATGCGCTGTGATCAGGATGGGATCGACACAGTTTTGTGGCAAAGCTCCATGTCCACCTTTGCCCGTTACCGTCATGTACAATTCATCGGTTGAAGCCATGTATTGCCCAGCTTTGATGCCAATGGTACCTACTTTTAAGGGCGGATGTACGTGTTGGCCCAAAATACTCACCGGCTTGGGATTGTCCAGCACCCCTTCTTTAATCATAATGGAGGCCCCGCCGGGCATCATTTCCTCTGCAGGTTGAAAAATCAATTTGATAGTGCCTTCAAACTCATCCTTCAACGTATTCAATATTTTGGCAGCCCCCAGCAAAGAACTGGTGTGCACATCGTGTCCACAAGCGTGCATGACCCCTTCATTTTTGGACTTGTAGGGAACTTCGTTGGCTTCCGTTATCGGCAATGCGTCAATGTCTGCGCGCAACGCGATAACTTTCTTGTCCGGATGCTTGCCTTTGATGAGCCCCACTACTCCATTCTCGGCAATGCCATGTTCAAAGGGGATACCAAATTCTTTGAGCTTTTTGGCAATAAATTGTCCCGTTTGTACCTCCTGAAACGACAATTCAGGATGCTGATGCAAATGCCTTCTTATAGCAATGACTTCTTCGTGTATGTCTCCCGCCAGGGATTGTATCTTTTCTTTCAACATCATATTTCTTTCGTTTTGCGAAAAGCGAAATAGGCACCGATGCCCAGTCCCATCAAAACCAGACCGGCAATGGCCTGTTCGGGCCGTTGAATCAAAGTGTTCATGACAAACGCCCCCGAAACACCTACAAAAATAAGTGGGATCACCGGATATCCGAAAGTGCGGTAGGGTCTATTTTGACTAGGTCGCTTTTTTCTAAACACCAGTACACTTGCTCCGGCCAAAGTCATAAAGACAATATCCATAAACGTGACATAAGTAATCAGGTTGGAAAAAGTACCCCAAAACAGTAGTAAAATAATGGCCCAAATAGCCTGCACCAACATGGCATTGACTGGTGTCCTGAATTTTGGATGCACAAAAGATAAAGCCTTAAAAAAGATGCCGTCCTTCGCCATGGCAAAATAGATCCGTGGAGCGGACATAGTATAAATGCCTATTGTTCCAAAAATCGAGACGGTAATGGCAATCGCCACCAGCTTTCCACCTGAAGGTAATAAAGTGGCAATCGCATCTCCGGCTACCCGTGTGGTCCCGGCAATTTCATCTAGTGACAACAACATCATATAGGCCAAATTGACCAGTACATAGGTCAGGGTTACAATACCCGCACCTAGCACCATCGCCCGTGGGACCGTACGCTGTGCATCCTTGGTCTCACCGGCTAAATAAGAAGCATGATGCCACCCCCCGAAAGACCACAATACGCCAATCAAGCCGACCAATATGGCACTCAATAAATTATCAGGTACTTCCTGAGTCAGCGAAAGGTTTAGATTCACATTTTCCGGCTCGTAAAAGATAAATCCTGCAGCAATAATGGCAACTATGGCCAATAATTTTAATCCCGTAAAAGTGCTGGCAAACAACTGGCTAATCTGTACCCCCAAAATATTGATGGCAGTCAGGACGGCGATCACACCAATGGCCACAAAAACCTTCCCCGTCTGGTCCAGTGGCATAAAGAAGGTGAGGTATTCTGCTAAAGCAATGCCCAAAGCTGCGAGTGCTCCGGTATTGATCACCAGTAATGTCACCCAGCCGTATAAAAAGCCCACCCATTCACCGTAAGCTTCCCGCAAATACACATACACCCCACCGGCCTGGGGAAACATGCCCCCCAACTCCGCAAAAGTCAGTGCCCCAGTCAAGGCAATCACACCACCTAAGCCCCAAACCAATAAAGCCCAGCCATGATGCGGTACCGCTTGCACGACCTGGTAGGGGGTGACAAATATACCTGACCCAATGCAACTTCCTACTGCTATCATGGTCAGCCCGTAAAGGGTTAGTTTTTTCTGAAGATGAGACATAAGCCGCTATTTGACGGAAAGATAGGAAAACTCGTAAACACCAATTTTAATTGGTGCCATTTACCCCCCGGTTTGAAGCAGTTCGACAAAAAAAAACATTGATCTCCTACTCAAAATAAATCGCATATTTCATTCATCCTAATCACTTCGTTTATGCTGGGGACCAATTAAAATTGGTCGTTACGAAAAGAGCAACGGAATCACAAAAGTACTCAGCAATGCAATCAGCAAAATCGAGGCAATATTCAATAGAAACCCCGCTCGAACCATCTGCGGTACGGTCACGTGTCCACTAGCAAAAACGATGGCATTGGGTGGTGTCGACATTGGTAGCATAAACGCACAACTCGCCGCCAAGGTCACCGGAATACACATCTGAACCGGGCTGATATCCATCCCTACTGCTACACCGGCCACAACAGGTACAAAGACCGCCACTAAGGCCACATTTGACATCACTTCGGTCAAAAAAAGTGAAACAGTAGTTAAACCCAAAATGACCAACAGCCCAACACCCTGCAATTCATTGAATTGACTACCAATCAGATCGATCAACCCTGTGTCTTTTAACGCTCCAGCCAGGCTTAAACCACCACCAAAGAGTAAGAGGATGCCCCAAGGCAATCTTTGTGTATCTTGCCAGCGGAGGAGGACCGTACCTTTTTTTAAGTCTACCGGAACGATAAAAAGTACGATGGTAGCAATCACAGCAATCAGGTAATCACTCAACGTGAACGGAAGAACCAGATTAAGTTGACTACGGAAAATCCAACAAAATGCGGTTGTCGCAAAGACGATCAGGGTGCGGCGCTCACCGGTTGAAGGACGTCCTAGTTTTTTGAGTTCTCTTTCAATTAGTTCTGTAGCCCCCGGAAACTTGCCAAGACCGCTCCGATACAAAACCCGCACCAGGAACAAATAAGTCATCGTCAATAATATGGCAGCAAATGGCAGACCAAGAATTAGCCATTTAGCAAAACTCACTTCAATGCCATAATTTTTACGCATCACTCCTGCAAATACCACATTTGGTGGTGTGCCAATGATGGTGGCTGTCCCGCCGATATTGGCGGCATAGGCAATGCCCAACATCATGCTCAGCGCAAAATACTGGATATTGCGTCGTGGTAGATCAGTATTGTCTTTGGTCAACAGGTCAATCACAGAAACCGCAATAGGTAACATCATGACCGTAGTCGCCGTATTGCTGATCCACATACTTAGAAAAGCCGTAGCCAACATGAAACCTAAAATGATCCCATTGGCATTGGTGCCCGTGATGCGCACAATCCGCAACGCAATGCGTCGATGTAAATTCCATCGTTCCATAGCCAGAGCCAGCATGAAACCGCCCATAAAAAGGAAAACAATCGGGCTGGCGTAAGGTGCCGCTGCGGCTTCCATAGCTTTCACATCCAAAAGCGGCAGTAGCACCATGGGTAGCAGGGCTGTAACCGGCAATGGCACAGCCTCGGTAACCCACCAAACGAGCATCAAGATAGCCACCGCTATCACTTTCCAGGCGGCGGCCTGCATTTCCTCCGGATGAGGCAATTGTAGTAAGGTCAAAAATAACAGCGGCCCTAGAATCAAGCCAATGTATCGCACTTTCATTTAATTAGGTTTTAGGCGATAGGTTTAGGTTTTAGAAAACAGGCCTTTTTCTTCTCCCTCCCCCCTCAATTTACTTCTTCATTTCTACATTGGCCACCACAAAGTCGCCTACCTTTTGTCCCTGAGCAACACCATTGTCAATAGCCGGGCGATAGTGAATTCCTCCATAAAGACGACTAACGGCAGCCTCCTCAGAAGCTGCGTAAAAGGAATCAAATTCACGTACCGTCAAACCATATTCCTCTTCGGTATTGTCTTTAAAATGGAAATTATCACCATAAATAGAGGTCAAAACCGTTGCTGCAGCTCGGGAAATCACACTATGGCCGCTGGTATATTCCGGGAATGGCGGCGTTTGCAGGATCGGTTTCCATTCTTCATCAATAAATTGGTTGATGACCGTCTCCGGGCGGGTCAGGTTACTGCGGTATTTCTCATCCCAGCAGCTGATAAAAGCATCTGCCAGCGCTATAGAGGTCAAGGTATAAGTCTGCACAGTCTTCATAAAATCAGCATCGGCCTTTTTAGCCGCAATTGACGCGATCCCAATCCAGTGACCGCCGGGGGTAATTTTCTTGGTAGCATACATCACGTGCCCAATGTGGTGCGAAACATAAGGATTACAGTCCCAAAATTTGGCGATTTCCAGCCGATCCTCCTTATCACTTGCTTCCATTGCCGTATACACCTCCATCGTCTCTGTATAAAACTGGCTCTCAGGGTCCAAATTAAAGGCGGTAGGTGGCGGAGGCACAAATTGATTGGCCGAATCTAGTACAAAAGGACGGATCAGCTTCCAGTGAGGTTCTATTCCATCCATGTAATCGGGAGGCGTGGGTTGCCAACGGGCTTTGTTATCGGGATCGATGGTGTACTTTGGCGAGGTTCGCGTTTCCTTGTAATTATCTTCATTTGACCAGGCCTTAATATGATCGGCTACCGCCTGACCATAAGCCATTGAACGGTCATAGACTTCCTTCGGCATTTTCAGATCTTTAAATTCCTGATAAATCTGCTGCTGGAATGCCGCAATGGTATCCTCGGAAAAGATAAGCGCCTTGCCCATTGTCAAATAAGCGTGTACCGCCGCCAATGGGAAACAATATTCCTGATCAGGCTCGGGTGCCGGCACTTCATTCAGTTCCGTCAACTGCCCTACCAATGATTGATAATCCTCATGATCATGGATCATAACTTCATAGGCAGCAATGCTCGGATAAGCATAAATGCGGCTGGCCACCGGTGGAGAAAAGATATCGTGAACGATGACATCCGTAAGCTGTTTAACAGACCGATGAATATACTCCGGATTTTTCGCCTCTTCCTGAAAATTGGGATTCACTTCCTCACAGCTCAACATTGTCATTCCCAAGAACAACAATAAAATCCCTTTATGTATCATAATATTCTATTGGTTTTGTTAAAAAAAGGCTGGCATCCATTTTATTTTATCCAGCAATCCATTCCTATTTTGGTTTTAAATAAATCACTCCTATTTCATCGATAAAGATGGATTCTTCACCGACTTGATCACCTCAACGGGTTCATCATTTTTTACAATAAGTATCAATTGCTCTCCACCAACCGCTACCGTGCGAATGGCTTGTACTTGTCCTTTTATTGACAAATGTCCAACCGGCTGTACGCCAAAGGTTGCGGCTTTACCAATCGATAAAATGTGACCATAGCCAGCGTCATAGCGCCCCATTTCAATATTACAATGATAAAAATTTTCTCCCAACAGGGCTTCCGCTTTTCCATCTCCATCATAATCACCCATGCAGGCGGTATTCAGGGAGGTATATTGCAACTCCTTCGGTAATTCGTGTGGTGTAAAAGTAAGACCTTCTCCGGTATTTTCGTAATACATACTGGTCAATGTCGTCGCTTCTAAAACGTGCGCCTCAGCCAGCTTATTCGCTCCAAAAATATCAGCCAAGTCCGCTACCGCCATATCCCTGGCAAATAAAAATTTCCTCTTCAATTCCGGCATCTGTCGGGTCAATTCTTCATAATTGGCAAAAGGAATTTCTCTTCCCCCCAAATGGTAAGTTAGAATTTGTTCAATTTGTCCATTGTCATCATAGTCATTAACGTACAACTTTAAGGGCTCGTCAACCGAAGGTTTGAACCTGGAGTTCTTACCAAAATTTCCCGCCAGAATATCCACATCTCCATCCTGATCAAAGTCATAGGGAAACACAAAATTCCACCAGCCTCTTGCCGTGCCTAGTTCTCGCTTTTCAAATTTCCCGCCATTATTGAGATACACTTGGACCGGCTCCCATTCAATGGCCAACAGTAAATCCTGGTCGCCATCCTGATCCAAATCAACCCAGGCCCCGTCCTTGACCAATCCAGCCTGACGCAAGCCGGGCGCATACCGATCAGTCACATCTTCAAACTGGCCATTTCCCTTATTCTCAAACAAATAGGAATCCGGGATCACCCCATAATTCCAGGGGATGGCCCTCCCTGGAAAACAAAAATCAACCAATCCATCCTGGTTAAAGTCGGCCGCCAAAACAGCCGCCGCAGTCATGTGGATGTCTCCAAACAGCTGTTTATCCACCGTTAAACCACCCCTTCCATCATTGATGTAGGCCCTTTGTTTAAGGGCTTCGGCATTACCTTTAAATTCGTTCCCTCCACTGGCAATCACCAAGTCCAGATCGCCATCATTTTCCAGGTCAGCAAAAACCGCAGAAATATCTTCAAAGATGCTATCGGCAGTGATGCTTTGAGGCGTGTTTTCGTAAAATGAACCGTCCGCCCGCTGGTAATACAACTGACTCCGCTTATACTTGGAAGAACCAAAAAAGACATCCTCCAATCCATCTCCGTTCACATCCCCCACTGCCACTGCCGGCCCTTCGGCCGATACCATGTGAGGGATCAATGCTTCCCGGTTAAAATCAACAAAAGGATTTTCATCGTGCCGGTACTGCAATCCCTTGTTATCCTCCACTTTTGTGAAATTAAAGTCTGCTGTAGGATGCGGTTTGAAGTGACTGAAATTGAATTTTGGCAAGCCTTCTTTCCACGTAAGGGTTTGTTGCTGGTTGTACAAATCCGGGGTCAACTTTTCATAGGACAGATCTGGCCAAATCAACACAATGGAATCAATCGCCTCTACTGCCCCCAACCCCATATTGATGCCCAACTGCACACTAGATTGGTAACCCCTTACGGGAAATTGTTCTTCGACCAACCGCTCTTTTCCTTTAAAAACAATAACTCGTGCACCAATAGCATTTCTGTTATTGGCAGGTCCGATCAATTTTAAATTGAGGAAATTGCGATTGGACAACGGCTGCTCCCTTGTCAGGTTTTTATATACAAATGGGGCATCTTCAATATTATTAACCACCACGTCCAGATCGCCGTCGTTATCGAGATCAGCATAGACGGCGCCGTTGGAATAACTGACTTTATTCCCGCTAACCTGCGTCCCAATATCTTCAAAAGTCAGATTTCCTTTATTCCGAAAAAAAGTGTTGGGCAATTTGATTTTGGGCATTTTTTCGATAATCTTCAGGTCTTCCTCCTGCATGTAGTTATTGTTCGATTTCCAATCCAGGTTCTCATCGCTCATGCGAAACTTAATGTAATCAATATCGTTCATTCGGCGAGGAATGCCATTTGAAATAAAGATGTCGCGCTGCCCATCGTGGTCAAAGTCCATTAATAAGGGCGCCCACGACCAATCGGTGGCATGCACCCCGGAAAACATGCCAATTTCGCTAAAGGTGCCATTGCCATTGTTGAGTTGCAAATTATTGCGGGCATACTGGTGGCCATACCCGTACCCCAATTTAAACTGGTAAATATTGAACCCATCTTCGCTTAATGAACTTTTTAAAATTTCCGGATCGGCAGGCAACATATCCATCGAAAAAATCTCGTTCAACCCGTCATTATTCATGTCGGCGATATCTACTCCCATGGAGAATCGGCTGGTGTGTTGAATTTGTTCAGTAAGCACTTCCTTAAAAGTACCATCTTGCTGGTTGAGGTAGAGGTAGTCATTTTCATGAAAATCATTACCTACATAAATGTCTGGCCAGCCATCAAAGTCAATATCGCCGGTGGCAATGCCCAACCCGTACCCGATGACTGTGCTGATAATGCCAGCTTCCTGAGTCACATCGACAAAACGACCTTCGTCATTGCGAAATAACTTATCACCGGAGGTGGGATGTACCTCTTCAAAGGTTTTACGTCTTCCAAAGGTTCCATTTTGGTGAAGAGAATAATTGAGTTGGTACATATCCAAATCACCATCCAGATCGTAGTCAAAAAAGGTGGCTTGCGTAGAAAATCCGACAAAATCCAGGCCGTAGTAGGCCGCCTGATCCTGGTACACGGGAATGCCCTGTTCAATGCCCTGGCAAACGTAAAGCTGATTGTGCCCTTTCATAGTCAGGTAGTCTCCCAATTGAGAAACGTAGATGTCCAGCAGGCCATCATTATTGATATCCACCACGGATACGCCGGAAGTCCAACCATTGAGCCCGGCCACTCCCGCAATATCCGTTACCTCTTTAAATTTCAAATCGCCCTCATTCAGAAAAAGGCTATTGGGGCCCATATTACTGGTGAAATACAAATCCTGTAATCCATCATTATTAAAATCCCCAACTGCCAGCCCTCCTCCATTAAAAAAGTACATGTAGTTAAATACGTTAAACTCGGTAGAATAAGTCAACACATTTTCAAAATCCAGCCCCGTTTGCTCACTAGTGAGTAATTCAAACTGGGGATCAGAAGGGGCCTCGGATACCACTCCATTTTCAGTACAAGCAATAAGGCTCAGGATAAAAATGGCGGTGAGGATATATTTTAATTGTTTCATACACTTTGTTTACTCGAGTTCATCTGATTGGACCTTCACCAAAGCCCCGCATGGTAATACTTCGAACGAATTGTTTTCCCAACGCATCAGATTTTTCATTCAATTTTATAAAGTTTGGGCTTCGCCTCATTGATTGTAGCCAACAAATAAGGCTCCCCCTTGATATCCACCTTCAAAATTTGTTTTACATCTCCTCGGATGAAGAAGCCGGTATCTCGGTTTTCCATCCGTTCGAAAGTGCCATTTCCTTCGTTGATCAGGACATGTCCAAAACTGGCATCCAGCTTAGAAAATTGCGGCATAAAGCCGCTTTCATTACCGCCTAGCACAAGGTCAATCTTATTATCGCCGTTTAGGTCACCACAATAAATGCCACAGACACAAGAGAATTGCACTTCCTTGGGTAAAGGCTTGATCGTAAACTGACCATTCCCCTCATTGATGGCAATGGCGGTTTTAAAATAATTGCCCACCCGTACCAGGACATCATTCAATACCTCCGAGGGAAACAAATCCTGAATGGCCTTCTCGGCAAATTGGGTGTGCTTCAAACTCTGCTTCTTTAAGCTGGTAATCTGTGCTGTCAATTCTTTCTTTAGGGGGACCGTCATATCCCGGCCATCAATCGTTTGGGTAATGATTTTCTCAACATCCCCATTGCTATCAAAGTCCTTTATCCAGAGTTTGGCCGGCGCCTCCCGGGAACCAGAAAAATAGAAATTCTCTCCACGATTACCCATTATCAAATCCTGGTCGCCATCACCATCGAGATCGGCAGCTTCAAGGGTGTACCACCAACCGGAATAGTCCTCCAAATTAGAAGATATCTTTTGAATTTGTTTATCCTTAATCTCAAAAATTTGTGGACTACTCCATTCTCCTACAACGATCAATTCTGGGGTTTCATCCCCTAGCACATTGGCCATGATCGCGTCGGTGACCATACCTAAATCTTCAAATCCAGGTGCCATTTGTTTGGCCACATCGATAAATTTACCGCCGCCCTGATTCAAATAGAGATAAGAACGAGGTGGCACGCCGTAGTTGCTCGGCACACTTCGGCTCCCTACGAATAAATCAAGATCATCATCTCCATCAAAATCATAGGCCAATGCCACGGCCGTGTTCATGCCATTGATAGGAAAGGGTTCTGCAATTTGAGAAAAATTGCCGCTGCCATCATTTAGAAAGAGTCGGTCTTGCAAAGGCCTGGAACCTGCGGGCCAGCGATTGCCTCCTGATCCAAGAAAAAGATCAGCATCGCCATCACCGTCAGCATCAAAAAAGCATACGGCAGTATCTTCATAAGGCGCCGAGTCGGTAAAGGCCTGCTGTGGTGTTTCTTTAAAACCCGTGGCAGTTTGCAGGTACAGTTGCCCGGCATAACCACTCGCACCTCCAATATAGACATCGTCCAAACCATCCCCATTCACATCTGCAGTGGCCGTGCGCGGCCCCTCTTGCGAAAGCATGCGCATAGTCAGCCCTTCTTGATAAAAATCGACAAAGGCATCTTCCTGATGGGGTTCAAAAGGGTTGGCTACTTCCTGCAAATATTTTTTTTGACTGGCTTTGCGCAATTGAATATCTCCCTCAGCCCGCTTATCGACCGTCTTAAAATCGATGGTCAACGTGGTATCGATGGGTGGATTTTGTACTAGTGTTTTGGCTTTATCGGGCCACAGGATGACCAGGGAATCTACTTTAGTATGATCGCCCAAACCAAAGACCATTTGATAATCAACAGACGACTGAAACCCACGACTAGGGATCAACTGGAAATTAATCACTTCTTCTCCGCGATAGATATAGACCTTCGAGCCAATGGCAAAGGTGTTTTGATCACTCCCTTTTAGTCGTATAGTCAAATGATGATGATCCAGCATCAACTCTGCATTATTTTTAAAGACAAATGCCTCCTGATTGAGATTATTGACCACCAAATCCAAGTCCCCATCATTGTCCAGATCGCCGTAGGCGGCACCATTGGAAAAGGACGGTTCATCGAAGCCCCAACGCGTGCCAATATCCTCAAAGGTCAGATCCTGTTTATTTCTAAAAACCTTATTGAGTTGTGGGACTGAAGGCATACGCTCAATGACTTTTTCCAATTCCTCCTTTTCGCCCGTCAGCGCCATCTTTTGCACCACATCATTGGCGAAAAAATCCATAAAATCCTGGTCTGTCACATCCTGATAAACGCCATTGCAAATATATATATCGCGATAACCGTCATTATCTGCATCAAACATCAAGGCTCCCCAACTCCAGTCGGAAGCCGCAACCCCACTGTACCAGGAAATTTCACTAAAGGAGCGGTCTTTATTATTGAATTGGAGGGTATTGTGCATATACTGGTGGTAGAAATCCCGATCCAGCTTCAGCGAGTAAGTATTGTAATTTTCAAAGAGCGTTTTAGTTTTCAATCGTTTTTCATCATCCGGAAGCATTTCCGTAACAAATATTTCCGGGTAACCATCGTTATTAATATCGGCCATATCCGCCCCCATTGAGGACAGGCTCAGGTGTTCCATCCAGCCTTTTACTTCCTCCTTGAAGGTCCCATCGCCCTGATTGACATAAAGGTAATCTCTTTCAAAAAAGTCATTGGAAACGTACATATCCGGCAAGTGGTCATCATTGATATCGCCGATGGTAATGCCTAGTCCAAAACCAATCAAACTGCTGTAAATACCAGCTTCTTCCGTAACATCGCTGAAGTGTCCATCGTCATTACGCAGGAGCTTATCTCCTCCACCTTTTAGGAAATCACGCACCGGCCAGTCTTCCGCTTTAACATCCCGTTTATTGCTGTAATTCAGGGTATTGACCGGAATAAAACTGTTATTGAGAATGTATACATCCAGGTCCCCGTCCAGGTCATAATCGAAGAAGGCAGCGTGGGTCGTATAGCCGTTTTCATTTAAGCCATAGTCAGTGGCATTTTCTGTAAAAGAGGGCCACCCTTCACCAACTCCGCTATTGATAAACAACTCATTTTCCTGATCGTCTCCTTTGACATATCCTGCATTACAAACGTAGATATCCAGGAACCCATCGTTATTGATATCTACCATAACCACTCCGGTACTCCATGCTTTAGAACCACCTACGCCAGCATGCTCGGTAATGTCTTCAAATTTGAAGTTCCCTTTATTAAGAAACAGCTTATTTTTTCCCAGGTTATTGGTAAAATAAATATCAGTCAGACCATCATTATTGATATCCCCCATGGCCACACCGGCGCCATTATAAAAATTTCGATAGCTAAAAATATTGAAGTCTTCCGAATTTTCCACCTTATTGACAAAGTGAATACCTGATTCCTCCGGGGCAATTTTTTCAAATAAATGAGGCTCTTTCTCTTTCGTAGCACAACTCACTAAAAAGAGGCAGAACATCAAGGTCGTATATAATCTCATAAAAGCTTCTTTTTCTACAAAATTACTGATTCTCGTGGCGAATAAGGCATGGGTAAATATAAAATAGAATAGACACAATATTAAAAAGAGGCTGCCCGGGTTTGGTTGTTTGGGCAGCCTCAATTATCAATAGTATAAGGTTCTGGCATCACTCCATGACTATGAAATAACACCAAGAAACTGATCAATTAATAGCCAGCATTTTGCTGAAGATTCGGGTTAGAATCCAGTGCCTGCTGTGGAATGGGGTATAATACACGAAATGCTTCCGTAACGGTTTTCTCATCCCAAGTCTTATTGAACGTACCAAAACGAATCTGGTCAGAACGGCGAGTTCCTTCCCAGTACATTTCCCGGCCGCGCTCATCAAGCATTGCTCCTTCATCCAATACTTCTAGAGCAGGTGCCCCCCGCTTCGCTCTCAAGCCATTGACCACGTCGAGAGCACTTTCTGAGCTGGAACCACCTCGCATGATGGCTTCCGCTTTCATCAGCACTACATCACCGTAACGCAACAGGATGTATTGACCGTTATCAGCGGGGTGATACTTGATCACACGGATACCTTTATCAGTAGCAGCTCCAGAGAGAGGTACATCAGCGGTGAACTGCAATGGGCGTTGCGTACGCTCATCAACAATTTCTGCACCTGAATCATCGTACTGCTGTCCAACCAAGAAGCCACGGCCGATACCCGAAAACTCAGAACCATCTGGGGTGGGATAGTTACCAATACGTTGATCATCTGCATCAAACTTGCTATAGAAATCTGCCAATGTGGTGAAACCGTTCCAACCACTAGGATTTTGGTTGTAGTGTAAGGTCATCATCCAGCGATTCTGTGGTGTACCTGAAGGGCTGGTGAAGATCACTTCTGAGGCAGCAGTTGATTTAAAATTATTGAAATAGTCATCCTCCAAAGCGTATCCTGCTGCTGTAACAGCATCACAGTGTTCCACCACTTTAGTCATGTCAGCCGCATCAAAGGTATAAGGGCCCTCAGGATTAGCAGCGGTGAACACAGCTTTATTGAGGTATAACCTAGCCAATAGTGCATTCGCTGCAGCTTGGGTAGCACGTGGGTTGGTAGGGGCAGGTCCAGTGTTCGGAAGATTAGGCAAAGCATCAGTCAAATCTTGCAGAACAAAGTTAAACGCATCGGTACGACTCAAAACCTTTGGATCTACATTTACGCCTTCATCCACTTCTCTAAAAGGAACGGAACCGAAATAATTCATAACCAGGTACATATTGAATGCACGGATAAATTTTGCTTCAGCTGCTTGCTCTGGACTTGGGTTCGATGCCAATATTTGGTTACATTTAAACACACGCTCATTGAGTTGATTCCATGCAGTCAAAATTGAAGCGTGGGTTGGATCCCAGGTGTGTGCGTGTAAGGTGCGCCAAACACCATTATCACTCCAGTCCACACCACGAGTAGGTGGTATCAATTCATCAGAGGGGTGTTCCTCCAAAGCATAGATGCCATTCTGATCGGTGTAAGCACCAAAATCACTATAGGCAGAATTTAATAATTCTGCCGGATCTCCTGGCACAAATCCACCACCAGCATCCTCGAGTACAATCGAGTCTGTTTCCTCCACCTCCAAATTGGTGCAAGACGTGAAGCCAAAGGCTGCTAGTCCACCGATTAGGAAGAATTGTGATATTTTACGAATATTCATATCTGGTTTAATTTTAAGTTAAATAATACGATCCTTGATTAGAACGAAACATTTGCGCCAAATACAATCGTTCTAGCTCTTGGATAGGTGGTATAATCAATACCGAATGATGGAACTCCGTCGATGGCTTTATTAACATTCACCTCTGGATCTTGTCCGCTATAACCAGTAAAAACGGCAAGGTTTTGTCCCGTTACATACAAACGGAGACGAGAAATCACGTCACCTTTCAAGTCGAAGTTGTATCCCAAGGATAGATTTTGTAGACGAACGAAAGACCCATTCTCAACAAAACGGGTGGAAACGTCAGGTGCATTCAGATTCGATTCACCATTGCCTGGTATATCTGTAGTAACGTTACGACCATTTGCTAAAGAACCTGCGGTAAAGAAGGCGTTTTGAGTATTATTGTAAATGTAGTGTCCAAACTGTCCGGTAAAGAATATATTAAAGTCGAAATTACCAATTGTAAAAGAGTTTGTCAAGCCCGCCGTTACGCTAGGCAGTGGGCTTTCTCCGGTAAATTGTTGGAAGTCACCATCTCCGTAAACAGAAATACCTTCTGCATCAAATCCTTGGAAGTCACGAAGGAAGTAAGCAAAGAGTGGCTGTCCTTCAGCAATACGTTGCGCATAAGCACCGGTCAAACCTTGTCCACTAATTTCACCCGTATTGATCAAGCCAGCAAAGTTTTTCACTTCATTCTGATTGTAAGCAAAGTTGGCCGCGATATCCCACTCAAAATTAGACTTGTCAACAGCAACAATGTTCAATTCGAGTTCGATACCCTGGTTAACTACATCCGCATCGAGGTTTTTCCATGTAAATGGGTTTGGTGCTGGCTGAGCACTGCGGACCTGAAACAATAGATCGTTCGTGTTTTTACGATAAAGATTAATCGAACCTGATACACGATTATTCAAGAAACCATAATCAATACCAAAGTTAATTTGGCTAGTAGATTCCCACTTCAAATCAGGGTTTTCGAAAGAAACAGATCCATATCCACCACCGCTAACGTTACCACCTTCGTCAATATCCCAATCATTGTAACGCTGACGTGCCTGGAATCGGTTGTGAGGAATTTCCTGGTTACCCGTCAAGCCGTATGCTATTCTTACACCAAGATCGGTGAATACTTCAGGCACCCATGGTTCGTCGATCAACCGCCACTTGAAGGCCGCAGATGGGAAGTAACCATACTGGTTTCCTGAACCAAAACGAGTAGAACCGTCTGCTCTCAAAGTAAAGGTGAAGAGATACTTACTGGCAAAGCCCAAGTTTACACGACCAAAGTACGACTGTAATTCGTCTTTAACCTCTGAAGAACCAAATGGAACAATGGCACTCTGCAATACACCATCAGAGTTCAGTACTTCCAAAGAATTGATATTGTTCAACATCAAATCCAGGTCACTCGTTCTAAAGCCATACATTTCAAAACCTTTGGCATCGCGCTGGAAGCTTTGGTAGGAGTATCCAGCTAGAGCGGTCAAACTAGTACTTCCAAAGTCTTTGTTATAGGTAAAGAAGTTCTCCCACAGGGTATTGCTGATATTGACATCGGCTGTATACAAACGACCATTACCCGTAATACCCGCGGACAATAAATCTCTTGAGTAAGCATCTCTACGACCAGAAGTAGAACGGTCAAAGCCCAATACCGTTTTGAAGCTCAGGTTTTCAGTAAACTTGAATTCACCGGAAATGTTACCCAATGCTCTTAGTGTTTTGGTATAACTTTTAGACAACTCTAATAATGCCAATGGGTTCGGTTCCGTTTCACTAAAACTACCTGTGCTTTGATTAAGTGTACCATCAGCGTTACGTGGACTTTGAGTAGGGTTAGCTTTCAGGATATTACCCATCAAGTCT
Organism: uncultured Saprospiraceae bacterium; assembly: GCA_964015035.1. Lineage (GTDB taxonomy): Bacteria > Bacteroidota > Bacteroidia > Chitinophagales > Saprospiraceae > BQJU01. The sequence continues at coordinate 57,246 of CAXHCA010000019.1, forward strand.
CCTCTAAAGCCCGCATTGTCTGTAATCGGCACATTACCATCTCGGTTGTTCGCAACCGTCAACTGAGTAGAAATGATCAATTTATCATTGATGAATTTTCTGCTACCATTAAAACGAGCAGAGATTCTTTTCAAGTCACTCTGCTTCACTATACCTTCTTGATCAAAATAAGCTAATGAGAAACGGTAGTTGCTTTTGTCATTGCCACCACCATAAGACAAATTATGGCTATTGGTCAATGCTGTACGGAAAAGCTCATCTTGCCAGTCGGTATCTGCCCCCCCGTCAAGGGTTTGAGCAGCAGCCTCTCCATTGAAGCTAGCATAAGCTGACAAGAATTCATCACGGCTAAGTAAGTCATACTTTTTAGCAATGTTGGCTACCCCTAATGAATATGAATAGTCCAAAGAACCAGAACCTGCTTGTCCACTCTTGGTGGTAATAATCACTACCCCATTGGCACCCCGTGACCCATAAATGGCCGTAGCCGAAGCATCCTTGAGGATGTCGATACTGGCAATATCATTAGGGTTTAGGAAGTTCAAGGGGTTACGAGCCGAGCTTCTACCAAGTCCAGAATCCCTACCCTCCCCAGAAGAATCATCACCAGTTAATGGCACTCCATCTACTACAAAAAGTGGGTTATTACCACTTCGTACGGAGGAAGTACCCCGAATACGAATATTAATTCCCGCACCTGGTTCACCACTGGCACTGGTAATTTGTACGCCAGCCGCACGGCCTTGGATCAATTGTTCTGGGGAAGTTACCACCCCTTTGTTGAAGTTTTCCTCGGTAACGGAAGTAACGGCACCGGTGGCATCGGTTTTCCGAACGGAACCGTATCCAACAACAACAACTTCTTCCAACAATTCACCAGCCGAAAGCTTAATATCGATCACGTCAGCAGGACCAATGTCTATGGTTTGCGTGGTGTAACCAGTATAGGAGACTTCCAATTGCTTGGCATCGGCAGGAATGTTGAGGGAATAAGCACCCTCAAAGTCGGTAATGGTACCTGTACTGGTGCCAACTACTAGGATATTGGCGCCAATCAGCGGTTCTCCAGTGGATTCATCCGTAATGGTTCCCTTGATTGTACGTTGTGCAAGGGCAAAGTTGCACAATCCAAGAGCCATTACTATTAATAACCATTTGGAAAAATAGTTGAATTTAAGTTTCATACACTACATTGGTTTAGTTAGAAAAAAAATATAGCTGTTATTCTAATGATTTTTTCTTAACCTATGGGCTCTAATGAATACCCTCTTCTTTATTACCTAAAGGAAAATGCATTCACTATTTACTATTTTAATTTCTTGGGATGAACTCAGTATTGAAAATTTTTGGGGAACATTCTCCTCAATATTATTGCATCTGTTTATACCGATAATCTATTTCACTGAGTCTTTATACTCAGTCACGCTGATTAGGCACAGCTTATTTTCCAAGTTGTCGAAGTGATCGAATTTGTGGCGACTCAACACTATGTGTCGGTTTAACACTAACTGATCAACAAAAATCTCAAATAAGTTTGATAAAACCAAGAATCACGCAAAAGAATTTTAATAAAAAGAAAATAACCAAATTTTATTAGGTATTAATATCTGTTTAACAATACAATTAGCGATATTGCACTTTAAATAGTTGCCTGCCCATCAACATTAATCGTACCTTAATCGTTAATGAATCAAACATCCGGCAATGAAATTACCCCTGACGATTGCTTTGTTTATTTGGAGCTCCTTTTCTCTGGTTTTTGGACAGATAAATGACATGTCGCTTCTCAAAGGAGCCCGAAAGGTGGACATTCCTTTTGAGTATGTCAATAACTTTATAGTTGTCAAACTAATTTTCAATCGAACCTTTCCCTTAAAGTTTATTTTTGATACGGGAGCGGAGCATACCATTCTTACAAAAAGGGAAATCACGGACCTGCTACAAGTGAATTACCTTCGTGAATTCAAGGTGATGGGAGCAGATATGAAAACGGAAATGACCGCCTATTTGGCCAATGATATTCACCTCAAGATCAACAATATCATTTTTTTCAATCACTCGATCCTGGTCTTGGAAGATGACTATTTCCGATTTGATGAGTTTGCAGGCGTTAATGTTCAGGGTATTCTGGGCGCTGATTTGTTCCGGCGTTTCATTGTAAAAATCAATTATCATCGCAAAGTGATCACCCTCTATGATCCACGGTATTTTTCCCCGCCAAAAGACTTCCGGGAAATTCCCATTGAATTGAAACGCAATAAACCTTACCTATTTGCTGATGCATTATTTCAGGAACAACAGGAAGAATCAAATATTAAATTACTGGTCGATACCGGAGCAAGTTTGTCATTGCTATTACATACCGATTCCGACTCGAGTTTTCACCTGCCCCCTAATGTCATTCTAAGCAATATTGGTATGGGCTTGGGTGGCTTTCTGGAAGGATATATGGGGCGGATTAAAATGCTGGATATGAGCAAATATGAGCTCAATAATGTCATCACAAACTTTCAGGATACCAACCCCGATATTGATCCCGAATACCTCAATCATAGAAATGGCATCATCGGCAACCAACTGCTTTATCGTTTTACCATCATCATTGATTATGTCAAGTCAAAAATGTACCTGAAACCCAATAAACATTTTGATGAAAAATTCCAATACGACAAAAGCGGTATTTCCCTGGCCGCCTCCGGCGTTAACCTGAACAATTATACTATTCTGTACCTTGTACCCAATAGCCCTGCCGCAGAAGCAGGTCTCCAAAAAGGAGATGAACTCAAAAAGATAAACGGCTGGCCTGTATCTTTTTTTTCACTGGAAGACATGAATAAAAAACTTAGAAAAAAAACAGGGAAACAGATCAAATTAGTTATTCATCGCAATGGCGAACGCATGAAATACACCTTTAAATTGCGGCCCTTAATTTAGCATTACTCCCGGGTATATTTGATTTCTCCCCCCACCACGGTCATCAGTACCTGTGTATCCATAATTTTATCTTCAGGACAAGTCAACAAATTTTGGGAAAGCACCACCAAATCGGCCAATTTACCCTCTTCCAACGAGCCTTTATCGGCCTCTTCAAAAGCAGCATAAGCATTGGCCATCGTGTAAGCATAAATGCCTTCTTCTCGAGTCATGGCCTGCTCCGGAAAAAAGTCCAAACCGCTATCGGCGCGCTTGCGGGTTACGGAGGCATAATAACTTTCGATAGGATCCACATCTTCCACGGGTGCATCCGTACCATTGGTGACCACTGCGCCGGCATCTAGCAAACTGCGCCAGGGATAAGCGCCTTCTTTCGCTCTCTTTTCCCCCAAACGCTTTACCACAAAGGGAGCATCCGAGGTACAATGAATCGCTTGCATGGAAGCAATGGCCCCTAGTTCCTTAAACCGTGGAATATCCGCGGGGTCCAGATGTTGGGCATGTTCAATACGCCAGCGCAAATCCTTTTTATCCGGGTGTTCCTGCATTTTTTTGGCAAATACATTCAACACCTCCCGATTGGCCCGATCGCCAATGGCGTGTACACACAATTGCATATCATGCCTAATCGCCAATTCTCCAATGCTATCTACTGTTTCAATTCTAGTGGTGTTTTGCCCACTGAAATCGGACTTATCTTCATATGGCTCTAGCAACCAGGCGCCAAAGGCACCCAACGCACCATCCACCTCCGTTTTGATAGCCCGGCAAGTAAAAAAATGATTCCCCACATCTATCATTGGAAATCCATCCAAATGACCATTCATTTCATTGTAGGAATGGCGCAGCATCACCCACAATCGCAAATCTAGTTCCCCATCTTCGGCCATTTTCCGATAGCGTTCAATTTCGTAGTATTTGGAACCCGCATCCTCGAACGTTGTAATCCCCTTTTTCAAACATTCCTGCTGGGCCAAACGAATGCCCTCCCGCCATTCTGCCTCTTTTTCTTCTTCCGACAACGTGGCCAAATATCCCTGGTACGCCCCATAAATTAAGCCCATGGCCCTTTCCTCAAATACGCCAATCGCCTCATTTCGGGAGTCCCGCACAATCTCCCCTCCACTGGGGTTCGGCGTTTCCACGCTGACACCTGCTGCCGCCATTGCTTTATCATTGGCAAACAAGGAATGCCCACTGGCATGCCACAATAACACTGGATTATCGGGAGAAACTTCACTTAACTTATCGTGATAGGGATAACCTAAGACCTCCTTGTCCAAAGGTTCTGTCCACTTTTCCTGATGCCACCCCCGACCAACAATCCATGCTCCCGGTTTGGCATTCTTGGCTTCCTCTGCTACCATCTCTACAATGTCATCCCAACTTTTGGATCGTAAAAAATTGAGGTTGATCAAACTGCTGCCCAAGCCTGAAAAATGCCCGTGACCTTCAATAAACCCCGGCATTACAAAGGCCCCTTTCAGGTCAATCACATCCGTATTTTCTCCCCGAAGCTCATCAATTTCCACATTTGAACCGACACGCAAAATCCGATCTCCATTTACTGCAATCGCCTCAGCATCAGGATTTTGTTTATTTACTGTATAAATATTCCCGTTCACAAAAACCCTTGTCGCCAATTCTTCTGATTGATTTTGGCAACTAATAAAAAAAATAGTGAGCAACAACAGTAGCAGGCCGGTCTGTAGATAATCTGTCTCTTATACACATCTGACGCTGCCGACGAAGCCAA
>CAXHCA010000020.1:0-60186 GCA_964015035.1 uncultured Saprospiraceae bacterium
GAACCCCAAATCTGCAATTTTCGCTGCTAAAGCACCACCTCCAAACAAGCACTGAGGGGGACTGGTTCATGAAAATCAATATTTCGCCATTGCTTCCCATCCATTCTATCTAGAGACTCTTCCCATAATTAGTCAGTCACCAGCACTTTCCCCGCACCTCTCACCGCTCCATCGATCAGCAACCGATAGAAACAAATTCCCGATGGCAATTCCCTGGCATCCACAGTAAATTTATGGGAATAAAAAGTCTGCTGCTGTAAAATTTGCCCTTGAGGAGCATAGAATTCAAGCACTCCAATACTCACATTATGGTCCTCAATTTCAAAATATAAACTTTCCCGCACCGGATTGGGCGATACCTGCCAATGTAAGGGCTTTTGCTCAGGAGTATACACACTAGTCAGCAGCTGCAGACGGTCCTCGCCAATAGTATGGAAACTGGTATTTGTGATGACCGGGTCATTGAAGTCGAAATAAATTGCAGCGGAATTTTCAATTACCGAACCAATAGGTAAATCCGGCTGTTGATGGATGCGAAACTTGATAAATCCGTGTGATGCCGGCTCGTTGGTGTTGCTATCGGGCAACATAATGTCCAGGAAGTAGAAATTAAGCACCCCTTGGTCGGTCAGGCGAAATTCATAAGGATGGCTACTCGCGCCCAACTGTATGGAGCCGGGGTTGAGCAGTGCAGAGAGCGTGTCTTTTATGATGATATTGATGGCCTCCGCCGTGCCCGTATTCTGAAAACGGATGAGGTATTCAATTTCCTGATTGGCTTCAATCTCGTGCTGTACTCCGATGCCTCGAGGAAAGCCTTGTTTATCATTGGGATCATAAGAGTCTACATTCTCCCGACAATCGATAGAGACAAAAGGATCTGCATCATTTTCGGCGTAGATTACTACAAATCCCGTGCTGAAACTCCCTTGTCCATTGGTGCCACAACCTTCCAGACTAAGCCCCGGGCGGTTTAAGCCGGGATGTCCTTCCGTTTGATGAAACTCAATGCGGAAGGTGCTGCCATTCGCCTCCAATGGGATATCCTCACTTTCAAAGGTCCCTAAAGGGTTGAGGATGCCTTCGTACATGATCAGATCATCTTCAATCACGATATAATTAACTCCGCTCTGCATATCTTCACCGATATTGGTGATCGTGAAGCGCACGGAATCGCCATCGCAGGCTCCATCCACAATCAGGCTCGATCCATCCCAAACCGGATTTGTTGGCCCGCAAAGAGAATCGGGGTAGATGTGTGCTTCAGTGCAATGGGTTTGCCCCAATTCGGCCTCACAACTAACCAATACCTGCAGTGAAAAATTACCGCTTTCACCTCTAGATACATCACCGACAGGAAAGGTATAAGTATTCCCATCCACAGAGGCCCAGGGAATGCTGCTGCTTTCCAAGGTGATAAAATCGTCTAGTTCTACAGTTACGTAGGCATCTTCCGCATCAATGGTACCGGTGTTCCGATAAGCAACATGGTAGTCGTTGCTGACACACCGCCTCAATACACCAGTGGCTAGATCTACCTCCAGATTGGGACAAAGGACGGTGGCCTGAATCGGGACATCGAGTTCAAAAACATCTCCTTGCTCAATAATGATTTCACCAAAATCAGGGCAGGTCGTCCAATAGCCGTTCGGCAGCTGTACTTCCGGCGTGTAGGTTCCCGGCGCGACGAAAGCGGAAAAGTAGCCATTCTCGTAAGTGGTGGTGTAAACCGTATAATTTTCGGCAGCCAACCGGAGATAAAAACCTTCAAGGGCATCCTCGCCGCTCTGCACACAATCTTCATTGGTGTCATAGAAAAAATGACCGTTGATTTCTGCTGTATTTTCCAGTCCAAAGCTACAATTAACATCCCCCACCTTAATAGCAACGAAGTCAAATTGATACGTCATTCCCTCTTCCGGATTATTAACCTGTGCGATCTGCGGATAATTTTCGCTCCAAGGGTTTCCCGGGTTTGGAAAAACATAATCAGCCAATACAAATACCCAGATTTGTTCATCCGAAGTAAGTGGATCAAGCCCCATCACCAACTTACTGAAACGAATGAGGTCGAAGGAAGAAATACTTCCACTATGGTTGAGATCAGCTGCAATCATCTTGTAGGGACTTACCGGCCCGATTCCCAATATCAGATTTTGCATGGCCAGAAGATCCTCATAATCAATGGCAGCCATTGGAAAGGAATCAAAAAAGGGAACTATGGTAATAGCTGTTCCAACTTCAACTTCAAAAGTGTAAAATCCATCCTCATTGGTTTCTACCGGACCGACACTTACGCCTGGCAACGGCAGACCATTGGGCAAATGAATGTACCCTTCCACCGTAGCCTGAGCATGTAGTTGTAAGGAAAGTACAAAAAGCACAAGAATCGTCAGAAACTTCTTCATTTGGATTATAATTTAGTCGTCGAAATTAACTTACCTGACAAAAATCCAGGTCTCTTGTCCGAAATACAAAGACAATTTCTTTCCTTTGTCTATACAAATACAAACAATTATCCATATAAATAATTATTTATCAATATATTAAGAACATCATTTGTCTAATACATTTTATTTTCGATAATAGGTGAAGCGATCAAAATTGTTGCTATTATTAGATACCTTTTCGGCAAAGGAGCTTCGAGAAGCGGAAAATTTTGTGCGATCTCCCTTTTTTAATAAGCGGAAAGACCTGATTGTGCTCTATGAATACCTGCGGGAATGTTTGTTCATCCACCGGGTTGTGCCCGATAAAACTCAAGCATTCAGGGAGCTCTATCCAGAAGAGCCGTATGACGATCATCGCATCCGCATGGCAATGAGTCTATTGTACAAACTTTTGGAAAAATACCTGGTTTGTCAGGAATTACTGAAGGATGAATTACAAGTCAAGACCCGACTGGTCAAAACCTTTCGAAAGCGGCAGCTCGACAAGCATTTTGAAGCAGCTAAGAAGGATGCCCAGTCTAGTTTACACAAATACCCTTACCGCGATGTCTCATTTTACGAAAGTAGCTACGCTTTACAGCTGGAAGTCTTTCAGCAGACTGCCAGCCGCAAAAGAATCAGTGACTTCAACTTACAAAACCTATCTAACGACCTGGATATCAACTACATTGCCACTAAACTCAAACAAGTCTGCGTACTCATTTCCCACCAAACGGTTTATAAAACAGAATACCATTTTGGGCTGTTAGAGCCCCTTTTACAATACATAGAGCAGGAACAATTAACAGCCGTACCCGTCATTGCCATCTATTACCATTGCTATTGTGCATTGACGCAAGAAGACCATGGGCCACATTTCCATAATTTCCGTAACCTGATCACCCAGCATCGGGATCAATTTCCCCAGGAGGAAATGCGGGATCTCTTTCTGCTGGCCATCAACTTTTGTTTACGAGACTACAACGCCGGTAATCGGGCTTATCTGAAAGATTTATTTGAGTTGTACCAGGAAGGCTTAGACCAAGCTTACCTGCTTACCAATGGGCTTATTTCGCGCTTCACCTATCGAAACATTGTGACCTTGGGACTTATTCAGAAAGAGTACGATTGGGTCGAGTCATTTCTGAATGAGTATCAATTTAAATTGGAGAAATCCTATCAAGAAAGCATGTACAGTTTTTGTCTGGCCCGATTGGAGTACAGTCGCCAAAACTATGGAGAGGCGCTTCAATTGCTACAGAAGTCGGAATATGAGGACCTACTACTCAACCTTTCGGCCAAGACGGTGGTGCTTAAGATCTATTTCGCTACCGAAGAATTTGATGCACTAGACGCCCACTTGGAAGCTATGAACACCTTCATTCGCAGGAAAAAAGTAATGGGATACCACCGGGAAAACTACCGGCAGTTGATCCGCTTGACTAGAAAAATTTTGGAATTACAGCCATACGATCAAGAAGGGAAAAGAGCATTGCAGCAAAAAATCCAGGAAACAAAGTCAGTAGCGGAGAAAGAATGGTTGTTGGAGCAACTTAGGTGAATGAGTCTCAGTGCAGGTTTGGAGGTGGTGCTCTAGCAACGAAAATTGCAGGTTTGGGGTTCTCGCGAGGCTCATTTTTGACTGCATCTCGGCTGAGCCGAGGCGAACGAAAAAATAGCAGAAGAGAGGTTCCAAAATTCCGGTTTTACCGGGACTGAATAGCTTGCCCGAATATACTTCAGGGACTACCTCCAAACATGCACTCAAAAAAAAGTCCGGCTCTTAGCCGGACCTCTCGCTAATAACAAATCATAATCTCATGAAATAATAAGACGACCTAATTCTTTAAAACGAATCTCACTTCGTTAAAATATAGTTGTAAAAAAACGACCTCAAGCATGGGTGGTTCCTCGCCGTAGCGAGGAACCTTTGTTTATGGGATTATGATTATCGCACTGTTATCTTCCCACTGTTGATCAGCTGTCCTTCCATTTCAATCTGGTAGACATAAAGACCTGCTGGAAGATGGTGTCGATAAAAATCATATTTGGCACCACGGAATCGGTCGCTTCTCATTAGGCGACCGAAGAGATCATACACTTTAAAGCTAAACTCCTCGCTTTCAATTCCTTTGATCTCAAAGGTGGTGGATTCAAAGAACGGATTTGGATAAACATTTATTGTTACACCGGGTACTGGGTTGTTGATATCGGAGATAATCTCCAGACAATCCTGATCTTGCTCAAAGATTGATAAACAACTCACCTCGTGGCTCACCACGTTGGTTTGTACCGGTTCTTCATAGTCAAAAAAGACAGCAGCGCTATTGCTGATAATTGTCCCCTGAGGGTTGTTCGGTTTTTGGGCAATTCGGAACTTTACGAACCCGCGGTCCGTAGCCTCCCCTGCGCTGCTACCTGGAAGAAGTTGGATTTCCTCAAAAGTAATCTTCAGGACACCAGTGTTGTAAATTTCAAAATCATAGGGATGACTGCTGGCCCCTGGAATTACCGAAGTAATATCCAGGTTTGGCGAAATGGTGTCTCTGATGACTACTCTGTCGATGGTATCGATTCCGGCGTTTTCAAAAAATATTGTGTAAACTAAATCGGTATTTGCGGTTATGGACGCATCCATAAACCCGTTGGGATAGCCTCTCATTGAAGCTGGTGTTCCGGAATCGGATATTTCCTGTACGTCAAAGGCTACGAAGTTGTCCTGATCGTCTTCAGGGAACTGATTAACGAAGCCCGTTGAATATTCGTTACTATTTTCGGTTGTACATCCTTCTACTACTACTGTTGGATTACTACTTCCCGGATGGAATTCTGATTGCTGCGCAATCAGGCGGTACGTTGCTCCTGTTGCTGGAAAATCAATCGTCTCGGTACCGTTTCCAGGCAACTGGAAGTCTTGTGGACCGTTCAGGAACATCACCTGATCTTCCGTGACGATGTACAGCCTTGAGTCTTCCATCGGTATATTCGTCACGTTTTCGATCCTGAACTTGATCGAATCGTTTTCACATCTTCCCGTGACGATAATGCTAGTACCATCCCAGTTGGGATCAGGTGTACCGCAGATATCATCGGGATAAATATGGGCACTTACCAACCCTGCTTGTCCGGTAGCGATACCGTCGCAATCCAATGCTACACCAATTGTAAAGCTGCCGCAATCGGTCACATCAATATCGCCCAGTTGGAAGCGGAATACATTGTTACCAAGGTCTTCCTCGGGAAGTTCTCCCGAGATGAATGTCATTTCACTATCAAGTGTGACATCCACATAAGCTGCAGTAGCATCCTGCGTACCAATGTTGCAATAAGACACGGTATACGTTACATCAGAACAAGGAGCCAAGAACTCGGCGGCTACATCCACCTCCAGGTAAGAACATGCTGTAGCAGGTTCTACGGGAAAGTTTACTGTTGCTTCGCCATAAAACTGCCCGAAGCTCACTTGCTGGCCTGCATCGTCACATACACTCCAATAAGGAGAGAGCCGAAGCACCGTAACTGTATACGCGCCAGTGTCAACCGTTATGTCAAAATTTCCATCGGCATCCGTTGTGCCGAAGTATGTATTTTCTGTTCCTTCTGCCTTCACAATCCAACCCGGTAAGGGAAGATCGCCAAGTGCGAAGTTGTTACATCCATCTTCAGACTGGTAAACTTTACCAGTGATATGGTTGGTGATGGTATTTCCTGTAGCGTCGGTGCGCATGAGGTAAACATCATTGATAATTGTTGCCTCATAACTAGTCGTTCCAGTAAGAATCAGCCCACCATCGTGGGTGATATCCAATCCCGACGCCTCATCATATTTATTATCTTCCCCCAAAAGAGAGCTCCACAAGAGCGTTCCGTTGGCATTCAAGCCCACCAAAAATGCATCGGCATTCTGTTCAGTAATTTCAAGGAACCCGGCGCCCACCAATTCACCGGTGGGTTTTTCCTTAACCGTGTAGATTTCACCAACTGTTCCTGCTCCCGTCGTCCACTGCCAGAGGCTATCTCCATTCAAGTTAAGCTGCATTATTGAAGGCGCTTTACCAAAAGCCTCTCCTGAAAGGATGAGCTTATTATCCTGAGTGACCAGGATATCTGCCCCCGTTTCATTTACTCCCTCCTGTCCTATGCGCCTGGTAAAAATCTCATCGCCATTATTATCCAACTTGAGTAAGACAATATCGTAGATGATCAGGCTGTTTGGTTCTGTACTTTTGCCTGCGATGAAAAAACCTTCGTCTGTATGGACAATGCTTTCTCCAAAATCGCGATCATCGGTTCCGTAGGTTTGCCGCCATAATTCGTTACCGTTGGCATCAGTTCTCAACACCAGAATATCAGAAGAATTGGCATCCCCGGGTATCCTCGTATCACCTACGATGGCAAAGCCACCGTCAGGCAATTGAACCAGACTGTTGCCCACTTCTTCTTTACCGTTGCTGGCATATACTTTATGGAAGATTTCCTTCCCCGTGCGATCTATTTTTAAAAGATAAACCTTTGAAGGAAGCCCTGGAGTTTCGTCGATTTTTCCGACCACTACATAATCTCCATCCGTCGTTTCAATAATTTTATAGCCAAATTGTCTGTCCCCGTGATCGTAGTTTTTCTGCCACACTAAAGTGCCATCTACATCTGTTTTGATCACGTAAGCGTCAAAGTCCCCATCGGGGCCAAATGACTGTGAAAATCCGGCAATAATGTATCCGTGGTCTGACGTTTCAATTACGGATTGGCCCCAGTCTGTACTTGGGCCGCCAAAAACTTTCTCCCAACCCTGCGCCACAATGTCATTGGCAAAAAATACAAGCAGTAGAGGTAAGATCCATCTTGACAGACCTCCCAAAAAATTGCTTGCTGCTTTATCAGCCGTTGACTTCATGAGCGATTGGTTTAGGTCGTATGCTTTTAAATACATTACAAAAGTGTTATGATTTGAATCGAAAAACAAAGACAAAAAACAGCATTTGTTGAATAAAATAAGCTATTTTTACAGCATCATTTTTCGAGTTAAAATAATTAATTTACTGATTATCAACATTATACAAAATACCACTGCAGAATAATTTTGTTGAAATTTTTACTTTATTTACCCTATGAAAAGTAGTCATATAATTTCGATTTTGAGGATATTTACTAAAAAAGAGACGCGCGAACTCCGCAAATGGCTGTCTTCTCCGATGCATAACCAACGTGAAGATGTGATTCAATTGTTTGAATATCTCATGATGGCCAATCATCTGGAGGAGGAAAAGTTCTTAAAAAAAGAACGTATTTTCTCAAAGATCTTCAACAATGAGCCCTATGACGACGCCAAATTACGGCAGACCATTCACTTTTTCACCAAAGCAGTAGAAGGTTATATTGTCTATAAAGAACAATGTGAAGACGATATTCAAACCAACCTTGCCCTGGCGGCTTTTTATCGAAAGCGAAAGCTCGACAAACTTTTCCAAAAAACCATCAAAAAGGTCGAAGGCAATCAAGAGGGTTCTCCTTTGCGCGATCGTGCTTTCTTCGAAAACGAATATGCTCTATATAACGAAAAACAACTCTTCAAAAGTGGAAAAAAACGCACTGTATCGCTCAACTTGCAAAAATATTCTGATGCGCTGGATTTAGATTATCTGGCAAAAAAAATGAATCAGATTTGCATTATTCTAACGCACCAGCGGGTGTTTAAAGAGAATTGTGAGATTGGGTTATTGGATCAGGTGCTGGAGTATGTTGAGGAGCACGATTTTTTTCACTCTCCAGCCATCTCTATCTATTATTACATTTATAAGACCCTTACGGTTCCACAGGAAACCAAGTATTTTAAAAACCTAAAAGCGGAAATAGAAGAACATGGCCCCCGGTTTACGCATTCAGAAATCCGGGATATTTACCTGATGGCCATCAACTATTGTATTGGCCGGATGAATGCTGGTGATGAGGATTTCATTAAAGAAGCCTTTATTTTGTACAGAGAAGGTCTGGAGCAAAAGGTATTGATTGAAGAAGGGTCCGTTTCCAGGTTTACCTTCCTCAACATTATCGGGATTGCACTGAAACTTCGAGAATTCAATTGGGTTGACCATTTCATCGAAGAATACAAACAATACCTGGAAATACAACACCGCGAAAGTATAGTTAACTACAGCAGATCACGTCTTCATTTCGAAAAGAAAGAATATGCCATTGCTATGCGATTATTGCTAAAAGTTGAGTACGATGACATCCTTCTTAACCTTGTGACAAAATCGATGCTTCTCAAAATTTACTACGAATTAGATGAGATAGATGCCCTGGACTCGCTGCTGGATAGTCTTAGGACCTATCTAAACCGCAAGGAAGTGGTAGGTTACCACAAAGCCAACTACCAAAACATTATTCGCTTCACAAAAAAGCTCACAAGAATTACCCCCTATCGCAAGGATCAAAAAAAGAAGCTAAAGTTAGAGATTGAACGCGCTTCTCCCTTAACGGAAAAAGAATGGTTGCTTCAACAATTAGAGCTACTTGCATAATTGACAAGTCTAGGCGATCTACTTACCGCCCCGTTTTTGAAGACAACTGAAAAGGGCTCAGCAAAGCATAATTCACCCGTTTGGCACGGTTCTTTTCCCACTAGCCGGCATTACTCAAATCCTCGCATTGTGTTGGCTATTCTCGGTTTTCGTGCCTAGCCCAGGGGCAATTTTTTTTCCTCCGCTCAAAATTTATGTGATTGTACAAAGCGTGTTTATCTTTGCCCAACAATTGCAGCTACTCATGAAAATTACTGAAATTAAGACCAAGCAAGACTGGCCACTTTTTCACCAGGTTTTAGACCGGGTCTATCAAGACGATCCCAACTATATTCATCCACTACGCCACGAGGTACAACAGGTTTTTTCTCCGGATCACAACAAGGCTTTTCAACATGGGGAAGCCCGATGTTTTGTTTTACTCAACGATCAGAACCAACCCATCGGGCGCATTGCGGCCTTTATTGACCACAAACGCAATGAGGCTTTGACTAATAAAACCGGAGGTATTGGCTTTTTTGAGTGTATTAATGATATAGCTGCAGCAGAGCTGCTCTTTGATACTGCGGAGCAGTATTTGAAGGAAAAGAATATTGCCTTGGTAGACGGCCCTGTCAACTTTGGAGAGCGGGATCGGTTTTGGGGCCTATTGGTGAAGGGGGATGATCCCCCACTCTACCAGGAAAATTACCAGCCGGCTTATTATCAAGCATTTTTTCTAAAACGAGGGTATATTCCCTTTGAGCAAATCCTTACTTATAAAGGTGCCTCAAAAAAGATCCCCTTTCAGCGATTGGCAGCCATTGCCAAAAGGCTGTACGATCGCCATCCGGTAGAGGTCAGGCCTTTGGATTACAAAGACATTGATGGTTTTTCTAAGGATTTTAGTATCGTCTATAATGCTGCTTTTAAAAAATACCCCCATTTCAAACCCATCGAACCGGAACAGGTGAAGGTCATCATGCAGGAAGCAAAACCCATTGCTGACCCAAGCATCGCCTGTATTGCCTATTATGAAGGTCATCCCGCCGGATTTATTGCCTTATATCCGGATATCAATCCCTTTCTGAAACATGCCAAAGGCAAACTCAACTGGTGGACCATTCCCATCTTCTTGTGGAAAAGTCGCTTTGCCAAAACCAAGACGGCCAAAGGCATGGGTTTCGGCATCCACCCCGAATTTCAATCAAAAGGCATTTTTGCCTTGCTGGTAGATTATTTGTGTAGCCCGGAAAACTTGCGCAAATACCCCTATATGTGCTTGGCCCAAATCCGCACCCATAACCACGATATCCGCAGCATGTACGCCAAGTTGGAGGTGGATATCGACCGGGTGCATGTAGCCTATCGAAAGGCCTTGGAACCAGGGGTCGAGATTGAACCCTTTGAGTTTATTGAAGTGTAGGGTATGTTTGGAGGTCGGATTTGCTGGCGAAAAGCATCATTCTTTTGATAAAACAAGGCGCTTTTTGAAATGCATCTCGGCTGAGCCGAGACGGATAAAAAAAGAACGATGTGTCATCAAGAAAGTGCTGTTTTGCAGCCCAAAGGTTGACCTCCAAACATACGCTTAGTCTTGCGCAGATATTCTTGAAGAATTACGATTATTCTGATGTTTTTATGAGTATGCCTTTGTAGGCAGAAGTTTCCCCGACTTTTGTCTTCTTTAGTCTTTCCATTGAAGTCTTTTCCGGCAAACGGTCTATCAAGTCCAGTGCAGCATTCTGAATGCGATTCAGCTCAATATTGAGTTCCTCGCTCGATGCGGTATTGCCGTGTTTTTCCCGATTATATTTTCTAAACCGCGCAGACAACGCCACCGCCTCATTATGCAAATCTTCATCGGATTTGCTATGTAGAAGCAGCTGTTCAATGACCTGCTTGATTTTTCCATCAGCTAATAGGGATTTCAGGCTGCTTTGCATGGGCATAGTGTGCTAAAATTTATTCACCAAAGGTCTTTAATTGCTGCATATAGTAGATCACGATATCCCGAATATCATTTTTCACCTTAGTTCCTTGCACGGTAAAATCAGGAGCTTCCTGGTATTTATAATTTCCAAAAACCTCCAGGTTTTGCTCTTTGCCATCAGCCAAAAATTGCGGCAAAACGACTTTATAGGTTTTCGCCGGATCAATTGGCTTTCCATCCACATGCCATTGCCCTCCATTGCGGTCCACTTTTAAGGTTTGAAAATACCCCCCTTCTCCAATATTAGTGACCAATCCTATCTGTAGGATATCAGCCAAGACTTTCCCTGGTAATTCCATACTGACAATGGTTCCTCCAAAGGGGTAGGTGCGCAGCACATCATACTCGGTAACGGTCCCAGAGATGTCATCATCCAAACGCATCGAACCGCTATTGATTAGATAAAGATCAGCATCGGGCCAAACGGATTGGAATCCCTCACAGGTGAGGGTCCCATAATTAGTGGGCTGCGTACGTACCTTAGCTTCCGTACATATCAGTGGTGTCTCAGCGAATAAGACTTTCTGATCGGGATCATACCCCATTTTATCCATAATTTCATTGACCTTATTTTGCCAGTTATCCACTACCGCCTTGGTGGTCGGGTCTTCCTCAATGCTATCATCAATCGTTTTTAAGCTGGAGCGAATACGCGACATCCCCGTGGCAGGGTTGTAGCTGACCCGGTGTATGTAAACGGTTTTAGCATTGGCATCCGCCTTGGTGATGATGGTATTTTCCACGTAGTGGTTCATATGAGAATGGTCATGGCCTCCCAAAAAGAGATCTACTCCCGGGACTTCAGCCGCTAATTGCATATCTTCATCGACCGCCAGATGGGTAATGGCTATTACCATATCTGTTTTCGGTTTGAGTTCATCATACGTTTTGCGAAAGGTACTGACAACCGGTTCGTAATGGATATAATCCTGTTGATTAAAGGGCAGTACTACCCCCGTAATCCCAATCCTTACTTTGGTGTCTTTCTCACCGGCAAATTCTTTAATGATGTAGGTCGGCACCGGCTCGATCTGTCCCTCGCGCACCTGTTGAAAAGGGCGAACCCCTTGATCCGTTTTGCGAAAAGCATTGCTACAAATGTAGAGAAAGTCGCTTTGACTCATGCGTTTTTCCAAGAGATCAGGATCGCCGATGTCAAACTCATGATTGCCAAAGGTGACATAGTCAAGGCCCAGTGCATTAAGGGTTTCTACCATTTGCAGGCCCGCAATCTTTTCTCCTTCCTCCGTGCGTAAAGTACCGATGAACGAAGGACTTAAAAAGTCGCCGGAAAGAATGGTGATGGTGTTGGGGTTTTCCTTTAACAATTCTTTTCTCACGGTGGCTACTCGAGCCAATCCTCCTGCTTTCCCTCCTTCCAGTGGGGCAATTTCATAGACATCGTTCATTTGTAAAACGATAAAATCTATGTTGGCAGCCAAGTCTTTTGTGGTGCTAACAGATACTTTGCAAGCAGGTAATAACAGGACTGCAATTAATAGGAAGAAGCAAAAACGCAGAAAAGTGTTTTCTTGTAATGAGTTAACTTTCATAGGTGTAAATTAGGTAATTTGCCGTCCAAAATAGGGACAATTCCAGAAAGTTGGGCCATGATGGTAAGGATTGTTAGAAACTTTAGTGCGGGTAGAGGGATTGGCCCTGGGTAAGAAAGTCATTTTCATTAAACGAGCAAAGGCGTTAAACACACAACATTTTTTTTAGAACCGTGTATTTAGCGCCTTTGCCTAGTCGCAATATTTACCGCGCAAATATACTGCTACTAATTGAGGTAATTATCCTTAAAGAACTGATCATAACCATCTACCGACTTAGCTTTGAGGATATTGCGGTAGTTGCTTTGTGAAACGGGATACAAATTGTAGCTGATGTTGCTTTCAATAAAATCCTTGCGGTTCTTTTCTACTCCGTAATAATACTTCATGGCCTCGTCTTTGTCCTTGAAGCGCCGCAAAACCAAGACCGGCACATCATTTTCTTTTCCAAGATACACATTCGATATACGGATGCGGTCCAACTTATGGTATTCGCGATTGTAATCGGATACTTTAGCTTTATTTTCCGTCAGGCGGATGTCTTCGTTA
Organism: uncultured Saprospiraceae bacterium; assembly: GCA_964015035.1. Lineage (GTDB taxonomy): Bacteria > Bacteroidota > Bacteroidia > Chitinophagales > Saprospiraceae > BQJU01. The sequence goes on from CAXHCA010000020.1 coordinate 13,025, forward strand.
AAAACAATAATGATGTAGTGTAATTCTTCAGCTTTAAACTCGAAGTTAGAGTTTTTCGCTTCTTCTTTACCTGGCAGGCGCGCAGTAGTCACACCCAGGATACGTAAGATTTCTCTAGCTCGTTTTTGTTCCGGGGTATCCGGGTATTTGGCAATGACCTCTTGCAATTCCTTCACATAGGCATCTTTCCCCTGAATATTACCGGTACACATGGCAATCAACAGTGCATAACGCGGCTTCAGCGGATGCTGTCCCAGCAATTTATCCATCATGGCCTTGCTTCGCTCAAAGGCCACATTGTATTGCCCTTGATCAAAATAACCATAGATTTCATTGTATTGGAGGTTTTGCTTTTTCTCTTCATCTTGGAACTTAGCGGCAAATTCAGGATCGCGCAACATCTTGGCATAGTTGGTGGTCGGAAACTTCTCCTGAATCTTGTCGTAATAAAATTGGGCTTTGGCGGCATTTCCCTCATCCTTATGTGTAAGGTGCAATAGATACCAAGATTCCAGCTCGTAATTGTTGCCGGGGTATTTTTCATGGAGTTGTTCTAAGACCTCGATGGTTTTCTTATTATTTTTCAAACGCTCCCGATAAAGGCTCCCCAACTCGTACATAGCCTCTTTGATCTTCAACTCTGCCGTGGCAATCTCGCCCGCTGACCCCGGCACATCCCCAAGTAGTTTTTCGATTTCCTCATCATCCAAGGCAACAACAACTTCCTCTTCAAGATCCGAATCAGATCCATTCAGATCCCCGCCGGTTTGGTTTGAACGCCGCCAATTGTCCTCCAACCCACGTGTTCCCCATTTCCGGGTAAACTCCCGTCTTCCACGCTTTACCGCTTTATCATCATAAGCAAAAAAGTCGCTGTCTTTGCGTAAGGCAGTTCCTCCGCCACCACTTGCACCTGGGCGTCGACCGGTAATGGGGGTAAACTTATCCCCACCTGCCTTACTTTCCTGTGCTTCCTGGGCTTTCCGTTTTTTTTCTTCCTGCTCCTTTTTGATGGCTAGCGCCAATTCTCTTTTTTCGTCATCACTCAGGCGACTGATGGACAACAGGCTGTCTTGTAAGGTGATCAGCTGTAGCCTTTCGGATATATCTTTCAAGTTTTTCGACAAGCGGTCCACCTCATTGTAGCGCTCATCAGTATTGGCCATCACCATTAAAGTGCTATCAAAGTAAGCCTTGGCCGAAACGTAGTCTTCATTTTCAAAAAACAAAGTCCCCAAAGCATAATAGGCCTCTGATTTTTGAGAGCGATTGCTCAAACTATTTTGCAAGGATAAGGACAAATATTTAATGGCTTCCGGACGATTGCCCTGCTTTAAGGCAATATCTGCCATTGCATAATAAACCTGATCCTTGAAATTCGCATTTTTGTCATCATTGAGCATCTTCTCCAGCACCTTCATGGCTTCTTCAGCGGTACCTTTACCAGAAAGCCAGGCATTTTGTGCCATTTTCAGCTTACTGGAAAACTCCATTTCAAAAGTCGGATTGTACTTCAACACCTGCTCATAAGCGGCATAAGCACGGTCGCCATTACCTAGGCGTTGTTCCAATTGGCCTACGATATAAGAATAGCGCGCTTTTGTTCTACCATTCATTTGCAGTTCGATCGCATCATGCAGTTCGGCTACGGCCTCAGCATAATTCTTACGGCGAATAGAATTGTAGGCTTTTAAGGCTTTTACTTCGCGCAAAATATCCGGAAAGGTTTTGGCATCGTTTTCCAATTGCGACAACAAACGCATGGCCTCGCTATTCTTGTCGCGCTCTATCAAGGTTTTAGACAACCACAGGACCCCTTCCTGGTAAGCCGGCCGATGCTTCATGAAATAGTTTTCCGGGTCACTCTCAATAGACTGGTCGGTATCATTTAAACGGATAATTCCCGTAAAGGGCGCATCATCCTCTTCCTCATCGGGCCTTGTCAGTTCCGGTTTCTCTTCTTTCTTTACCGGTTCTGTGTTCTCTTTATTGTCGCTCTTTTTGGCACGGGTGGTTTTGCCTCTTTTTCTACGCTTCTTAAGCTGGCGATTGGCCTTCTTCCGCTCCTTGATTCGTTTCTTTCGTTCTCTGGCAATCTGCTTTTTACTCTTTTTCGCCGGTTTAGCACCGTCACTGCCACTTTTACCTTTTTTGCGTTTTGTGAGCTTTTTCTCTTTTTTAGCCATAGCCGAGGGGCTAAACTCATCCACCATGTACCGGAAGGTTTCTTCTGCCGTCTCGTAGTCCTGCTTGAGAAATTGTGCCTTTCCCAGCAATAGATAACAGTCATCCGTCCAGATGCTTGGGCGGTGCAAATTCACCACTACGGATACTTTTTCCATGGCTTTGTCCAAGTCAGAAGCTAACGCCTGAGGATTATCGGCAGCTATGTACTTGTACATTTCCAATACCTTATTATAATTGTCTTCGTGCTGCGCGTCCAACTGGATCACTGCAAGCTCCAGCAATTCATTGGCATTAAAATACCCATTGTATTTAGCCGTAGTATTATGGTATAATTTGCCAACCATTGACAAATCATCCTTTTTCTTTTGTGTTGTACACGCAGCAAAGATCGCAGCAACCAGTATGATCAATCCAACTCTACTAAACCGTTTCAAACGCTTTAAATTTTAAAAGTTCGTTAAAAAAGCACTCTAAACCCGTAAAAGGCTTTGATGTAGTAACCTGCTGTGCTATATATTTGTAAATTTGCACCAATATCTAAACCCTTCAAGAGCAAATTTATTTTATTCTCACTACACTACCAACCTACAAGATTGAAATAATAGTGTATTGAGGACAACAATTAACAATTAGGAACCGTTTGTCGGTGCCAAAGGGTAAAAAAATTGGCGATGGAAAAAGAGCAGACCAGATGGCAAAAGATGAGAGAAGACCTCCAGCATACCTACCGCCTGGTGGTCATGAACAACGAAACTTTTGAGGAGGTTCGTTCCTTTCAGCTCTCCTTGTTAAATGTCTACATCTTAATCAGCAGCGTTGTGGTAGTGGTTGCCATCTTGGTAGTAGCTGCTGTTGCCTTTACGCCCATCCGAAAATACATTCCCGGATATGGTGATGCCAGTCAAGATGAAGCCATCATCGAAGCCTATCAGCAGATCAACAAACTTGAAAAGCAGCTCGATGCCCAAAGAGTTTATACTGATAATTTTAGAAAGGTTTTGGTGGGAGATGTACAAACAGAAGATGACATTCCAAAATCTGACCCCCAATCACTAACGGATAGCCTGCCGGATGTGCCTCCTTCTCCAGAAGAACTGCAGTTGATCAAAGAACTTGAACTGGAAGAATTGGGAGTGGCGGCGCAAAAACCACGCACCACTTCTCTGCTCAACACCGATGTGCCACTGGAACAGTTGTATTTTATTGCGCCCGTTAGCGGGGAAATCAGTGCGGGCTTCATGCCGGATAAAGACCACAATGGCGTTGATATTTTGGCGCCAAAAAATACGGCGATCAAAGCGGCATCCGACGGCTACGTCTTTCTCAGTGACTGGACTTTGGAAACAGGCAATACCATTGGTATCCAACACGCGAATAATACCATTACATTTTATAAACACAATTCGGTCTTGTTAAAAAAGGCCGGTAGCTACGTAAAGGCCGGTGAAGGAGTTGCTATTATTGGCAATACAGGAACACTTTCCAGCGGGCCTCATCTACATTTTGAACTTTGGTATGAGGGCAAACCAGTTGACCCTACAGAATATATAGATTTTTAAACCTACACATCCATGGATCAGCAGCACAGTGTATTGAGGGACACTTACAATGAAAAAGGCGAAAAGACGAGTCCACTTTTACCGGAAATGGTCAAGAACTTTCTGATTGATATTGATGGGACCATTTGTGATGACATCCCCAACGAGGAGCCGGAACGAATGATGACCTGTATCCCCTATCCTGATGCCCTGAAAATCATCAACAAATGGTATGAAGAGGGGCATGTGATCACCTTTTTCACCTCTCGTACGGAATCCCACCGAGCGCTCACTGAAGATTGGCTAAAAAAGCACCGCTTCAAATTCCATGGCTTGGTCATGGGTAAACCACGGGGCGGCAACTACCATTGGATTGATAATCACATCGTCAAAGCCACGCGCTTTAAGGGGCAGTTTACGGACCTCATTGTCAAAACACATGAGATAGAGGTGTTTAAGTAACTCTCCTCTATTCCGCCAACCATTGATCTAAATCCAGATCTCCAGCGGTATTGACCACCAAATCCGGACTAAAGGCATATTTTTTGAGCTGATCCTTTTTAGAAACGCCCGACATCGTAAGTATCGTCCGGTAGCCCACTTGGATGCCTCCCAATATATCGGTATCCATTGTATCGCCGATCATGGTAGTATCTACGGTGGCTAGTCCGAGCTTCTTACGCGCTACCCGCATCATCACCGGACTAGGTTTTCCGACCGAAAATGCCTGGACACCGGTAGCTTCCTCCAACATCGCCACAATTGCTTTGATTCCCAGATTGGTCCAGCCTTTTTTCTTGGGCGAAGGGTCCAAGTTGGTGGCAACCAGTTTGGCGCCATCTAAGATCATATCTACCGCATTATTTACCATTTCCAAGGTAAAATTGCGCCCCTCTCCAACCACTACAAAGTCTGGATTTTGCGTAACTAACGAGTACCCATTTTCGTGCAGGCTGGTCAATAACCCGCCCTCTCCCAGTACGTAGGCCGTTCCGTGTGGTTTCATACGTGCTAGGTACCACCCCGTAGCCATGGCGCTGGTAAAAACATGTTCTTCATTCGCTTTAATACCGATTCCCGCCAGTTTATTGATGACATCCCGGGGTGTGCGCTGACTGTTATTGGTTAAAAACAAATAGGGTACACTTCGCTTTTCTAGTTCGGAAATGAAGGTATCCGCCCCCGGAATCAGGTCATTTCCACTATAAATGACGCCATCCATATCGATTAGAAATCCTTTAGCCATAATGCGTTTTCGGTTTTGTGGTCTTTGATAAACTACAAATATACACCTTACCCATTTCTTTTACCCTCAAACCTGTGATGAGCCGCGTACTTTTCTTCTTTTTATTTGCGGGTAAGGGTTGATTTGGTACGAATCAGTTGCTTTTCCAGTTCTTCTAATGGAACGCCTTTGGTTTCGGGCATCACTTTCCAAACAAAAAGCAATTGGAGGAACATCATGAAGGCAAAAAAGACAAAAACATAGCCTGGATTGGTCCCCCCACTTAGTAGCATCGGCATGAAAATTGTGATTAAGGCAGCCAGTACCCAGTGTGTTGAACTACCCAAGGATTGTCCTTTTGCACGTAAGTGATTGGGAAAAATCTCACTGATAAACACCCAAATCACTGCCCCCTGCCCAATAGCGTGCGAGGCGATAAATAAAAAGAAGAAAATAGGCACCAACATGCCTTTCCAACCTAAAAAGAAGGCTGCTGCCACAAGGCTCAGAGAGAGAATATAGCCAAATGATCCAATGTACATCAAGATTCTACGCCCTAAACGATCAATCAAATAGAGGCCAAGTAATGTGAAGATCAAGTTGGTTATCCCAATTCCGATACTGCTTAAGAGTGCTGAACTGGCCTCCAAACCAGCCTCTCTAAAAATTCGCGGAGCGTAGTATAAAAATGCATTGATCCCCGAAAGCTGATTAAAAAACGCTATCAGAAAAGCGAGTATTAACGGAAAACGAAACTTGGGATGGGTAATCCCCTCTCCTTTTGCAGTGGTTTGTTCCTCTTCCTCCCTGATAGCCCGAAGCACTGGCTCCGGATCTTGGCCAGGATAAATCATTTTCAACACATCCCGGGCTTTCTCCGCATCCTTCTTAAAAGACATCAGCCAACGCGGGCTCTTGGGTACCAAAAGAACCATCAAGGTGTAAATAAAAGCGGGAATAGCCTCAACCCCAACCATCCATCGCCAGGCATTGGTGCCCATATCCTTGAGTAGATAATTGGAAACAAAGGCGATTAAAATCCCCAAAACGATATTAAATTGATAGAGGGCAACTAATCGTCCCCTACGATCTGGGGGAGCAATTTCTGAGACATAGGCCGGAGCCGCAATTGTAGAAGCCCCTACTCCTAATCCTCCGATAAAGCGGAAAAAAGAAAACCAATATGGGTCCGATGCAAGTGCAGACCCCATAGCAGAAGCAAAGTAGAGCACGCCAATCCAAAGTAAGGTCTGCTTCCTACCCAGACGGTCCGTTGGAATACTTCCAAATATAGCCCCAATAACGGTACCCCATAGTGCCATAGACATGACTACAAAGCCATGGAAAAGATCGTCGGTATGCCATAGTTCCTGGAGCTGTTCGTCCGCTCCCGAGATCACTACTGTATCAAATCCAAATAGGAACCCCGCCAGAGCTACGGTAATAGACCAGAAAAGTACTTTGTTTTGATTCATACAACTATCAATTGGTTTATCGTTTATCCAGCTAAGGTAAGGAACTTTGAAGAAACAGCCCCAAATATCGAACCTCCAAGGCTTGGAGATAACCAGGCAGGCAAAAAAAAGCCGTGGTATCTTTCCGTTTCCGGAGACACACACGGCCCTTATCATTTAATACTCCATACTAATTTTTAGAAACGTTTGTTTCTGCTACAAATATGAAGCATTTTTATTGCTAAATTCATCTCGTCTGATGTTGACGAGAATATGAGAAAAAAATATGAAACCTTCTCTAGACTTAAGATCAACTTGAATAATTATCAAATAGTTAGTATTTTGGGCCTGTAAAACTGGCCTAAATAAATCGTTCACGATTCACCAGTTTGAATTCCCCCCCCGTGATTATATATAAAATCGGCATTGGTCGGTCTTATTTAGTAGTATCTTCTCTACAAAAACTAATACCCAACAACACAATAACTTTCTTTAAGTAGTATCTTTCATCTATAAAATTTTCAACATGAAACAATTGCTACTGTTTTTTTCACTAGTATGCTTTTTACTAGTAGGGGCTAATGCCCAAAATGTATTCATCAATGAGGTCAACTATCTGGCAGAGGATTCCGGGGTAGAAATCGCGGGAGAAGCCGGAGAAGACCTGGATGGCTGGTCTATGGTTTTCTATGATAAAAATGGAAGGGTTAAACATACTGAAACCGTAAACTCCAGTTCTATTCCCGATCAAGAAAATGGCTATGGATCTATTTGGTTTGATGTAGAACAAGGTAGACAAAGCGATGGTGTAGCCTTGGTTAAACCAGACGGAAATGTTTCCAGTTTCTCTAGCTACGGTAATACCGGACTGCTTGGTTTGATCCCTGTAGTCATCAATGCCATTGAAGGCCCTGCTTCTGGATTAACCTCCGATCACATCGGTACTCAGTTGCTACCAGGATCTTCACTTGAGCTAATCGGTACAGGTATTGAATTACTTGATTTTATCTGGTCTCTGCCTTTGGGAAGTACACCAGGACAGATCAACACCCTACAATACTTTCTTGGGCTTCCATTGCTCAACAGTGCCGCTGGCAGTCCAACAGGTACAGTCATTCCACAGTATGGCAGTGACCTGTATGATTATCAACCTGAAATGCAAGAAGGTGGTATGATAGGGCTTTATCCCAACCCGGCTGTAGATCGGGTCGAAATTCGCCTTGCCGGTGAAGTACAAACATCCGGAACATTGGAAATCTATGATTTTACAGGAAGAAGAGTGAAAACAGCGAAACTACATGCGGGGATCTCTAAAACCCAAGTTTCCGTTTCCGACTTGCCAAAAGGCAAATACCTGATCAACATTTTTGTTGACCAACAACCGGGAACATCCCTGCTTTTCACCAAACAGTAAGACCTTCTAATCGGGAGAGTTTCTCCCAGGAAAGTGTACGATAAATTGCCTGGTAGGTTTTGTACCTACCGGGCATTTTTTTGCTATTTACTCCCCAAGTCGTTTTTTGCTCATACCTTTTCACTTATCAGATTAGCCCGATTACAATGTGGAAATGCTACATATTTGTATCAAGCAAGCAGGTTTGGCCATTTATAAATGCTATCCTGATTGCTTCACAAACACATCGTCATGATTTACAAAGCCTGGAAAAAGATCCGGAATATAATTCCCCCCGTCAAACAATAAAAAACCTAAAGAAATTACATGGCGATGTAGAGGAATTGGCACGGGGCTGTAAAGTTCCTGCCATTTCTTCCTCTGCCGTTTTAAATACGACTTAAAAGTAGCCCTATGAATAAATCATCCTTGCATCTTTCGGTTTTACAGTTCCGTCTAGACAAAGGCCTCGGTTATGGATACTGCAAATTATTGGATTTCACTTCTCTTGATCCGTGGTATGGCCTAATTGTCAAAGTTTTTGATTTTCGAACGGAATCGCCGATCTCGGATGTTCAGGAACTGCAACATGCCCCCTATCTTCTTCAACCTTTGATCATTGGCTGGCCTCCCAGTACTGAAGACGGAAATGAATGGAATGAAATCGGGAAATTGATCCAGGACGATGATGGCATTTGCCCAATCTTTAAGATAGCGAAAGAGCGCAATCACTACTCCAAATACACAAAGTTTAATGCGAAAAATTGGTGCCCGGTTTACCATTTCACTGAAAAGGGAGCCGTTTGTGATTATGATCAATTGGCCCACCTTGAAACCCAACACCTCGGCACTTCAGAAAATGTGGTCAATCGCGCAACGATGGAGTTTTTGCGCAAAGCAGGAAGAAACATTGAAGATTACTACTACCTTGAAGACAATACCTTCATTCTCGAAGATTACCAACGCGCACGCCAAATGCCCCTCTATCATAAAATCCCCGCCAAATATCGAAACGCTGTAATTCCGCCGAAGAAGCTGTCTGAAATTAAACATATTCCAACACTAGCCTTGTGCCTGACCGCTTCTTGGACTCTTTGATCGCGTCGATTAGCATTCCAAATCATTGGACAATCTTTCTTGCCCACGTATCGTTCTTTGACAAATTTCCCCAATAGACAAGCGGAGGTCAAGCTAAAATATCTGTTTTTTTCTATTTTGTCTGTGTCAATTCTCCTAGGAAATAGTACCTTGCAAAAGGAAACCAAAATCTCAAAACCGATCAAAAAATAGTTGGCGGCAAACCAAGCGGCGATAAAAGATGCATTAACTGCCTTTTGTTCATCACTACCGAGATGCCACCTCCTTACTAAGATTTTGCATTGCCATGTTATTGATCGAAAAAGTAGTGAAGTTGCTGAGTGACTTTCACACTGATATTTTTCATGAATATGTGAAAAATATCAGTGTGAGGTCCTATTATCCGCTGGCGTTGATTGATGTCATCACTCGCGATATGGAAGTAGAGCAAGAATCCGAAAAGCTCTACCGGGATGTTTATGGAGAATCGCCAAAAGGGGAAAAGGACATGAAAAAGTTCTTTCAACTCGCCCATTACACCTTCAAACTCACTGGCCATCTGGCCAAAAACTACCCGGACTATTTAAGCCACAATATTACAAGAATTCAGCACCTGATCAATATCGGAGAATTAGACCAGGCATTGCTAGTCGCCCACGCTGTGAAAGATGTGGCTGAAAAAGTGGAAGATTTTGACACCGAAATAAAAGTACTGAATATTCTAGCTCAAAGTGCCATTCAACTTGAATCTAATAAGCAGGCTCTACTCCATTATGAACGCATCGATGAATTAATGGGCTACAACAAGGATCTCAATGACCTCAACCTCTTCCTGCTGCAAAAATTTAAAAATAAAGGTAAAGACAACGATGAGGAAAGCCTAAATGAAATTCTAGACTTTCTGGCTCCTTATAAAAAGAGCAAGAGCTTTGCGGTGAGAAAAATGGCACGACTCAACACCTGTTTTGCCATGCACCTCTATCGAGATAGCCGCTTTTATCAAAAGGCCGTATTTAGAGAATTAGAGGCGATTGAGGAACAATTGTTAAAAAATGAATACATCATTGTCCCTTATCTATACAATTTAATGCCTAAACTATCCTTCCTCAAACTAAATTATTCCATCAAGGAATTGTCACAGGAGGAAATTCTCACTGCAGCCAAAACCTTGATGGAAGAAAGTAAAAACAATCTGTTTTGGAATAGTTTTGTCAATGTTCCAGAAATCAACTCCATAGCCATACAATCGAGTTTTTACGTTTCTAACTTCTTTTTTAGCTATCGGGATAATCATTTGGAGTTATTGTCTGCTGAGACCAGCCATCAACTGGAATTTCTTAGAGAGCGCTGCCGGATGCTGCTCAATAATAAATTGTTAGAAGAGAAATTTGTGATCCGCTACATCAACTTGACTACCATCTATGCCGGTTTGCTTTTACTTGGCGGGAAAAAAGAAATCGAGAAAAGTATTGAAACACTAGAGAACCTGTTGATCTTTTATCAGCAAGTCCCCTTCCACGCCTATATTGATACGATTTATACCGTTATGATCTTGGGGGGCTTTTGCCTAAAAGACTTTGACCGGGTGGAAAAATTTTATCGCCGGTACAAAAAGTCGACCAAAGACAAAGTGGTCAATCCGGAAAATGACCTCTCCCTACATGGGTTTTATTTTCTTGCCAAATGGCTGGAAACTTCCCGTAAGCAATACATCAACAAACTTACCACCATTCTGGATGAGACCCAGGACAAACCCAATCTAGCGAGCACCCGAAAATCACTCATTGATGCCATTTCCTACTATCAAGTACCTATTTCTCTGAAACTGTTGAAAAATCCTTGAGCTGATCGCTTTTTTTCTCGTGGTTTAGACAATATCAGATAAGGGCATATCTGATCAATGGAGGAACTATCTTTATCTTGACTTTAAGAGAAAATTGATCAATTGCATATTGGACGCAAATTAACCCAGACAATAAACACAAAAACTAAAAGTGAAAATCGCCTTCATTGGCGATTTCACTTTTCAGTAAGTTTATCCTTTCCATTGTCAATAGCACCCTGCTATTGTTCCCCTTTCTCTCGACTAAGAGCTTATTTTTTCGACAATACAGGTAATGCCATCACTTAGTGCATGTTTGGAAGTGGTGCTTTAGAAGCGAAAATTGGGACTGAATGATTACCCCCAAACATGTACTTATACATCTAGCAACTAGCACTGGATGAAATACAGTGAATATGATGAGCGGGAAACTAGGGCTAGCTACAGAAATGACGCAGCCTAAGGTAGCGTTTACCAATGACATCATCTGAGAAGGATTCCTCTGAACGATATTTTATCAATCTGCTTATTGATGGTAATATACTTCCAGCAAGACGCGTCATCGTCAGGTAGCTACTCGTTCAATAGTTGAACAAAATTTTCTCAAAACCTCCAAATGCAAAATGCGAAATTTGGAGGTTTTGCATTTTAGTGCTGCTCGGCCAGAGAGTTCTCATATTTCTGGATCAATCTGGCCTGTTGTTCTGCTAATTTGTTGAGCACTTTGAGTTCTTCATTAAGATCTTCATTTTTTTGAACCGGGTCTTTGGTGAAAGATAGACGTTTGCGTTTTCGGTTAATGTCTAAAATTCTTTGTAAAGTCTGATTAAGTGAAATTCTTGCACGGAGCAATCTGCGTTTGATAGATTTGGTCATCATCATATCTATCGCGGTTTTGTTTGTGATAAATTAGGCAATTGGTCTTGAAAATAGCTTTCACACTCCCACCTAATGTACTGCAATGGGTGGTTAAATATTGGTTTGGGCTTATCACCTCTGCAGGTGAAATACTTTTTTGGACTTTTAATATGCTTTTCTCCAAAAATAATGATTATTTTTTTAATCCTTTTACAAAACTTAATTTTTCATTATCTAAGTATCGGATTACAAAATATTAACATCATTAAAATCCGTTTGGATTGGTCAAATCATAAAAAGATAGGGCTTCTGGCAAACTTTAACATTTTCGCCTAGGAAAGATAAAGGCTGAACCGGTCCTGCTCAGCTATTTTGGGAATTCGATTTTCCCCGCTGATAAAGGAATGAAAAATGCATTTACGACCTACAGCCCAATTAGAACCTCCTGTCGTAACCAGGACCGTTTCGTTGGTTTGATTGATAAATACTGAGGACCTTAGAAACCCAAAAGGATCATCGGAGGCCATTAAACCGCCTAAAAACCAAAAATTAAGAAGGGCAACGCAGTCTATTTATTGCCCTCCGTCTTTGAGGCCAAAAGCTACTCGGTTTGCAGCTTTTTCCAGGCCCAAAACAGGAAGCTACCTCCTGCTGCACAGAGCAGGGTTAGTCCTATTGCCAGTGATGTCGCACCATAAATCCAGTTGCCGGTAGCAAACAAAGCGGCATAGACGGTGATACTGCCAATTAGCATACAAAGAATTTCCAGGGGTAGATTTCCCGACTCTTTCACAATCGTGTCACCTTCTGCATTTGCTTTGGCAATAACCGCATCCCAACCGGGGCCACCGGGTTTGATCTTGCGGTAAAAACGCCGCAAGGTGGTGTCATCGGTTGGTGGAGTCAGGAAGGTAGTTAACACCCACACAAGTGTCGTTAGAAAGGCTCCAATCACGATCGTTTGCCAGTCTTCAAAAGTATGCTTCGCAAAGGTAAAATAGCTGGCAATCAAGAGAGATACGATCATCGCAACAATCTCTGTCATAGCACTAATGCGCCACCAAAACCAACGCAAAATGTAAATCAATCCAGTACCAGCCCCCAATAAGAGCAACAACCGGAAGGCCTGTCCCGCATCAGTTAACAGAAGTCCTAATCCTAGTCCCATCACCGCAGAAATCACGGTAAATAATTGGGCGACCCGCACCATTTGTTTTTCGCTAGCATCGGGCTTGAGGAAACGTTTGTAAAAGTCATTGACCAGGTAAGAAGCTCCTAAATTGAGCTGAGTGGAAATGGTAGACATAAAGGCGGCAATCAAAGAAGCAGCCACTAACCCCAATAACCCGGGAGGCAATTTAGTTAACATGGCCGGATAGGCCACATCATGCCCCAATTTATCCTCGGAAAGCGTGGGAAAAACGGATTGAATATCAGACAATTCCGGAAAAATCACCAGCGAAGCCAGGGCAATCAAAATCCACGGCCAAGGTCGCAGTGCATAATGCGCTACATTGAAAAAGAGGGTCGCTCCGATGGCATTTTTTTCATCTTTAGCAGAAAACATACGCTGGGCAATATAACCTCCGCCCCCAGGCTCAGAACCGGGATAATAGGAGGCCCACCACTGAACCGCCAATGGAACCAGTAAAACCGGCACCCAAATGGAAGGATTAGAAAAGTCGGGTAATAAAGCCGTTTTATCAATCACATTTTCATGTTGTAGCAACCCCGATATTCCGCCTACTTCGTCCAAATTCAACAAATAGATACAAGCCCAGACAGAGCCAATCATGGCCAGCACAAACTGCACAAAATCGGTGATGACAACTGCTTTTAGCCCGCCAAAAGCACTATAAGCCAAAGTGATCGACCCTGCAATAAGTAGCGTAAGCCAACCGGGCATCCCTAAGACGATCTCTCCAAACTTCACCGCAGCTAATGACACGGCTCCCATCACCACCACATTAAATACCAGCCCTAAATATAAGGCCCGAAACCCTCTGAGAAATGCCGCCGGTCTGCCGCTATAACGCAATTCATAAAATTCAACATCTGTCAATACCATCGATCGGCGCCACAACTTGGCATAGACAAATACCGTCAACATCCCCGTCAATAACATGGCCCACCAGGCCCAGTTACCGGCCACCCCATCCTCGCGGACCAATCCGGTCACCAGATTGGGCGTATCTGCCGAAAAGGTCGTCGCCACCATAGAAACCCCCAGCAACCACCAAGGCATGTTTCTTCCGGAAAGGAAGAATTCTGAAACACTTGATCCGGCCTTTTTGGAAACCACCAAGCCAACAATCAAAACCAATAAAAAATACATGGCCACGATCGACCAATCGAGGGAAGTCAGTGTCATTTTCGTTTTGTTTTTATGATCATTTTTGTATCAGATGACTGCTGAGTGCATGTTTGGAGATGGTGCTTTAGCAACGAGAATTACAGTTTTTGGGTTCTCGCGAGGCTCATTTTTGAGTGCATCTCGGCTGAGCCGAGACGGACGGAAAAATAGCCGAAAAGAGGTTCCAAAATCCCGGTTTTACCGGGACTGAATGGCTACCTCCAAACAAGCACTGAAGGTATCGAGACCTTGACTGTTTGCCAAGTTAAAAAATTTTCCATCATCCGAGAACGAAATCGCTACTTTAGCAGGGAAATAGATCGACTGGCCCGCTCCGTAAAAAAAGAGGGCACAAAGACCCTCTCTCCACTAGGTATGAAACTTAAAAACTAACTAAATTTCCATTTGACAAAGGCTTCCATAGCCTCGTATTCCGCCAGCCCCAGCGACCGATAAATATTGGCCGTTTCCCGGTTCCGATCTTCGGCGCGCTTCCAAAACTCCCGCTCGTCATTTCCTGGATAAGGTGGCCGGTCCTTCTGTGATTGGTGCATGTAAATAGCCCGTCGTTTCTTGGCCAATTCGCGAGGACTCAAAGGCACGGCCATTTCTATTTCATCAACACTCCATTCATGCCAGGCGCCTCGGTACAACCACAACCAACAGTCTTTCATCCATTTTTGACTCTTCAATTGATTCATGGCTTGAAAAATGGCCTCCAGACACACCCGATGAGTGCCGTGAGGATCGGCCAGATCGCCGGCTGCATAAACCTGATGCGGCTGGATGGACTCCAGTAGATCCGCAATAATTTTGATATCTTGCTTACCCACCGGCTTTTTGCGCGTCCGTCCCGTTTCATAAAATGGCATATCTAAAAAGTGGATATGCGCGTCGTTTAAACCACAAAAACGGGCTCCGGCCCTAGCTTCTCCACGGCGGATCAACCCTTTCACCTTGCTGAGTTCAGAGATATCCGACTCATTGGGCTGTTTGTTATCTAAAAAGCGGAGTATTTTGTCGTATATTTTATTCAATACCTTGGCTTCCTTTTCGTCCCCTTCTGCCGCCTGAAACTCCTTTAAAAACTCCACGTACCGACGAGCATCGTGATCGTGTACGGCAATATTTCCAGAGGTTTGATAAGCCACATGAACATCGTGTCCTTGCTCCACAAGTCGCAAGAAGGTACCGCCCATAGAAATTACATCATCATCAGGGTGAGGGCTAAAGATGATCACTCTCTTTTTGGCAGGCGTTGCTCTTTCTGGTCGGGTCGAATCATCTGCATTTGGCTTTCCTCCCGGCCACCCGGTAATGGTATGCTGTAAGCGATTAAAGACCATGATATTGATGCTGTAAGCCGAAGCGTATTCTACCGTCAAATCGCTCAACCCATTTTCGCCATAGTCTTCATCGGTGAGTTTGAGAATGGGCTTGTTCAATTTCTGAGACAACCACACCACCGCCTTACAAATTAAGTCTTCAGTCCAGTTGCACATCCCCACCGTCCAGGGAGCTTTAAACCGCGTGAGTTCTTCGGCAGCTGCCTTGTCGAGTATGGCTTTTGCGTTGGGATGTTTTTGCAAAAAGGTAGCCGGAACTGCCGGCGTAATGGGGTCTTCAATGGCCCTTTTCAGGATGCCTGCCTTGTGTTGGCCCCAACCGAGTAAATAGATGGTCCGCGCTTTCATAATCGTGCCAATACCCATGGTGATGGCCCGATAAGGGACATCCTCTTCTCGCTGAAAATCCTTGATGGCATCCTGTCTGGTGATCCCGTCCAGACGCACCAGACGGGTCATTGAACTTTCCCAAGAACCCGGTTCGTTAAAACCAATGTGCCCGGTACGGCCGATACCCAGAAGTTGGATGTCAATACCTCCAAAGGCATCAATCTTCTTCTCATAATTTTTGCAATAGGCTTCCACCTCTTCCAGGGGCAAAGTTCCATCGGGAATATGCACATTTTCCCGCTTGATATCGATGTGATCAAACAGGTATTCATTCATAAAGCGAACATAACTCTGTTGCGCTTCTGGCTCCATTGGGTAATACTCATCCAGGTTGAAGGTAAGCACATTGCTAAAGCTCAATCCTTCCTCTCTGTGCATCCGCACCAACTCTTCATATACCTGAATGGGCGAAGATCCCGTTGCCAGTCCCAGTACAATATTTTCGCCTTCCTGCTGTTTCTGACGAATAGCCAGGGCTATAGACCTAGCCACATGATTGGAAGCTTCCTTGGAATCATCCCAAATTTTGGTAGGAATATTTTCCAAAGATTTGAGTTGATATTTTAATAGATTCATATTGGTCATTTTGAATGTAGTCATATTTGAACGATTTTTGCTTTTTCCCAAACCAGAGAGGCCGCCCCAAGTAAGGCAGCATTATCCGCTCCCAAACTAGAGAGCAGTACTTTTATTTTCCCGCGCATGACCGGCAATAAATTGGCATTAAAATGCCGGATAGTGGGCTCCAAAATAAAGTCTTCCGCAGCAATCAATCCTCCGGAAAGGAAAAGAGCCTCAGGGCATAGTACAGTTGCCAGATCAGCCATTTTACTGCCCAAAATTTCACCGGTATATTCAAAAGCCTTCCTGGCCAGTCGATCGCCGCTTTTGGCAGCTTCATAAATAATCTTGGCATCCAATTGATTCCCCCTGTATTGGGCCAAAATACTCCCTTCCGTGTGCTTTGCCAGTAAATGCAACACGGTTCGTTTTATCCCGGTAGCGGAAGCATACGTTTCCAAACAACCTCTCTTTCCACAATTGCAATATCGGCCATTTTTCACGACCTGGATGTGGCCCATTTCCCCTGCCAAGCCCTCCGTACCGGAAATTACCTGATTGTTCAAGATGATACCACACCCCAATCCGGTACCTAAGGTGAGCACAATGAGACTGCGCATGCCTTGGCCCCCACCCCACCATTTTTCACCCAGTGCGGCAGCATTCGCATCTTTGATCAAAAAAGCAGGTACACTATATTTACTTTCCAGGGTTTTACAGATCTCTACTTTTCCCGTAAAGGGCAAATTAGCGGCGTATTCAATGGTGCCCCGCGGGCCATTGCTACCCGGCGCTCCAATACCGATGCCGATCAATTGGAATTCAACATTGGCACTTTCCAACAAAGCATTGATGGCCACAAAAAGTTTCTCAAAATAGGCATTGACTCCTTTTGTTCCCGTCGTCGACATCCGGTTGAGCTTGATGATCTTCCCTTCCCGGTTCACTAAGGCAATCTTGGTGTTTGTTCCACCAATATCAATGCTAAGGGCTAACTCCAAGATGATAAGCTTTGGTTCATTTACAATACAATTTGCATGCAAATGTAAAGAAAAAAACCAAAACTGTGTGCGCACACGGTTATTTTTTTATAATTTGTGTACGTACACAAAAATATCCTGTGCATTATTTATGTTTGGTTTTGAAAAAATCGCACACTGCCACATCGGTAAAGTGCATTGCATGAAGCAATTGCCTTAATTTCAATCAATTGGGCCAGTATGCTTTTTTTTTGCTTATTTTGGAGTAATTTATAAACAAGCCCTTCAAATGAATAAAAGGATTAGAATAAAAGACATTGCTGAACGGGCCGGCGTGTCGACCGGAACAGTGGATCGAGTGCTACACAAACGTGGCAATGTTTCCCAAAAAGCCAGAGAAAAGGTACTCGCCGTGATGAAAGAGTTGGATTACGAACCCAATATCATTGCTAGTACGCTAGCTTATAACCGCACTTGGCGCATTGACTCACTTTTGCCGGATTATGAAGCGGACATTTATTGGCAGCAGCCCAAGCTAGGCATGGAAAAAGCATTACAAGCCGTACAACACTACGGTGTTATCAATCGCTCCTATTATTTTGACATCTTTGACACGACCAGTTTTAAGCAGGCGGTAGCACAGATCCTTGCCGATCCACCTGAAGCGATTCTTTTTGCCCCTATTTTCCTGGAAGAATCCCTTAATTTACTGAAGGCTTGCGCCGAAAGAAACATCCCTGTCGCCATGATCAACACGGACATCCGCGACATTAAATCCTTATGCTACGTTGGGCAGGATTCCTATCAAAGTGGGGTGCTCGGCGGTAAATTGCTTGACTTTGGACTCAATGAGGGGGAGGCAGCAATGATTCTAAACCTGGGTAAGGAGACCAGCAATGCCAAACACATGATCAATAAAGAGCAAGGGTTTCGGGATTATTTTACACAAAATACGGACAAACAAATTGAGATTGTCAAATCCGAGTTTGAAGATTTTGACCAAGAGCAAGAATTGCGTCAATACATTATGAGCCAACTTAGCGCCTATCCCCATATCCGGGGCATTTTTGTCATCAACTCGCGGGCCTACAAATTGATTAACTGCATGGAAGAAGCGGCACTAAAAAAGATCAAAATTGTGGGTTTTGACTTGATTCCTCCCAATTTGGAATACCTCCAGCAAAACAGGATCAGCTTTCTGATCAACCAAAACCCCGTACAGCAGGGGTACCGTGGTATTATGAATATTGTCAGTCATCTTCTGTTTAAAAAAGAAGTTGATCCCATCCAATACCTTCCCCTCGATATTATTGTGAATGAAAATGTGGAGTATTATCTAAAACAGGAATTGCAGTTTGACCTGGTAATTTAGTTACTGCTTACGCTTGCGTGTTTCGGTATGGATGACCTCTCCGGTTTGCTCACGAGCGGCTTCTTCCTTTTTCCGATTTTCCAGAATTTCTTCGATAAGAGGTTTGACATCGAGTGTTTTACGATTCAAATTGCGATGGTAAGTAATCATAATAAATCGAGCCATATCATCGGGGTAATGCAAGCCGAGACCTTTCAGGTAATGAGACAGCCGAGAGCCCTCGTAAAACCCCCAATTGTGGATAATCCAGCGCCCCAGGCTAAAGTGCAGTTTACGGGCCGCTTCTTCTTCCGGGTGGTTCTTAAATTTATCTTTGGAAGGCTGATCAATCAATTTATTGAGCTGAATAAAGGCATCAGCCAGGTCACTGGGAATGTATACATTGTACAAGTATTCCTGCTGAATCCTGCGCTGATACGCCTGTTCAAATTCATCATCCGTTTCCGGCGGTTTTTGTTGCGCAATTCCGGTGACGGTTTGCAACAACATGATCAAAAACAAAAAGCCTTTGATTGCTATGCTTATTCCTGCATTCATATTGTCAATTCTTAACGCTGTGCGTTTTTTTCCATAAATCCGAGACTTGTATAAAACAGCGGAGACCTTCTGATTATTATCCTGTCCTGAAAAAATCCCTAGATTCTGTGACAAACACGCCACATATTACCAGCGGATCAATGCCGACCCCCAGGTGAAACCACTACCAAAGGCCGCCAAACAAATCAGATCGCCTTTTTTAACCGCGCCGGCGTCATAGGCTTTACCCAATGCCAGTGGAATTGAGGCCGCTGTGGTATTGCCAAACTCCTGGATGTTATTCCAAACTTGATCGTCGCGTAAGCCGAGTCTTTTTTGTACAAACTGGCTAATGCGCAAGTTGGCCTGATGCGGAATCAGCATATCAATATCTTCCTTTTTCAGCCCTGCGGCTTCAAGCGCCTCATGGATCACTTCTGGAAACTTTTGCACGGCCATTTTAAATACAAATTGCCCCTCCATGGTAGGATACAACATGCCTGCTTCTAGCATTTTCGGCGTCATAAAAATCTCTCCAAACGCTGCATCGGGGTAGCCCAAATCAACCTCTTCCCCCATTTTATTAAAGTGATACCCCCCATGTGAACCAGGATTGATCATCGCCAGTTTTTCGGCATAGGTCCCATCAGCGTGCAAACGGGTGGTCAAAATTCCTTCATTTTCATTTTCGGTAGGTTGTAAAACAACAGCCCCGGCCCCATCCCCAAAAATGACGGTGACATTGCGACCTCGAGTGGAAAAGTCCAATCCCATTGAGTGCATTTCTGCGCCCACCAATAGCACATTTTTATACATGCCACTTTTGACAAACTGGTCGGCAACGGATAGGCCGTAAATAAAGCCCGAACATTGATTTCGGATATCCAAAGCCCCAATTTCAGTTTTGGTTATGCCCAATTCGCGCTGCAACAACACCCCACATCCCGGGAAATAATAATCAGGACTCAGTGTTGCAAATATGATGAAGTCGATGTCTTCTTTTTCAATCCCCGCTCGTTCAATAGCCTGTCTTGCTGCCATACAGCCCATAGTGGAGGTGGTCTCTTCATGTTTTTGTCCATACCGCCGCTGTTCAATACCCGTCCGCTCCCGAATCCATTCATCGGAGGTATCCATCACTTTGGTTAAATCATCATTGGTGACCACTTTTTGGGGCACGTAGGTGCCGATTCCGGCAATTTTAGTACGCAACATAATTACAGTTCTTTGATACGATTGTTTCGATAATTTCTAATACCTATAATGTATGGTCACAAAATTGCAAAGATTTTTTTAAACGGTTGAGGCTTATCCCAAAAACTTCATTATCTTGTGAAAGCAACGCTTTTGTTCCTGCAACCCTGTTATCTAACGACCATGACTTCCCTCTTTCCCATAAGACCGACTCCCAGTTGCTTGTGGATAAAAATTCCTTCTATCATTGGTAGGTACCAAATTAGTGAAGGATATAAATAAATCAGCTCAAACATATGATTAATCTTGGTATTGTTGAAGATGAAACTTCAGTAAGGGAAAATTTGACGCTATTCCTTAACGCTCAGCCGGATATGAGCGTTGTCAAGAGTGCAGGATCTGTGGAAGATTTCTTGGAAGAAAGTAGTCCACGGGATAACGACATGAATATGGTATTGCTAGATATCAACCTTCCGGGAATGAGTGGTTTGGAAGGCATACGGCATATCCGCTCCCTTTTCCCAAAGGTCGATGTATTGATCTTGTCGGCATATGATGACTCCGATCGGATTTTTAAAGCATTGTGCGCCGGAGCTGTTTCCTATATCTCCAAGAGGAGCGATCTCTTCAAAATCAAAGAAGCCATTGCCTCGGTGCATCAGGGAGGGGCCTACATGTCGCCAAGTATTGCCCGTAAGGTCATCTCGCATTTTGGGCCCAGGCAGATGGATCCGGGAGATAAGTTGACCGCAAGACAGGAACAAATCGTGCAAGGGCTGGTGGACGGCCTGAGTTATAAAATGATTGCTGACAAATACCTAATCTCCGTTGAAACGGTAAGAGACCACATCAAAAAAATATATAAAAAACTGGAAGTCAACAGCAAAGCTGAGGTCATTCGCAAAAGGTTAGATGGCGAAATTTAGTACTCCAGGAAGGACAACCGATTAAACACGCTTAAGATGGGGAGAACGGGTTTGAACATATTAAGGACCGCACTGTATCATTGTTGTATAGTGATTTCTCTCTTGCTCCTGCAAGGAACGACTCAATCATTGTGGAGTCAAAATGGCTTTTTGCAATCTCAATACTATTCCCTTAACGATGGATTATCAGACCGATTGGTAAAAGACATTCTATTCAGTAGCCAAGGGCTGGTTTGGATTGCCACAGAAAACGGACTGAATCGCTTTAATGGATATGATTTTCTGGTTTTTGATGACAAATCCGATCGGGATCGAAAATACCAGATCTCTTCCAGCAATATTGAACAGCTAGGAGAAGACCGCTTCGGAAATATCATTATCGAATACAATACTAAGGCCTTTTTTGATATCCTCAATCCAGAAACCGGCGACATCAAAAAGGTGCTTTTATTTCCCGCAGCCGGTATCAGCAATCTGCCGCGAAAAATTCACATCGACCGCCGCGGCGAAGTCTATGCCATTGCAGCCAATGATCACCTCACCACGGTCTACGAGTATACTTATGATGATGCTATGCCCTTTCGGGAATTGTTTTCTCTGAGTCGGAATGGCAATGGCCACCCCTTCACCATCGAATTGCTGCATACAGAGAATGGTTTCTTTTTCATCAATGACAGCGAAATGGGCATGTACCTCTTTGATGCAGGAGGACAATTAATGCACAGTTTCCAACCGCAAGATTTTGACTCCCCTGATCAGCCTTTTCTTTATCCGCGGAAGACTTACTTCCTTCACCAAGACAAAGAATCGAGAATCTGGTTGGCGTTTAATGGCGTTCCCGGAGTCTACCTTTTTGATGCCACCGAGTTGGTCTTCACGAAAGTAAAACAATTGTCAGTAGACAATCTATACGCCTATTTATGGGAAGATAAAAAGGGAAACATCCTGCTGGCGCAAACCAATACCGGCGGATTTTACCCGCCCATTATCAAGATCAACTGTGTAACCAATGCCGGGGAATTTCTCGATTTTTCCAACCTGCTGGATATTGGCAGCTATATGATTTGTGCCGAGTCCAAAGATTTTTTTAAGACCATCTTTTTTGGCATTGACACCGGGATGAAGGTAGTGCAAAACAACCGAACAAAAGTCAAAACCTTCTTGGCCAAAAACCTTTCCTCCGACCGGCGTGGGCTAGTCATGCGCGGAATTACCGGCGACGGCAAGGGTAACGTCTTTTTTGCCGAAGAAGCCGATTATTGGTACCGCCTGGATTTAGAAAATGACCTGGTAGACACCATGATGATGGTCGACTATGATACCGGGAAACGGGTGGATTTCAATTGCGCTCTTGATTTACACATGGATAAAGCGGGGACCCTTTGGGGCGTGTCATGTAAAAACAATTCGATGGGCCAACTTTTTGCCTACGATCTGGAAAATTGTATGGTGCGCACCATTTTATTTGAAGACCGCATCAACGCCTTCACGGTTGATTCTGCGGGCATTTTTTGGTTGGCTACAGCACCTTCCGATGGGCAAGGTGGGCTGGTTTCTTACAACCCCTCTACTGGTCGTTTCACCCACTTTGTTGATCAGGAACAGAAAAACCCGTTGAGTGAAGCCACGCCCCGTTTTGTGCTGGAAGGTAGCGATAAAATGTTGTGGGTGGGTACTGAAGACGGACTGTACAAAATTGATCGGGAGAAGGCGACCACTCAAGTATTCCAAACCGACAGCATTCCGGATATGGGACTTAGCCACAATACCATCTACGTCATTTATGAAGACGAAAAAGGGAAAATCTGGTTGGGCACCAAAAATGGACTAAACATCCTCGACCCGGCCACCGGCAACGTTAAGGTTTACGATCGAGATGATGGCTTGGCAAGTAATACAGTGTTTGGCATCCTGCCCGATGGAGATGGCAAATATTGGATCAGTACCTACAACGGCCTTTCTTACTTCGAACCGGAAAATGAAGAGTTTCCTTTTCGGAGTTTTTACCAGGCCGATGGCTTTAGTCATGACGAATTCAACCGCTTCTCCTTTTATAAAGACGAGAATGGCCGCTGCTATCTGGGGTCAGTGAACGGGATCAATGCCTTTTATCCGGAAGATATCCTGGTAGATAAAGAAATTGCTAAGGTGATCTTAACCAAAATTACCCGCTACAATTCTACCCAAGAAAAGATCATTACCCAAGAAACGGGATTAGATCAGTTGGATGAATTGGTTATTGGCCCAAATGATACTTACTTCACGTTGGATTTTACCCTGCCGGTATATCGGCGTAGTACCCGCAATCAATTTCAATATTTTCTGGAAAATTACGATAAGGAATGGATCAATAATAACAACAACCATTCCATCCGCTTCAACCGTTTACCTGCCGGTTCTTATACCTTAAAAGTAAAAGGAGCTGATCCCAATGGCAACCTCAGCAGCGAAACCTTTGTCCTTAAGATCAGGGTAGAGCAAGTGTTTTATAAGAAGAGTTGGTTCATTCTTTTTAGCTTGTTTCTGGTCAGCTTAGCGCTATTTCTCTTTAACCAATACCAGCTAGACCAGAAGCTAAAAGTAGAACGTATTCGCACCAAGATTTCCAGTGACTTACACGATGAATTGAGTGGACTGCTCACCGGCATTGCGATGCAAACCGATATACTGGCTTCCATTGTTGACAATCCCAACAACCGCGAACGATTGAAAAAAATAGGCATCGACAGCCGCACTGCACTGTCTAAAATGAGTGATGTCATCTGGTCGGTCGATTCGCGAAAAGACCGAGTAGAAGACCTCATTATCCGTATGCAGGAGCATGCCGACGAGATTTTGGTACCGATGGCCATTCGCTATGATATTATCGTGGACAAAATAGACCGTCAGCAAAAAATGCCGGTCGATGTACGTCAAGACTTGTATTTCATCTTCAAGGAAGCCATCAATAATGTAAGCAAACATTCCGGTGCCTCCTATGTTAAGATTGTATTGCGCAATACGGGCCAGCACTTTGAAATGATTATTCACGATAATGGCAAGGGAAACAGTGGGTTAAAGGCTAGCCCCAAAGGAGGACAGGGCCTGAGTAACCTACGAATGCGTGCCGAAAGATTGAGTGCTCAACTCAAATTAGTCAATGAAGATGGCTTTACCGTTTCCCTTAAAATGCGCCGATTTTTAAAGGCTGGATAGGCCCCCTACCCCCCTACCCCATGTTTATGGGGTTTTCCAATTTAACCGCAACCCCTATCTTTGTACCACAAGGATGAACAATAGTCTTTCATTAGAAATTTGTTATCCTTCCTATTACCCATTAACAAGAAGCGTGTTTACTTGACGAGACTCTTCAATCTCTCTCCGGAGAGTCTCGCCTTTTTGCCCTCTCTAGGGATGTGTAAGATAATAGAACTAAACTCCAGGCATTTAAACGAACGCCTCTGGTGTTCAAAAAAAGCACAAGGGCTTTCTCCTTTACGGGAGAAGGCCCTTTGTGTTTTTGGTGCAAAAATTTGGCGAGGTTAAAAAATTTGGCTATTTTAGCAGGCAAAAATACATAACAATACAATTACAAATGGACCTCAAAATCGCCCGCCACGCGCTCAAAAAATATTTTGGTTACGATCGGTTCCGCCCCATGCAAGGTGAAATTATTGAGGCGGTTTTTCAAAAGAGAGACTGCCTGGTATTAATGCCCACCGGTGGCGGAAAATCCATTTGTTTCCAAATCCCGGCCGTCACTATGCCAGGAGCATGTGTGGTTGTGTCTCCATTAATTTCTTTGATGAAGGACCAAGTAGAAGCCCTGCAAGTCAATGGAATTCAGGCGGCTTTTTTGAATAGCTCCCTCTCTGCTCAACAGCAACAGGCAGTAGAGAATGACTTTTTCGACGGAGCAATCGACCTTTTATACGTCTCGCCGGAAAAGCTGGTTTCCCAAGGGTTTATTCCTTTATTAAAGCGCGCCAACATCAATCTTTTTGCCATTGATGAAGCCCATTGCATCTCAGCATGGGGGCATGATTTTCGGCCGGAATATACCAAAATGCAATTTCTAAAAAAGGAATTTCCCGAGGTGCCCATCGTCGCTTTAACGGCTACTGCCGACAAAGTTACCCGCCGCGATATCGTCAGCCAGCTTAAACTGAAAAAACCGAAAATTTTTATCGCCTCTTTTGACCGACCAAATCTCAGCCTGGAAGTACGCCCCGGACAAGGGCGGCTCGATCAAATCAAGCGTTTTATAGGACGGCGACCCAATCAGCCCGGTATTATCTACTGCCTTAGCCGCAAAAGCACCGAAAACCTGGCCGCCAAACTCAATGCTGCCGGGTTTAATGCGGCCAGCTACCATGCCGGTATGGCGGATGCGGATCGTTCGCTGGTGCAGGAACAATTTTTGAAAGACAACATCAACGTCGTCTGCGCGACTATCGCCTTTGGCATGGGTATCGATAAGTCGAATGTGCGCTGGGTGATTCACTATAACATGCCCAAAAACATTGAGAGCTATTACCAGGAAATTGGCCGCTCAGGGCGAGATGGTGCAAAAGCAGACACCCTGCTTTTCTACAGCTATGGCGATGTGAGTTTGCTGAGAGAAATTCTGACCAGCAATCAAAGTGAAAACCAGGAAATTCAGTTGGCCAAACTGGAGCGCATGCAGCAATACGCCGAATCTTTGGCCTGTCGGCGGAGAATCTTGCTGAATTATTTTGGCGAAGACCTGAAAGAAAATTGTGGCAACTGCGACATCTGTAAAAATCCACCCACCTATTTTGACGGAACCGTGATTGCCCAAAAGGCCTTTTCCGCAGTCTATCGCTTGCGGGAACAGGTAGGCCTAGGCATGCTCATCGATGTACTCCGTGGGTCCGGCAAACGGGAGATTTTTGAAAATGGATACGATAAAATCAAGACTTATGGCGCGGGCAGGGACCTGCCATTTCGGGATTGGCAGTTGTTTATCTCCCAATTGATCAATCTGGGTTACCTGGAAATCGCCCACGATCAGAAAAATGTCATAAAATTGACCCCATCTAGTCAGCGGGTGCTATTTGAAGAAGAGAAAGTGCCCTTATTTAAACTGGCCACGCTGAAAGAGCGCCAAGAGGCAGATAAGGCCAAGGCCAAACCCGTTACCCAACGTCAGAGATCGCGCAATGATCTATTTGAAGTGCTCCGGCAATTGCGAAAACAACTGGCTCAGGAAAAAGGAGTTCCTCCGTACATCATATTTTCTGATGCGACGCTCGAAGAGATGGCCGCCAATAAACCCATGAATGACATAGCCATGCGCCAAGTATCTGGTGTTGGGGAACGCAAATTGCAGCTTTACGGCGATACGTTCATGGAGGCAATAAAGGAATACGTCAAGAGCAATAGCAATGCTTTCCCAAAATCGACGCTGGAAATTACGTACTCTTTTTACCGTGAAAAGTTAAGTATTTCCGAGATTTCGCGAGAGCGCAACATCGATGAAGCCACCATTGCACAGCATCTTTGTACATTGATGATGC
The DNA here is from genome assembly GCA_964015035.1 of uncultured Saprospiraceae bacterium. Taxonomy (GTDB): domain Bacteria; phylum Bacteroidota; class Bacteroidia; order Chitinophagales; family Saprospiraceae; genus BQJU01. The sequence goes on from CAXHCA010000020.1 coordinate 39,736, forward strand.
AAGGGCGAGACATTGACCTGTACCGCTTTGTTCCTGAAGCCGAAGCACGGAAGGTCTGGAAAACCATTCGTTATCTGGAAAAACCGTATCGACTAAAAAACATTTATGAAATGTTGAAAGGGGAAGTCAGCTACAACCATATTAGATTGTCCCTCACCTACCAGGAGCTAACGGGCGTCAAATAATATTCCCCTTATTTCCCTACAGGAATCAGGTTTGGATAATCAGTAATGATGCCATCCACACCTAATGTGATTAAGCTATCCATGATGGCTGGTTCATTAACCGTCCACGGAATCAGTCGCATGCCTTTGTCGTGGACAATTTGTACCATATTGGCCGTGACTAATTGATAATAGGGGCTATAAACATCTGGCACATACCCCAGTTTTTCCAAATTGGTTTGCACACCATCCTCATTAGAAACTAAAAAGGCAGTGGTCAAATCCGGTGCAAATTGGTGGAGAATCTGCATTGGCCGAACATCAAATGACTGCACACACACCCGATCACTGATACCGAGACGGCTGATTTCTTTCATCAAAATATAGACAAAATCTTTGGGTGAAGGTGTTTTTTTGCCATCCCAGTCCGGTTTCATTTTGATTTCAATATTATAGTGAGGAAGACGCAACCCTTGAGTCTTCGCCTTTTCGTCAACGGCCGCCACCATTTCCGACAGCAACGGTTTATAAGTTTTCATAGCCTGCTGATCCGGGAATTTTTCATTACCCCGGCTTCCACAATCATAGCTTTTCACTTCCTCATAAGTCATCTGATAAATCAGTAGTTGTTCCTCTTCCTCCTTTGTCACCGGGCGGCCATCCGGGTGGCTGCAAATGCCGCTGGACATCCAGGGTTCGTGGGAAATCACAATCTGACTGTCTTTGGAAATGACCACATCCAATTCGAGGGTTCTCACGGCGGGAAAGTCCAGCGCCTTCAAAAAGGATGGAATCGTATTTTCGGGCAATAAGCCTCGGGCCCCACGGTGGCCCTGCCAATCAAAAGAAGCGGTAGTGGTAGATTCTACAGGCATGGTTTCGGTAGATTTAGTGGATTCAGTTTGACAGGAATAGAGGGCTCCCAAAAACACCATTAGCACTAGACAAAAGCAACGATTGAACACGGCCATTTTAATACATTTAAGGTGAAACGATCCAATTATTTCCTCCAAACATAGTTAAAAAGCTGCTTTCCCAATAGCGCTTTAGCGAAAGTTTACCTAATCATAATGTACCTTTCATATCTATTGAACGTAAGATACCCAGCTCCAATCCTCTCAACTCTGCTAATCCACGCAGGCGGCCGATGGCCGAATACCCGGGATTGGTTCGCTTGCGCAAATCATCCAACATCTTATGGCCATGGTCCGGACGCATGGGAATGGCCACTCCCGTTTTTTGAGCAACTTGTAATAGTTGTTGCATGACGGCAAACATATCGACATCCCCTTCCAAGTGATTGGCTTCAAAAAAATCTCCCTGCTCATTCCTTTTGGTGGCTCGCAGATGGATAAAATGAATGCGATCTGCAAATTGCTCAACCATGGCTGGCAGATCATTGTCGGGTCGAACACCAAATGAACCGGTGCAGAAACACAATCCGTTACTGGGTGAATCCACTGCTTTTAAAACCTCTTTGGCATGGGCCGCTGTACTCAGCACTCGTGGCAATCCAAGTAATGGGAACGGCGGATCGTCGGGGTGAATGGCCATTTTCACCCCCGCAGATTCTGCCACAGGAATAATGGCCTGGAGAAAAGAAATTAGATTTTTTTGTAGCGTAGCGGCATCAATATTGGCATAGGTTGTCAGGATACTCCGAAATTTGTGCAAATCCAATACCCCTTCGGTCGTTCCCCCCGGCAAACCGGCGATGATATTTTTGGTGAGCCTTTCTTGTTCTGCCTGATTCATATCAGCAAATCGTTGGGCTGCAGCTACTTTCTCAAATTCCGTGTAATCCGCCTCAGCTCCCGGCCGTTTTAAAATATACAAATCAAAAGCCGCAAAAGCAGCTTTTTCAAAGAACAACCCGGTAGAGCCATCTGGCATTACATAATCCAGATCGGTTCTTGACCAATCCAGTACGGGCATAAAATTGTAGGTAATGATCCGAATATCACAAGCCGCCAGATTTTCAATCGTCTCTTGGTAATGCTCAATATATTGTCGATAATCACCGGAAGCCCGTTTGATATCTTCATGGACCGGTACACTCTCTACTACGGACCAAGTAAGGCCCGCCGCTTCGATCAATTTCTTTCGTTTGTTGATCTCCTCTACCGTCCAGGTTTGCCCATTAGGAATGTGATGAAGAGCCGTAACAATCCCGGTAGCTCCAGCTTGCTTAATATCTGCTAAACTTACTGGGTCATCCGGGCCGTACCATCGCCAGGTTTGAGTCAATTTAATCATATTGTTATCATTGAATTGAGGTGGTTGTGTGACCAATGCTTTTAAACACCGCTAAAGGCGCTAAACCCACCGTCGATCGGCACGACAATACCCGTTACAAAAGAAGAGCGATCATCACACAACCAGAGCACCGTGCTGACCAATTCCTCCGGTTTGCCAAATCTTTTCATAGGCGTTTGGCTAATAATGGTTTCCCCGCGAGCGGTCAAGGTTCCATCATCGTTAAGCAGTAATTTTCTATTTTGCTCCGCCACAAAAAAGCCCGGTGCAATAGCATTCACCCGGATACCTTCTCCATATTTATTAGCCATTTCCACCGCCATCCAACGGGTAAAATTGTCTACAGCAGCCTTGGAAGCAGAGTATCCTACCACTCGGGTTAAAGGCAAAGCCGCAGCCATAGAGGATATGTTGATGATACAGCCCTGACCATTTTCTGTCATAGGTTTGGCAAAACAGAGGGAGGGAATTAAGGTGCCAATCAGATTTAATTCATTGACCTTTTTAAAATCATCCACAGAAAGGTCAAAAACGGATTGCTCCGGCATAATGGTAGCACCACGCATATTCCCTCCCGCACCATTGATTAAAATGTCGATTTTGCCCACTTTGCTTAGCACCTCTTCACGGGCTTTTGCCATAGCTGCTTCATCCAAAACATCTCCTCGTAAGCCTTCCACATCCAGCCCCGCAGCCTTAAACTCATCGAGTTTATCATTGATTTTTGCCAAATTTCTAGCCAAGATAAATACCTTCATGCCTTCCCGGGCCAGTCCTTTGGCCAGCGCAGAACCCAATACCCCACTACCACCAGTAATGATTGCTACCTTTCCTTTCATTAATATGCTGATTTTAAAAATTTCTTCGTGTACTTTCTCTTGGCGCTCAATTTAGGCCATTTTTTGTTTTTCCTGGTTCAGCACGCTCTGCTTTTTTAAGCTTACCTTAATTCATTCAGAACACCGGTTGCCAATGTGGGTAGATGCGAATTTGAGGAAGGACAATGATCACCAATCTCCAGCGGCTTCTTCGATTAATTTTTTCATTCCGGCATCATCTTTCACCCCACTATTTCCTCTTTCCCAAGCTGCTAAAAAAGCATAGGCAACCTTCTGTCGGGGCTGGCGAAACAGGTAAGCATGACTCAAATCATCAGTGACCGCTTCCGGCTGAGAAGCTTGCGGCGCTACAATACCCATTCCCAGATTTTCGTGGTGAAAGGACTGATTGCCCCAGGTATAGGCATAGAAAGCATTGCCCGCAGTTCCGGTAGTCACCTCAGGGAGGTGTTTGACAATTCCCGTAGCAAAAAACATACCTTCCGGCAATGAACCATTAACCACCTCCAATTGAATGGTAGACCAAGCCTCCCCCGCTTCGATGTGCCAATCCTGGATCAGGTCAAATTTTTCAGAGCCGATGGCTAACCCCTTAAAAGTGGTGCGAATGAGAGCCGCTTCATCTCCATTTTCTATGATTTCAATGACTTTTTCATCCGAATCGGACAGGGTGTACAAGGAATCCTGGTACCAAATCGCCGGACTACCTATTCCTAGTGAATTCTCCACTTTAAGCACGTCCGACCCCCAATTCATAATATCATGGTAATTCCAACTCACCGTGTCCATGACCAAATCAGGAACACTTTTGGCATAAATATCAAAACGATGCCGGGAATCCGCGTAAAATCGATAGGCAATCACATCGTTTTCTAAGACCGGGCCTTCAAACATGATCCATTTGTTTTGCGGAGCAAGATTGGGAGGGATCACCAATCTATTTTGTGCGAGGTAAGGACCGCTGACTGTGTCAATCTGATTTTCATCAAAAGAAAAATTCTGAGTCAAGAGTAAGGCCTGTGTCCTCTTTGTAACAGTCGCCTCTTCCGAAGAAGTAGTCGTCTGTTCGGCCGTAGGCCCATCACAGGACCAGCAAATGGTAAACAAAGCTAAAACCCCTAATTTTAAGCCAGTTCGAATGGTTACAGTGTAATTCATTATTGATTGATTTTTGAAAAATTTCACCGCTCTTTGCCCAGAATCATTTCCCAAGTCGTCACGTTTGGTTAATGGTTGAGTAATGCTCCGTATCTAACAGGACCTAGTCTCCGCTAACATCATAACTGAAATTTACCATCCTAGTATCGGCCGCCATCAAAGCACCTTGCCTAAAACAGACACCATATCCTTCGCTGCCTCCCCTATGGAAAACAAAAGAAGGGATAAATTTGTCCTCTATCCATTGGGAAGGACAAATTCACCCCTTAATGCATGTTTAAAATCTCACCGAACTGATAGTCAGCAGATAATGGTTCTGAGGAAGAATTAGCGAAGGAGTTCATCGGGATAAACGACTAAGCTAATTTGAATTCAGGCTCATTACACACTGGTTATCAGGAGAATAAAATTTAAAGACACTCTTAAGAGTATGTTTGGAGGTCAACCTTTGGGCTGCAAAACAGTACTTTTTTGATGATACATCGTTCTTTTTTTATCCGTCTCGGCTCAGCCGGGATGCATTTCAAAAAACGCCTTATTTTATCAAAAAAATGATGCTTTTCGCCAGCAAATCCGACCTCCAATCATACTCTAATGCACCTCTTATTTTATCCTTTTAACTCTGCGTAATACTGGTAGTAATAAGGAATCGTTTCGATGCCCTTATAGAAATTGAACAAGCCATAGTGCTCATTTGGCGAGTGTATAGAGTCAGAATCGAGACCAAAGCCCATCAGAACAGACTTCACCCCTAAGACATCTTCAAACAAGGCAACGATTGGAATACTTCCACCTTCCCGCTTGGGAATAGGTTCCTTACCAAAGGTTTTTTCCATGGCCAAATGTGCCGCTTTATATTCAGGTGTATCCGTTGGCGTCACCACCGGTTCACCGCCGTGGTGAGGCCGAACCTTTACTTTAACGGAATCCGGAGCGATGCTGGTAAAGTAGTCTTCAAACAACTTGGTAATCTTGTGAGAATTCTGGTTTGGCACCAAACGCATACTGATTTTGGCGAAAGCCTTGGAAGGCAAGACCGTCTTGGCGCCTTCACCAATATAGCCTCCCCAAATACCATTGACATCCAGCGTAGGGCGGATGGAAGTACGCTCCATAGTGGTAAATCCCGCCTCACCGCGAACCTCACCAATGCCCAGGTCTTTTTTATAGTGATTAAGATCAAATGGAGCTTTATTCATTTCCGTTCTTTCCTCAGCGCTCACTTCTTCCACATCGTCATAAAATCCGGGAATGGTAATATGGTGATTTTCATCCATCATCGAAGCGATCATTTCGCTTAGCACGTTGATTGGATTGGCCACTGCTCCACCATAAACCCCCGAGTGTAGATCGCGATTAGGACCGACAACCTCTACCTCTACATAGCTCAATCCACGCAGTCCGGTGGTGATGGAGGGGGTATCATTAGCGATGATGGAAGTGTCCGAAATAAGGACGACATCACAAGAAAGGCGTTCCTTGTTTGCCTTACAGAAGGTTCCCAAATTGTCCGACCCCACTTCTTCTTCTCCTTCGATCATAAACTTGACGTTACAAGGCAAGCTATCAGCAGCCATCATAGCCTCAAATGCTTTGACATGCATAAACATTTGGCCTTTATCATCACAGGAACCACGGGCAAAGATGGCTCCATCAGGATGGATATCTGTCTTTTTGATAACAGGCTCAAACGGCCCAGATTCCCATAAATCTAAGGGATCAGGTGGTTGTACATCGTAGTGCCCATACACCAAAACAGTAGGCTTGTCAGAGTCAATGATTTTCTCTCCATAAACAATGGGATAACCCGCCGTAGGGCAAATTTCAACCTTGTCGGCACCGGCTTTGGTCAGGCTATCGGCCACGGAAGCAGCCGTGCGCTCCACATCAGCCTTATAGGCCGGATCGGCACTTACTGAAGGAATGCGCAATAATTCAAGTAGCTCCTCCAGAAAACGATCTTTGTTTTGCTGGATATAATCTTGTACTTTTTGCATATTAATATTAAATATTTTTATAAGATAATTTGGTCCGTAACGGGCCGCTAATATACCACCTTCTTTGGAAAGTCACACGATGAAGGAAGGTCGCATTTTGAAATGAGAAGGCACCAGGATTTGGTGAAAATCATTATCAAAAACATGAGGCTAAAAAACATGAGGCTAAAATAGCATCATCATATTTATTATGATTTTGCACCTGACTCCCAGTCGATGTGTGACAAAAGGCAAGGGGGCTTGATAGGTTATACCAAATGCTCCTTCAACAATTCCTGTAATCGTTCCTGACTGATTTTACGTTCCAATTCACCACCAATAGCAAAAGAGATTCGGCCGGTTTCTTCAGAAACGATAAAAGCGGCCACACCTGCCTTTTCCGTAATCCCCACCCCGGCACGATGTCGCAAACCGACGCTCTTAGGTAGTTTGTTATTATCGGATACGGGCAGCACACAACTGGCCAACAGAATTTTTCCACTACCAATAATAATGGCCCCATCATGCAGTGGGCTTTGTTTATTAAAAATGCTCTCAATCAAAGGTTGAGAAACCTTTGCATCCAGAGTTACCCCAGAGCTGACCAAGCCATCCAAACTCAAATTCTTATCCAGAACAATTAGCGCACCAACGCGCTCCCGAGCCATCCGGGTCATAGCCACCTGCAAGTCGCGAACCATAGCCTGCTTTCGATCTCCACTTTCGAAATTTCGATTTAAGATGCGATCAAAAAAATTGGATCGCTGACGGATCGTACTATTGCCCAAAAACAACAGAAACCGCCTGACTTCTGGTTGGAAAATGATGATAATGATGATGACGCCTACGTTGACAAACTGATTTAAAACAGCAGATAACAACCTCATTTCCAACTGATTAACCAACCACCACACAATATACAAAAGTAGTACCCCAATAAAAATATTGAAAGCAATACTCCCCCGCAGTAGTCGATATATCTGCGACATCAAATAGCCGACAATCAGCACATCGAGGAAATCCCAAATGCTGACCGGTAAAAACCCTATCTTAAATAATAATATCCAATCCATTCCGGTCCTATTTCAAAGGCCAATTCTAGGCTTCGGGGTAAACATTCTACAGAATAAATCGGTCTATTTGACGCTGATCTCCTGTCCCTTACCCTGGCTCTAATGCCTCCTACTCTACGTTCTCTTTTAAATTATAAAACATAAAACTCAATACATCTGCGCCTTCTTCAATCTTTTTATCAGTGGGTTTGCCACCGCCATGACCTGAATTTTCGTCAATTCTAATCAAGATCGGATCCTGCGCTTCCTGATTGGCCTGTAAAGCTGCCGCAAATTTAAAAGAATGTGCGGGAGCCACCCGATCGTCGTGATCCGCAGTAGTGATCAATGTGGCCGGATATCGACCAGGCAATACATTATGCACCGGTGAATAAGACAACAACACATCAAACATTTTTTCATCCTCGACGGATCCATATTCAGAGGCCCAGGCCCAACCGATAGAAAAATGTTGGTAGCGCAACATATCCATCACGCCCACCGCTGGAATGGCTACGCCGTACAAATCAGGTCGCTGCAGCAAACAAGCGCCAACCAATAACCCGCCATTTGACCGACCGTAGATGGCCAATTTCTCGGGAGTAGTGAATTTATTATTGGTCAAATATTCGGCAGCAGCCTGAAAGTCGTCAAATACCTTTTGTTTATTGCGCAACATGCCCGCCTTGTGCCATTCCTGACCAAATTCTCCTCCCCCCCTGATATTGGCAACAGCGCAGATGCCTCCCTGTTCCAAAACTATGGGAAAAAGATTGAGCCGCGTCACATTAAATGCCGGTGGAATGTTGATGTCAAATCCTCCATACCCATACAACAAAGTGGGCCGCTGTCCATCAAAATCCAGCCCCTCTTTTGCCACAATGAACATTGGAACATCCGTTCCATCGTAACTCTTGTACCACACTTGACTGATGTTGTAATCATCAGCAGGAAAATTCCAATCTGGTTTATGATACAATTCCATCTGGTATTCATCCATATCTAATTGAAAGACCTCTTCGGGTTGCAAAAAAGTGGTAAACCCAAAGAAGGCCATGTCCATATCCGCACTTCCGCTCAAGGTAGTTACAGTGCCTATTCCCGGAAGGTTTAATCTTTCCAGTGCCCTCCCATCCAGGTCAAACACATTGAGTTGCGAGGAGGCATTGTGTAAATAATGGGCAACCATTTTTCCCCCCATTATCTTGACTTCCTTTAATATATCCTCTTTTGATTCGGGGATAATTTCTTCCCAATACCGTTCTTCCGGACGGCGCGTACTCACTTGAATAAGCCGCCAATTTGGTGCCTTGTGGTTGGTCAGGAAATAAAGCAAGGTCCCATTACTCCCCACAAAGGTAAAATCATGTTCAAAAGACTCCACTACAGGTGTAAACCCGCCATTATTATCGCTCAAATCCTGAAAATACACCGCATTGCCACTGGTTGACTCGGTAACAGACAAGACCAGGTAACGCTCATCTTCCGAAGTAAAACCGTAAACATTGCGCCGTGGATGAGCCCGATCGGCGAAGATCAATTCGTCTTCCTGTTGAGAGGTACCAACCTGGTGGTAATACAATTGGTGAAATTCGTTTACCGACATCAGCTGGTCCCCTCTTGGCATGGGATACCGACTGTAAAAAAAGCCATCTCGGTACCAAGATATATTTGAGAACTTCACCCATTTCAGCGTATCATCCATTAATTTTCCGGTGTCCGTATCCAGCAATCGAATATTTTGCCAGTCTGACCCGGCATCGGAAAGCTGAAGTGCCGCCAGCGAACCATCTTTTGAAAATTCAATTGCGCCCAAGGCGGTAGTGCCATCAGCGGAAAGCAAATTGGGGTTAAAGACCATCTCCGCATCGCCCACTAGTTCAGCCTGCCGGAACAGAACATCCTGGTTTTGCAGGCCATTATTTCGGAAAGTATAAAAATATTTTCCACGCTTAATGGGGACTCCCTGACGTTCAAAATTCCAAAGTTCCGTTAATCGCTTCTTGATTTTATCCCGGAAAGGGATTTGCTGAAGGTACTGATCGGTAATGGATTGTTGCTGTCCAATCCATTGTATACTTTGTGCACTTTCTCCCTCCAACCAGCGGTAGGGATCTTTCACTTTTACACCATAGAATTCATCCACCACATTGGTATCCGGAAAACTTTCAGGATAAACAATTTTGATGCTTTTAAAGACCTCATCGGACTGATCTCCAGAGGGGTCCGGCAGACATCCGGTCAGGAGTAGTAAGCTTAAGCTAAAAAGATGTAGTCTAGTCATATTTGGCAAGTTTCTTCTAGGTTCCACAAAGGCGCTTTTTAAAAATGGGGAAATGCTTATCTTTGTTACACATTTGACCCAAAAACTAACAATCCCATGCAATTTAGAAAAATTTCACGGCTTAGTCTTTTGGCTGGTTTTATTATTAGCTTGCCACTGATCGTTGCGGCGCAGGAGCTACGGGAAAATGAACATGGCGAAAAGATCATTGTCTACAAGGATGGCTCCTGGCAATACTTTGCCGATTTCAACCCAAATTCAGCCAACTCTTCTGCCAAAGAGAATGGTAGCAACCAGCGTACCTTTCCGATTTACGATGGCTCTATCGAACCACTGGCCGGTTATGTATCGATTACAGAAGAAGATTTATTAAAAATCGCCGTCCGCAAATCACAAATTGCCCAGGAGGCCGCCAATATTGCCCAGGAAAGGGCCAATCAAGCCAAACAAGCTCGAATTGCATTAGAAAAGGAACTGGCTAATGCCCAAGGGTCCGCTGATGAATCGTCTTTTGAGTCTTTACAAATCCGGTTAGAGGCAGCACGCCGGGCAGAGCAGGAGACCTTTCGGGAAGCACAGGCGGCCATCAGAGAAGCCTCCCGGGCAGCAGAATTGACGGAAAAAGGCAATTATGTAAAAGCCTTTACGGAAGACCAAAATCAAAAAAAACAAGAAACCCGAATTGCAAGATCTCGCCAGGAATTGTCCTCCCTGCCCTATGATGATTTGATTCCGGTAACGGAAAGTTATGGAGGCACTCCCGATCGAAAAAATCTGATTCTCAACCCACCGGACACCCCTTGCAATATCGTTTACGAAGGCAAAGATGAGCGATCCGGGCAATGGCGTAGGGACGTACAAAAACAACTATTGTTTACCCATACCGATGAGCGTCTTCGCCCTTTCCTCAAAGAAAAAGAATACATGCGTTGTGAGGGTTATATGACAAGTGTGGGTGGAGGTTTCCGTTTCTTAACTTTACAATTTACCTTTGCTTATCCCAATGCACGCGAGGCGTATGGATTTATTGAAAAGGGAAGCATTTTGACCGTGAAATTGCTCAACGGGGATTTCATCAACCTTTTTGCCAATAAAATGGACAAAGGAAGCTATGATACTGAAAGAGAAATCCTGACTTATCGGGTGCACTACCCTATTGACCGAAGTCAGATTGGCTTGTTGAAAAACAGCGAAGTGGACGCTATTCGCGTTTTCTGGAGTAGTGGTTATGAGGAATATGAAGTCTACCAATTGGATTTCTTTTTGCAACAGTTAGATTGTCTGGAACAATAGACGGGGAGCGTTGAGATGGAGGAGACAAGATTTGCACTGAGTTGAATATTAAACATAAGGTACTCGTTTTCGCGAACGCTTTTTTTCGTTTTTGAATTTATACCAATGTCAACGACAGAACAAGATTTAAAGGTGGTTCAAATGTTAGGGTTACAATTGCCCACCGACCCAAGATGGGTTAATTTGGCAGAAATGGACCTGCAGGAAATCCTGACAGACCACGCTTATTGTGAGCAAAAAGCGGCGACTTCCTGCATTTCGCTGATCCAGCAATATCCGGAAAAGGAAATGCTGGTGGAAGAATTAGCGCCCATTGTTACCGAAGAATGGGGCCATTTTCGAGCAGTACTGCACGAAATGGGCAAACGTGACCTTAAATTGGGCCGTCAGCGCAAGGATGAGTATGTCAATGCTTTACTGCAATTTCAAAAAAAAGGCGGTTCACCGGAAGACCGGTTATTGGAAAAACTATTGGTTTGTGCCCTGATTGAAGCCCGGAGCTGTGAGCGATTTCGCCTCTTGTCTTTGCACATCAACGATGAGCACCTAAAAGGCTTTTACCACAAATTTATGGTCGCCGAGGCTGGTCATTATGTGTTGTTCATCAACCTGGCCAAACACTATTGCGGAGAAGAAAAAACCAGGGCCCGTTGGAAGGAATACCTGGTGCGGGAAGCTGAAATCATGGGCGAATTGGAATTGCGGGGAGACCGCATGCACTAGGATCTTAATGGTTACATTCATATCCTTGTAGATCGCGATCTGTGCTCCATATTTTCACCGTATAGGCAGCAAACATTTCACATTGCTCTTCCCATTGTTTAATAATCATATGGTCACCAATACCTTTGCCTGCCTGCGCATTATTTGGAAAATCAAGTAACCAATTTCTAAATTGATCTGATTCAGGAAAGGCTATGGTTTTATAGGGTGCAATTCCATCCAGAGATTGTAATACTTGGTCGGAAAACTTTTGTGCAAAAACCTACCTCTGATTCCCATTATTTATTTGAGCAATATGATTTCCTGTTTCTATAATTGTCGTAAAAGGCAGTAAAAAAAAGTCACTATTTTCTATTCTCGCTTTAAACTGGCCTAATATTTCTTCTCTATCTTGTCAAATTGAGGAACATCCAAAATATTTAGAAAAACAGTAGTATCAATAATCCAAATAACAGGCTTTCCCGGCATAAAAATCCTTATTTTATCGTTTCTAGCCACTCTAGTGCCTTTAATTTTTTTTCTTCGCCCTTATCTTGCTGCTTTACGAATCGATCTATCAGCCCTCTAGTCAACAGATCACCTAAAGACCCCTGTGCAATCAATTCAGGATAGTCTGGTAGGTCTTCCATTCTTACAAGCTGACTACTCCCTGACTTTGGATCTCGATAACAAAAAACGACCTTAGGAACGGCTTCATTGGGCAAAGCATCCAGCATTGCAGGGTTATGAGTACTCAACAGAATAGTTAAATCTCTTTCTCTTGCAACTTTATTCATAGATGCCAATAATTGATGGGCTCGACTTGGGTGGACACCATTATCAATCTCCTCCATAATCACCATACTTCCTCTTGGAGCTGACAACAGGACCGCAGCATACGCTAAGACCCTCAGTGTACCGTCAGAGAGTAAAGAGGCATCGTATTCTTGGTCCTTCCCCCCGAATGTTTCTTTTAATTGAAGCATTATTTCCTTTCGGGGACCTCTGATGAAAGTGATTTCTGAAATATTCTGCTCTGGTAAGCTACTGATGAACTGTAGGATTGTCTTCCTGTTTTCTTCCTCCTGTTGATCCGCGTTCCATAAGTGATATAATACGCTTGAAAGATTACTGCCGTCTCCAAATATCTCTCTATCACTTTCATAACTATAGCCTCGCATCTTCTGAGGTACGGGGTCTAAAAAAACAATATTTAGCAAATTGTTTTCAAACACTGAAGCAACTTTAGGAATAATTCGTCTTGTCTTCTTATGCCCATCGGCAAACCGTGCTGAATTTAATAGTTGTAAAAAAACACCCATTTGGTCTGTTCCGGCTATTTGCGGTTTTTTCCCACCTCTTGCAAAATTATTATATTCAATATTGATTCCTGTACGCTCTCCCTGGCTTTTTCCTTTAGTCTGATATAAATAGTACCTCTGACCATTTTCCAGCACTTGGTACACCCCTTCGTATTCAATATGTAGTTCTCCCTCTCTTCTCACCTCTAAGGTCACTTCCAAATTTTTGAATTCTTCACCATCAACGGTACAACCCAGTGTAAAGGTCTTTAACCCTGAACGGGGTAAATCTTCAATTTTTCCTCTTACTACCCTATCATTATCATTTACTAAATATTGAAGGGAGGATAACTTTTGACCTTGAGCAATCCAATTTAAAAAACGAATCGCCTCCAATGCGTTGCTCTTTCCCGATGCATTAGCCCCAATTAAAACAGTCAGGTTTGCTAGTTTTAACTTAGCATCTTGATAACTTTTAAAATTCCTAATACTTACTGTCTTAATCATTATCGATGATTTTCCTTATCTCCAAAATTGCGAAAAAATCAGGAATTATTTTAATTTATTTCAACCCCTTAATTGACTGATAGAACCCCTCCAACACCTTTCGGTTAATGACGTGTCTTCCCGAAAAAGTGGTGACCTCCACTTCCAATTTGTTCTTTGCCAACAATTCATCGTGCTTCTTTAACCGATCCGAAGTTAAATACTGATCCTCATCGCCATAGATCAGATGGCATTTTTTATCAGAAAAATATTGCTGAAAGGGCAAATAATCAAGGTCTTCGGGAAAGAAGCCTGCCCAAAGAATGAGGTGGTCAAATCGAGGAAATTTCCTGGTGATCCACCGCACTTGCGTGGCACATCCTTGTGAAAATCCAAACAGGTAGATCTTGACATCAGCCGGCAATGCTTCTAAGGTACTTTCGTACAATTGACTCAGGTAATTGCTATAATCGTCAATTTCATTGAGGCGGTCTGCTTTAGTCATCCAACTCGCCGCCACTTCCCCGGACACTCCCTGCCAATAAAAACGACTGAGCCCTTCCGGCGCAACCACCAGGGTTTGACCATCATCAAAAGCAGAAAATTTTTGAATAATCCGGCTTGCCAACTGCCCGTAGCCGTGACAAACCAACCAGAGAGATTGAATGTGAGGACCGGAATGTCCCAGGGTATAATAGCGTGCGGTTCTACTGACTTTGAGGGTATGTTCTTGCATGACATTCGTTGTAAAATGCCAATATAAGGAGGTTCTTTGACAAATTCCGTGATTCAAAGTCGAGCTAAAATTTGTCAAAGAATGAATAGGAAAACCTGCGCTCCTATTTGTTGCCGAAGAGGTCCTTCTTCTCTGCTCCCGCGCCCAATTTGGGCTGGGGAATCGGAGGTTCGTTCATGATTTCGTGGAATACTTTGGGAATATGTACCCAAACCCCATCTTTCAATTCATAACCTTGATATGTTCCATCGGGAATTTTAGTGGGTCCTTCTCCATACTGGCCATTGATCATCATCAAATTATCAAAGATGATTTTACCTAGCGTTTCATCGTAATTGAGCTTAACACTGGCTTCCGCCGAATATTCCAAAAAGATGCGATTTTTAGTTCGTGGCCCAACCGGACCCTCTCCTTCGGAAACAAAAACCGGTGCCCCAAAATGCGGTTGGCCCTGTTCATCAAAAGTCAGCACGTCCACAAATTTACGCCGTTGGAAAAATTCAAAGCCGTCAAAACCAAAGACCAGGTAATATTTCCCCTGCGGTGCATCAACCTCCATCAGTCGGTAGTATACAGCCCCATACCAATCGTCTGCGCCGTAAGTTTTCTGCTCTATATTCCCGGTAAATTCAAAAGATCGATCAACCAGAGGGATGAGCGTTAACTCCCTGGTATTCATCTGAATGGCTCCAAAATATCGATATTCGTCTTTATCCACATACAGCTGCCAGGTGAAGATGCGGAAGGTGCTATCTTTAGGGTATTGAATCGAAACCGACTTGAGCCGTTCGAAGGGGAAATTGAAAGAGTTCTCTAGTTGCAATGCCGTCTTCAAGGTAACTATCAATTTCTTGCAGGTGCCAAACCGATGCTCCGGAATTGAGTCATTAAGCACGGCATAGCCCATCAGAGCCAGCGTATCCTCATAAGTCTTTAATTCCTGCAGGGCCTGGGGGGCAATTTTACCTGCTTTCTGTGCCTGCATGCTGACAGCAAAACCTAGAAAAAACAATAAAAAATGATAGTATCTCATTCTGTTGGATTCAATTTTTCAATAGAACGAAAAAGGACTAGTGACTATTGTTGAGTAGAATTCACTGGATTTGAAAATCCACAAGATAAGCACAGGCTGTAGGTCGTACAAAGCTTACTGCCTCATAAACCCCATCCTCCCCTATTCATCTTCTTCCCTTCCTATTGTTCTTATAGTCGCGGAAGACAAATTCGCCAAGTCCTTGCAGGCTACTGTAAAAGGCTTTACCATTATTGGCTTGGGTAAATTGCTCCACAAAACTGACCAGATATGGATCGCGGGCAATCATAAAGGTGGTAATAGGCACATCCAGCTTACGCAAACGGGAAGCCAGATTCAAAGTGCGATTGACGATCTTGCGATCAAGGCCAAAACTGTTTTTATAATAGCGTTTGCCCTTCTTAATACAGGTGGGCTTACCATCGGTGATCATAAAGATTTGTTTGTTCGGGTTTTTGCGCCGACGGAGCAAATCCATAGCCAGTTCCAGGCCTGCAACGGTATTGGTGTGGTAGGGTCCTACCTGAAGGTAAGGTAGGTCTTTGATTTCAATTTGCCAGGCATCATTACCAAAGACCAATATATCCAACGTATCCTTGGGATAACGGGTAGTGATCAATTCCGAAAGGGCCATGGCCACTTTTTTGGCGGGGGTGATACGATCTTCCCCATAGAGGATCATCGAGTGAGAAATATCGATCATCAATACGGTACTCATCTGGCTTTGGTAGTAGGTTTCGTACACCTCCAGATCATCACCGGTCAATTGAAAATCATCGATGCCGTGGTTGATTTGTGAATTGCGCAGAGATTCTGAAATGGCCAAATTGTCCAATTGGTCGCCAAACTCATACGGGCGCAAATCCGAAGTAAATTCATCGCCACGGCCACCATGCCGGGTATTGTGATTGCCGCGCCGGGTCTTTTTGATATCGCCAAAAATGTCCTCCAATGCCTTTTTGCGTAAAGCAATTTCCATCTTCGCAGAAGGTACAAAGTTGGGATTATCCGCATCTTGCTGACGAATATAGCCCTTGTCAATTAACTCTTGGATAAAATCGGCCATGCCGTACTGCTCATTGGTCAATTTGTATTCCTTATCCAATTCGGTCAGCCAGGATAGAGCCTCACTCACCTCCCCTGACGTATAGACCAGCAACTCTTGAAAGATCTTCAACAGTCGGTCAAATAAGGAACCTTCATTTTGTCCGGGAATATATTCTGAAAACTTCCAACCAATCATCTATTGCCTTTTTTGATACGCTATACCCCTCTAAACAAAGTTAAGGCCATTTAGATTAAAGTGACAAGGGAATAATGGAGCAGGATTGAGCGAATTATGGGCCCAGGTGTGCCTATTACGCCTCTAAAACCACCAAACTTAAACCGCCTCAACTTTTTTCAACCTATTTCACAACACTTTTCTACTAATCTATCGTAGTCAGGGCGGTCAGAGGCTAATTTATGAATGAAGGAATCTTCGATTTTATGGTCTCTGATGATAAAAATACCAGGCATCTGAAATCCATCGCCCAGCATGGGGCCTACGCCGTGTCCTTCCATGACACCGACCTGGAAACCTCTAATCCAGGATTGTAAACCAAAAAGTTGGGTAAAATTGCCTTTGACCAAGCCAAAAGCCTGATAAAATCGGCATTGAGGATCACTGATATGGGAGACGCCTTTAAGACCGTATTTGTCGAAGTAGGGCTCGGCCGTCTCATAATCAGTCATGTGTACGAATACCAATTTGATGCCCTTCCCCTCGATTTTTGCCCGACGCTTGGCGATATCCGCCAGGGCTTCTCGACAGAAGGTGCAACCAAAATGACGTAGGAAGACCAATAATACGGTAATTTCATCGGAGATATCACCAAGAGATTTCCCCGAATTGGTCTTCATTTGTCGGATAATATTCGCATTGACTTTTGCTTCGGCCATACGATTATTGTGGTAGCTGATGTTTAAAGATAAGGACATTTTCCGGATAAAACTAATCCGGAAAATGCACTCATACTTAGAAAGCTATATATCCATTTTATTAAAGACATCCATTACTGCCGTTACGTGTCCAGCAGATTCTTCTAACAACTGCATTTCGTCCTTGTTCAATTTCAATTCAAGAATTTGCTCAATCCCTGATTTTCCTAATTTTACCGGTACTCCAAGGAAGATATCTTTTAAGCCATATTCACCATTCAACATGGCGCAACAAGGGAAGATGCGATTCTCATCTTTCAAAATGGCTTCCACCATCTGAGCAGCCGCGGCACCCGGTGCATACCAGGCCGAAGTACCCATCAGTTTCACCAATTCACCACCGCCCACTTTGGTGCGGTCTACGATTGCCGTCAGGGCCTCCTCATCGATCAGCTCCGTTACCGGAATACCCGCTACTGTGGTATAACGAGGAAGTGGCACCATAGTGTCACCGTGGCCCCCCATCAATACCGCCTGAATATCTTTAGGGGAAACTTCCAAAGCCGTGGCCAGAAATGCGCGATAACGAGCCGTATCCAGAATACCGGCCATACCAAATACCCGGGAAGCATCCAGACCAGAAGCCTTGTAAGCGGCATAGGTCATCACATCCAATGGATTGGACACCACTATGATGATCGGGTTTTTGGAGTGCTCCATGATGGAATTGGTCACTGCCGTAACGATTTTGGCATTCGTAGAAATCAAATCATCGCGGCTCATTCCAGGCTTGCGAGGAATGCCCGCTGTGATCACCACGATATCTGAATTAGCAGTATCTTTATAGTCTTCGGTACCTTTCAGGTAAGTGCTATAGTAATCAATCGGGGCCTGCTGCCAGCTGTCCAGTGCTTTGCCACGCGCCAGATCGCCTTTGATGTCCAGCAGTACAACTTCTTTTACCAGGTCTTTGTGGGCCAGTACATTGGCCACTGTAGCTCCCACATTACCAGCGCCTACAACGGTTACTTTACTCATAATAATTTTAAGTTTGGCTATTTTGGATAAAAAATGTTTCAACTTTTTTGCTGCAAAATCCTTTTTATTAGTGGCGACAAATGTAGTAATTTTCTGATGGTTTGTTAATCCCAAGACCAAAGATTTGTCTGCTTACTTTCAGTACGTAGCACTTATTTTTACTAATTTTGCGCAGTCTTATAAAAACAGAGTTTTTAGAAAATAGAAAATAACATGTACAAAAACTTTTTAGGTTTATTCATTACTATGCTGCTTGGTGCTTCTTTTGCCTCAGCCCAGCAGTACACGCCTCCTTGTGGTACGGTGGGCGAAATGGCAGAAGAACTTACCGTTCGCCTGCTACAAAACATAGCAACTTTAGCAGCAAATGACGGGGTAAATTATCGCGATGTACAGTATGTACCGGTTAGATTTCATCTTGTTGCGAAAAATGATGGTTCAGGACGTCTTTCAGAACACAAGGCTCTTGATCAGCTTTGCGCTTTGAATGAAGACTATGCGGAAATGGATATCGTCTTCTACCTGAAGAACGGGTTTAGTTATGTAAACAACACCATTATCTACGAAGACCATTCCAGTTCCCCATCAGCAGCCTTTCTAATGGAGTCTTTTAAAGACAATGGCGCTATCAATATCTTTTGTGTAAAGGACGCCACACCAACTGGCGATGGATTAGGTACAACGCTAGGCTACTATTCTCCTGGCAGGGACTGGATTGTAGTAAGAAACGATGAAGTAGGAAGAGCAGAAGCAACCCTTTCTCATGAATTAGGCCACTTTTTCAGCCTCCTGCATCCACACAATGGCTGGGATTCTGAGCCTTACGATGAAGCTATGCACGGCAATCCGGTACAAACCTTCTCTCCAGGCGGCCCTCCAAGTGAGAAGCAGGATGGTAGTAACGGCACAACCGGTGGCGATTACATTGCGGATACTCCTCCGGATTACAACTTCGGATTCGGGTGGCCCACTTGTGACTACAATGCAGGAACGATGGACCCCAATGGCGATGTGGTAGACCCTGAAGAAAAACTCTGGATGGGCTATTTTCTAAACTGTCCGATTGACGAATATTTTTTCTCTCAAACGCAACAGCAACTCGTACTTACCGATCTTGCGTCTGCCCAGCGGTTTTACATCCGACCTAATTATACTCCTTCTCACGCCGAAATTACAGAAGAAGTGTCATTGGTTACACCTACCGGTGGAGAAACAACCGATAGCTACAACTGGGTAAACTTTCAGTGGGAAAGTGTGGCCAATGCTCAATTTTACCTGTTGGAAATCTCTCGTATTGCCAGCTTTGCCATCGATCCAATTCGCTTGATCGTTTATGGTACCAACAAGGTAGTAACCGGCTTAGAGGCAGATAAAAACTATTTTTGGCGCATTAGACCTTTGAATGAGGCCTATACTTGTGCACCTATTTCTGCAACAGGTAGTTTCAAAACTGGAACAGGTACGGTAAGCAACCGTGAACTGACTGCCGTCAATGAGTGGAGCGTAGCCCCTAACCCTGCTAAGGCAAACAGCAGCCTGACCATCACTGTTGATGCATCTGTTTCTTTTGATGCTACCCTTAATCTGAGAGATGTGACCGGCCGCCAAATCAAGGTCATTGGAAAACAATCTTTCAATTTGGGTCAGCAAACCACTGAAATCACCCTCAACGATGTCAGTGCAGGTATTTACTTCCTCTCATTAGATACTGAAGCAGGGAGAACCACCAAGCGCATCGTAATTACAGAATAATATTCATCAAATATTTAATACCAAAAGCCTAATAAACCTCCTTGTTGTTTGTTAGGCTTTTGTTTTAAGCATTACCAACTACTATCATAGCTAAATTTCCACACCCATGCATAAATTACTATTTTCACTGGCAGCCCTTTTTCTGCCGCTGTTAATCAACGCCCAATTGGCACCTTGCGGCACCCTGGAAGACCGCGTAGAATGGCTCCGGGAATATCAGGAAAACCCCGCCGCCTATCCCCGATCCAATGAGACCATTTACGTACCGATGAAGATCCATATTGTGGGCAATAATGAAGGTCAGGGATATACCAGTATAGATCGGGTTTTCAAAGCTTTCTGTGCCCTCAACGAGCATTTTCAGGATGCCGAGATTCAGTTTTTTATCGCCGGAGACTTTCACTATATCAACAACACGGCCTATTACCAGCACAACTACGACAATGGATACAATATGATGG